>NZ_PYSV01000002.1 GCF_003028415.1 Deinococcus arcticus
TTAACACCACCCTCCGTCGCGCGCGGCGGGGGGGTTGGGGGGGGGCCCCGCTTCTGCTGTTTCGGCTCAGCTGGCCTGCATGCTGTGCTTCATGTCGCGGATCTGGTCGTGGCTGGCCTTCACCTGGGCGTACTGCCCCTCCACAAAGGAGCGGATCTCGGCGGGCAGTTCGGCTTCTTTGAGCACGTCCTGGTAGTTCTCGACGGCCACGTCTTCCCCGCGCTCGCACTCGGCCACCACCTGATAGTCGTCGCGGCCGGTCAGGGCGTCACGCACGTTCAGCCAGGTACGGTGCAGGGCGGCGCCCACGCTGCCACCTTCGCGGGGCTTGTCACCCAGGCGGCTGATGTGGCTTTCCACATCGCCGGCCATCTGGGCGCGCTGCACGCTGCGCTCCATGAACAGCTGGCGCAACTGGGGGTCGGTGGCGTGCTCGGCCGCGTCCTTGAAGCCCTTCTCGCCGTCGCGCAGGGTGCCCAGCAGGTACTGCAGTTTGTCCAGCACAGTTTCATTCGTCATGGTCATGGTGGTGCCCTCCGTGTGGCTGAAGTGCCCCCTTGTGGGGTGAACGGCCCCAGCGTAGGGCCGGCCCCCACGGCGCACCTGACAGTTCGCCCAATGCGCTGTTCACCCAAGGTTGGGCGGCACTTTTGAGTTCTCACATCTGCGCAACCTGCACGGACGGCTAGTGGTCCGCTGGCCAATGGGTCCCGTTCCCTCCTGTGCACACTGTTTAATGACGTATGCCCACACTGGAGACGGACGTACTTGTGGTTGGCGCGGGGCTGGCCGGGCTGGTGGCCGCCGCTGAACTGGCCAATGCCGGACGGCGCGTGCTGCTGCTGGACCAGGAAGGCGAGCAGAACCTGGGCGGTCAGGCCCACTGGTCACTGGGCGGGCTGTTTTTCGTGGACAGCCCCGAGCAGCGCCGGCTGGGCATCCGCGATTCCCGGGAGCTGGCGCTGCGCGACTGGATGACCGCCGCCACCTTTGACCGTCCCGAGGACCACTGGCCCCGGCAGTGGGCGCAGGCGTATGTGGATTTTGCGGCGGGCGAAAAGCGGGCGTGGCTGCGTGGCCTGGGCCTGCGCTGGTTTCCGGCGGTGGGCTGGGCCGAGCGGGGCGGCGCGGGCGCGGGTTTGCCCGGCAACAGCGTGCCGCGCTTTCATGTCACCTGGGGCACCGGCCCCGGCGTGCTGGAACCTTTTGAGCGGCAGGTGCGCGGGCACGTGCAGGCGGGCCGGATTGGCTTTCGCTTTCGTCACCGGGTGCGCGGGCTGAATATCGAAGGCGGCGTGGTGCACGGCGTGTACGGCGACGTGCTGGAGCCCTCGGACACGGCGCGCGGGGAAAACAGTTCGCGGGTGGTGGTAGGCGACTTCAGCCTGAACGCCCAGGCCGTGCTGGTGACCTCGGGCGGGATCGGCGGCAACCACGCCCTGGTGCGCCGCCACTGGCCCGCCGAGCGGCTGGGGCCTGCGCCCGCGTTCATGGTGTCCGGCGTGCCTGCCCATGTGGACGGCGCCCTGCAACAGGCGGTGCACGCGGCCGGCGCGCGCCTGATCAACCCTGACCGCATGTGGCACTACACCGAGGGGCTGCGCAACTGGAACCCGGTCTGGCCGGGCCACGGCATTCGCATTCTGCCCGGGCCCAGCAGCCTGTGGCTGGACCCTACGGGCCGGCGGCTGCCCTTCCCCCATCTCCCGGGGGCCAGCAGCCTGGACACCCTGCAGCACATCACCCGGCACGGCTACCCCTACACGTGGTTTGTGCTCAACCGGGCCATCATCAAGAAGGAGTTTGCCCTCTCGGGCAGTGAGCAGAACCCGGATCTGACTGGCCGCAGCCTGCCGCTGACCCTGCGCCGCGCTGGCAAGGCCGTGCAGCCCCCTGTGCAGGCGTTCATGGACCGGGGCGCCGATTTCGTGGTGCGCGGCGACCTGCGGGCCCTGGTGACGGGCATGAATGAACTGACGGGCACGGATCTGGTGAACCACGGCGTGGTGGCCCAGGAAGTCCGGGACCGCGACCTGCAGCTGCGCAACGTGGCGGGCAAGGACCCACAACTGGCGGTGGTGCGGGGTGCCCGGGCCCTGCTCAGCGAGCGCCTGATCCGGGTGGCCAGGCCCGCGCCCCTGCTGGACCCGGCAGACGGCCCGCTGATCGCCGTGCGCCTGAATATCCTGACGCGCAAATCCCTGGGCGGCCTGGAAACCGACCTGCAGGGCCGGGTGCTGGGCCCCGGCGGCCAGCCCATGCCCGGCCTGTACGCGGCGGGCGAGGTGGCAGGCTTCGGGGGCGGCGGGCTGCACGGCTACCGCGCGCTGGAAGGCACCTTTCTGGGCGGCTGCCTGTTCAGCGGGCGCGTGGCCGGGCGGGCCATAGCAGCGGCAGTCAGGTAGGCGGCCCTCACAGCGCCAGGGTAAACGGCGTCTCCAGCCCGGCCTGGGCCGCCTCCCGGGCCACTTGCGGCGCGTAGCTCAGCGCCAGGGTGGCCTGGTAGGTGCGCCGGGCGAGGTCGCGTTCGCCCTGGGCGTCGCGCACCTGCCCCAGCCGCGCCAGCACCAGCCCCGGCAGACTGCGCGGCAGGTGGTCGGTCAGGGCGTGCGCGGCGCGTTCCAGCCGGGCGCGGGCCGCTGCCAGTTCGCCGGCCGCCAGGTAGATGTGTGCCTCGGCGGCGTCCAGTTCGGCGCGGGGGGTCACGGCGTCGCCACCCTCGCGCGCCAGGGCCGCCAGCAGGCTGCCCAGGTCGTCGGCCTCGCCCAGCTGCCACGCGCGGTCGGCCAGGGCGCGCAGGCGGCTGGTCTCGCCGGGCACAAAACCGCTCAGATCAGGCAACTGGGCGCCGGGCAGCGCGGGTAACAGCCCCGGCAGGTCGTCCAGAGGCACCAGCGCCACGCCGCCCTGACCGGCCAGGGCCTGCCCCGTTTCTCCCAGGCGCCGCGCACGCCAGCGGGTGCCGGGGCCCTCGTCCAGGGCAGTGCGTTCGGCGTCCAGCAGGGTCTGAAGCTGGGCCAGCAGCCCAGGGCTGACGGCCTGGGGCAACGTCAGGGGTGCGGTCACCAGGGCCGCCAGATCGCGTCCGGCCTGCGCGGCCTGCCTCAGGCGCTCGCGGCCCTGGGGGTACTGGCCCAGAAACGACAGCAGCTGTTCGTGCTCGGCGTCGGCCCAGGCCCAGTCAGGAGCCACCTCCTGAAGCTGGATTCCAGCGGCGGGCAGCGCGTCGCGCAGGGGGTGGTCGGGGTCGGGGCCCGTGGCCCAGTGCACCTCCCGCGTGCCCAGGTGGCGCAGGGCTTCAACCACCGTGCCGGCGTTGAACTGCGGCTGCAGCCGCAGCAGGTCGCCCAGATCCGGCAGCAGGGTCAGGGACACAGGGGCCTCGGGGGGTGGGCGGAGCGCAGGCGCATGGCCCGCAGTCTAGAGTGCGCCCGCTACGAGCCGGCGCCGTTGCGCTTGCGCCCGCCCACCCGCACCACATCCGTCACGCCGGGCACAGCCAGAATGGCCCGGCGCACCGCTTCCAGGTCGCCCTGACCGGCCACATGCAGCCGCAGGTGAATCACGGCAATCTCTTCCTGGCCCACCACGGCCTCCACCTTGGTGGGGCTGTGCTTCTCGCGCGCCAGCACGCCCAGCACGTCGGCCAGCAGGCCCTGCCGGTCCGGTGCCACCACGTCCACATCCACCAGCATGGTGCCCGCCGTACCCGCTTCCCAGGAGGCCGCCACGCAGCGCTCGGGTTCGTCCTTGAGCAGCCGGATCATGTTGGGGCAGTCAATGCGGTGCACGCTGACACCGCGCCCACGGGTGAGGTAGCCCATGACCTGATCGCCGCGAATGGGATTGCAGCACTGGCTGAGCTTGGTGGTGGTGGTAAAGCCCTCCACGTACACGCCGCCGGGCTCGGGGGCCCGGGGCACCGGCGCGCGGCGGCTGGCGCTGGGGGCCTGTTCCTGGGCCAGCTGCGGCGAGAGCACGCGCCCCACGCCGCTGGGCGTCAGCTTGCCGGCGTGCAGCGCCTGATACAGGTCGTCGGGGTTGCGGGTGCCCAGCAGCTTCTGGGTGGCGTCTTCAAGCAGCTTGGTGCGCATCAGCTGGCGCACGGCCAGCTGCCGCTTGCGCAGGTAGCGCTCCAGCAGGTCGTGGCCGTGCTGCAGGGCCTCGGTGCGTTCCTGCTGGCGGAAATGGTGGCGAATCTTGGCGCGTGCCGAGCGGGTAACCGTGAAGTTCAGCCAGTCCTTGCTGGGGTGGCCGTTCTTGCTGGTCACGATTTCCACCATGTCGCCGTTGCCCAGCCGGTGCGACAGGGGCACAATCGAGCCGTTCACCCGCGCACCCACGGTGGTTTCGCCAATGCGGGTGTGAATGTGGTACGCGAAATCAATGGGTGTGCTGCCCGCCGGCAGGCTGATCGCCAGGCCCTTGGGCGTAAAGACGCGCACCCGCTGCGACAGGATGTCGGTTTTCACCGCGTCCATATAGTCCGAGGCGTCGTTGATCTCGTTTTGCAGCTCGCGCAGCTGGGCAATCCAGTTTTCGCGGTCCCGGGCAGCCAGCTGCGAGCCCTGCTTGTACATCCAGTGCGCGGCAATACCGAATTCCGCGACCTCGTGCATGCGCCGGGAGCGAATCTGCACCTCGATAGGCTGGCCGCTCTGGGAAATCACCGTGGTGTGCAGCGACTGGTAGCCGTTGGGTTTGGGGACCGCGATGTAATCCTTGAAACGCCCCGGCAGCGGTGTCCAGATGGAATGCACGATGCTGACCGTGTGGTAACAGATGCGCTTCTCGCGGGTGGCCTCGGCGCGCTCCCGGCGGGCCTCGTCGGTACCGGGGGGCACCACGAGGTCACGGGGGGTCAGCATCACGCGGATGGCCAGCAGGTCAAAAATCTGCTCCAGCGCCTTGCCCTCGCGCTTCATCTTGTTGTGGATGCTCCACAGGTGTTTGCTGCGCCCGGCAATATCAATGTCCGAGACCCATTCCGGGAGTTCCAGGTCGTCTTCCAGGGCGGCGCGCAGATCGGCCACGGCGCGGGTAATCAGGGCGTCGCGCTCTTCCTGGCGGGTGCGCAGGCGCGAGCGCAGATACGCGTAGTCATCCGGGTGCAGGTACTGAAAACTCAGGTCTTCCAGTTCCCATTTGATCTGCCCGATGCCCAGGCGGTGGGCCAGCGGCGCGAAGATGTCCATGGTTTCCCGGGCAATGCGCACCTGCTTTTCGGGCTTCATGGCGCCCAGCGTGCGCATGTTGTGCAGGCGGTCGGCCAGCTTCACCACGATGATGCGGATGTCGCCGGTCATGGCAATGAGCATCTGGCGCAGGTTCTCGGCCTGCACGTCGCGCCCGGTCTCGCTCACCTCGGCGCTCTGCGAGCCCTGCTTGGAGAGCTTGCTGACCTTGGTCTCCCCTTCCACAATGCGCCGGACATCCGGCCCGAACTGGCTTTCGATCAGCTCGAAGGTCACGCCGTCCACATCCTCGACGGTGTCGTGCAGCAGCCCGGCCATGATGCTGTCGGTGTCCATGCCCAGCCGGGCCAGAATGACCGCCACCGCCACGGGATGCGTGATGTAAGGCTCGCCACTCTTGCGGCTGACCCCATCGTGGGCGTCGCGCGCAAAGGCGTAGGCCGCTTCAATCCTCGCCCGGTCGTCTTCCGGGCGAGACGCGATCAGCGCGCGCAGCTCTCCCATTCCATGATCGCCATCCACCACGCCCCGCAGAATAGCGCCTGAACGCGGCGGCGCATTTCCGCGCCGCGCCGGCACACCCGAAGCCGGCACGTGTGGCCCAGGACGACTGGCCCTCATCCAGGCTGCCCGCCACCCGGCACAGAACACGCCCACCGCTGGAACGGTGGGCGAGGGAAGGGCAGAAAGAGAAGAATCCAGTGATCCAATCAGCGGCGCTGTCGCTCGCGCACGCGGACGGGCACCGGCACGGGCTGGGGTTGCGGGCTCCCCTGGAGCACCTCGCGCAACCACTCCACAAATTCGCGCAGGCCCTTCATGTCGCCATTGTAGGCCCCCCGGTCTGACACAGATGGCACGGGGCTTACGATGATTTCATTCATGGATGAACGTTAAGCGGTCACCTGCCGTGCGGTCTCCTGCAGTTGGGCACAGCGCAGCGCCTAGCCCAGCTGGAGCTGGAGACCGGCAGGGGCAGGGGGCGAGGCCTCGTGTGGTTCCAGTGGGGCCGCTTCTGGGCCAGGGCCCTCCACCGGGCCCCCCAACCGCCCTCAGTACAGGTCCTCCACCTTCTCGACCGTGATGACCAGATCGGCGCTCTCGTCGCTGCGGTCGCCGGGCAGGGTCCAGGAGGTGGGGCCCTGTGGTTTGGCCTGCACCGCCCCCAGCAGGTCAAACTTGGCGCCGGGATGGCGCCAGAGCAGATCGTCCTTGGACGCCGAATCGCGGTCAATGACCAGCCCGCCCACCGCCAGGAACCGGGCATCGGCACTGGCGAAGGGAATATCCACAATCACCGTCTCACCGGCAAACTGCGCCCCCTTTCCGGCGGAGGTGTTGGCCAGCCTCAGATCACCGCTGCCCGTCCAGATGCTGGCGTACAGTTCCAGGGTGTTGTCGGCAAAGCCGTCGTCCGCATTGGTGACCACGAGGCGGCTGCTGACCCGCACGCGGACGCCCGTGGGCTTGGGCGGCTGCGCCGGCTGAACAGGTTGGGCGCTCTGGGCACCGGGCGGGGGCCAGATGCCCTTGTTCAACGTGAGGGTCATGGTGCGGAAGCCCCCCACGTTGATGCCTGTGGCGACCAGCACCTCGCCAGCTGGCGTGAACTTCACCGGCGCGGGGGGCCGCCCCAGGAAGTTCTTGCCGTCCAGTTTCAGCCCCACCAGCGCGCTACCGTCCGGGTTCAGGGCGAGGCTGAGGGTGGCCCCGGTGTTTAAAAACGGCTTGCCTGTGTTCCAGAGCACCGGAAACTCGCCGGTGAGCTGGGGCGCGCCCGCTGCGCCGCCCAGGTTCAGCGGGCCGCTGCCGTAGGCCACCACCGTGCGGTCGGCCGTCTGGGCGGGCAGGGCCGAGACCAGCGTGACTGTCGCGTACACCACGGCGCGCGTGTCCTTGGCTACGGTGCCGGTGCGGGCATAGTTCAGGGCGTCCGAGACCAAGGGAATGGACTGGGCCAGGGCGCTGCCAGAGAGCAGCAGGGCAGCACTGAGCAAAATTCGGTTCATAGCGCACCTCCACAGAAGCCGCAGCTTCATGACCCGGAGGATGCCAGGGCCAGAGTTACGCGGGCGTTGCAGCGCAGGGCCAGCCGGCGCAAAGCTTCGGGGCCAGTCTGAGAGAATAGGCCATGCTCAGCGCGCTGCAGCCCCCGTTTTTCTGTGAACTGGCCTCCAGCCAGCGCATTCTGATTGCGGGGATGGGGGGCGGCTTTGACGTGTTTTGCGGCCTGCCACTGTACTTTGCCCTGAGGGCCGAGGGCAAAGCGGTGTTTCTGGCGAATTATTCGTTTACCAGCCTGCCATATGTGCCCCGGCCCCCTCTAGCGCAGGCCGTCTTTGAGGTAACCCCGGAGCTGTTGGTCACGCCGGGCGACTACTTTCCCGAATACTGGCTGAGCCGCTGGCTGCGTACCCAGGGCGAGCCGGACACCGTGTACGCCTTTCGCAAGGTGGGCGCCGCGCCCCTGAAGACCGCTTACGAAGCGCTGGTCCGGCATCTGCAGGTGGACACCGTGCTGCTGGTGGACGGCGGCACCGATTCCCTGATGCGCGGCGACGAGGCTGGCCTGGGCACGCCGCACGAGGACGCCGCCAGCCTCGTCGCCGTGAACGAACTGAGCGGCGTTCACAAATTGCTGGCCTGCCTGGGCTTTGGCATTGACGCCTTTCACGGAGTCTGCCACGCGCAGTATCTGGAGGCGGCAGCGGAACTGAGCCGGGCTGGCGCGTACCTGGGCGCCTTCAGCCTCACGCCGGAGATGCCCGCCGTCCAGAAATACCGCGACGCCTGCGAGGCCGTCTTTCAGATGATGCCCCGGTACACCAGCATCGTGAACAGCAGCATTCTGAGCGCGGTGGACGGGCAGTACGGTGACCACCACGCCACCAGCCGCACCCAGGGCAGCGAACTGTGGATCAACCCCTTGATGGGCCTGTACTGGACCTTTGAGCTGGGCGCGGTGGCGCGGCGGCTGCAGTATTACGACGCCATGCGCGCCACCCAGACCCTGACCGACGTGGGCCGGGTCATTGAGGTGCACCGCGACGGGGTGCCGATCCGGCCCTGGGCCGCGATTCCGGTGTAAAGAGATCCAGGGTGACGTTCCAGAGTTTCCCCTCGTGGACGGACAACAGCGCACCGGAAGGGCTCTGCCAGAGCTGACTTTCCCCTTCTTCCAGAACCAGGGCAAGCGGGATACCCTGGGCCTGGCACCAATGCAGCAACCGGTCTCTGTCCTGCACCCAATCGAAGCCGCACCAGTTGATGAGGTCGGACGGCCCGTGCGGGGCGGTGAGTTCAAGGCTGTCCAGCTGGCCTTTGAGAAACCAGAAGACAAGATTGCCCTGCATGAGCTGCGCGGCATTCTTACTTGTTGCGGCGGCGTCAAAGGGCACGCGGAACCGGAGAAGCACATGTTCCATCCGGTCATCGGGCCGCAGGGGGAGGTTGCTACGTGCGGTCAGCAAGGTGCGGAGCGAAATGGTGTTGAGGCGCGGCACCATCCCAGGATGGCCGCCGCGCCTCAAACTGAAATCTGTCTCCTGGCTTACTGCGCGAAGCGCTTGAGCACGTCGCGGCTGATGACCAGACGCTGCACCTCGTCGGTGCCCTCGCCAATGCGCGTCAGGCGGTTGTCCCGCCAGAAGCGCTCCACGGGGTACTCCTTGATGTAGCCGTAGCCGCCCAGCATCTGGATGGCCTCGTCGCAGGCTTCCACGCCCACCGTGGTGGCGTACAGCTTGGCGCGGGCCACGGGCACCGTGAAGTTCATGCCCGCGTCTTTCAGGTCGGCGGCCTTGCGGATCAGCAGGCGGGCGGCTTCCAGCTTGGTGTCCATATCGGCCAGTCGGAAGGCGAGGTTCTGGTTGTGGGCAATGGGCTTGCCAAACTGCTCGCGGCCCATCGTGTAGCGCGCGGCGTACTCGTAGGCGGCGCGGCCCAGGCCCAGGCCCATGGCCGCAATGCCCACGCGGCCGCCGTCCAGCACCTTCATGACGTCCTTGAAGGCGTTGCCGCGCTCGCCCAGCAGGGCGTCAGCAGGGAGGTGGATGTCTTCAAAAATCAGCTGCGCGGTGTCGCTGCTGCGCAGGCCCAGCTTGTCTTCCTTGCGGCCAATCGAGAAGCCCTGCACCTCGTCGCGGTTGAACACGAACGCCGAGATGCCGTCGTTCTTGCCCTTGCCGGGGCGCGCGGCGTCGGTGCGGGCCAGGATCACGTAGGTGCCGCCCACGCTGCCCTGGGTGATGAAGTTCTTGGAGCCGTTCAGAATCCAGCTGCCGTCGGCCTGCTCTACGGCGCGCGACTGCATGCCGCCGCTGTCACTGCCGCTGCCGGGTTCGGTCAGGCCCCAGGCGCCCAGTTTCGTGGCGCTGGCGAGGTCGGGCAGGAACTTGGCCTTTTGCGCCTCGGTGCCGCCAATCAGGATGTGGCCCTGGCACAGACTGTTGTGGCTGGCCACCGTCAGGCACAGGCTGCCGTCCACCGCCGCCACCTCCTCAATGATCATGGCGAAGGTGGCGGTGTCCAGGCCAGCGCCGCCGTATTCCTCGGGCGTCTGGGCGCCCATGATGCCCATTTCGCCCAGCTCGCGCACGATCTCGAAGGGAAATTCGCCGGTCTGGTCACGCTCGGCGGCGCCGGGCTCGACCTTGTTCTTCAGAAAGGCCTTGAGGGCACTGATGATGGTGCGCTGGTCGTCATTGAGGGGGGCGGTGTTGGGGTTGGCGGCGTCGGGGCGGGACAGGGTGCTGGTCATGGGGGCTCCTTTGGAGGGTGGATGATTGAAAGTTGATGGTTGATAGAGGGGAGGGCGGTGACTGCAGAAGGGCGGGACAGGGAAAAGGGTTGACGCATCTGCTTTTTCCATCAACCTTCAACCATCTCCCATCACCGTCTTCAGACCTGAAACACGCCCACCCGGAATTCCTCCTGCACCGGGTTCTGGGCGCAGGCTTCCAGGGCACGGATCAGGCGGTCGCGGGTGTCGTTGGGGGGAATGATCTCGTCCACCCACAAGCGGGCGGCGGCGTAGCGGGGGTCGAGTTCGGTGTCGTACTTGGCCTTCACTTCGTCGTACAGGCGCTGCAACTCTTCATCGTCGGGCTGGTGACCACTGCGCTTGAGGGCCGCCAGCTGAATGTCCAGCAGGGTCTTGGCCGCCGCGTTGCCGCTCATGACGGCGTACTTGGCACTGGGCCAGGCAAACAGGAAGCGTGGGGCGTAGGCCTTGCCGTTCATGGCGTAGTTGCCGGCCCCAAAGGAACCGCCTGTGATGATGGTGATTTTGGGCACCACGGAGTTACTGACTGCGTTCACCAGCTTGGCGCCCCGGCGGATAATGCCTTCCTGTTCACTGTCGCGGCCCACCATGAAGCCGGTCACGTCGCTCAGGAACACCAGCGGCACCCCGGCCTGGTTGGCGTCCATGATAAAGCGCGCGGCCTTGTCGGCGGAGTCGCCGTAGATCACGCCGCCCACCTCAATCCGCGTGCGCAGGCCGGGCTCGCCGCCGCTCTTGAGCTTCTTCTTGATCACCGTGCGCTGGTTGGCCACGAACGCCACCGGGTAGCCGCCCGCACGCGCGAAGCCGCACACCAGCGTCTCGCCGTATTCCGGCTTGAACTCATGGAACTCGCCGCCGTCCACCAGTGTCTTAATCAGGTCGCGCACGTCGTAGGTCTTGCCTCCGTCAAAGCCCACCAGCTCGGTGAGGTCGCGCGCCGGGGCAGGCACGGTCTCCTTGCGCCGCCTGGCGAAGGGAGCCACGTCACCCTGCGCGTACAGGTCGGCCAGGGCGCGGATGCGTTTCAGGGCGGCCTCGTCGTCGGGTTCCTTGTAGTCCACGGTGCCGGCGATGGCGGCGTGCATGCTGGCCCCGCCCAGGTCCTCGCTGTCCACGACCTGCCCAATGGCCGCCTTCACCAGCGCGGGCCCGGCGAGGTACAGCCCCGAACCCTCGGTCATGATCAGGGTGTCGCACATGACCGGCAGGTACGCCCCGCCCGCCACGCAGTTGCCCATGATGGCGGCGATCTGCGGAATCCCGCGCGCGCTCATGCGGGCATTCAGGTAGAACACGCGCCCGAAGTCGTCCTGATCCGGGAAAATCTCGTCCTGCATGGGCAGATACACGCCGGCGCTGTCCACCAGATACACCACTGGCAGGTGGTTTTCCAGGGCGATGGTCTGCGCGCGGATCACCTTCTTGGCGGTGATGGGAAAAAAGGCGCCGGCTTTGACAGTGGCGTCGTTGGCCACGATCATCCACGGGCGCCCGGCGATGGTGCCGATGCCCGTGACCGTGCCGCCCGACGGGCAGCCGCCCACATCCTCGTACATGCCGTCGCCCGCAAAGGTCATCAGTTCGTCAAAGGGGGTGCCCTCGTCCACGAGCCGCGCAATGCGTTCCCGGGCGGTCAGACGGTTCTTGTCATGCTGGCGCTGCTGGGCCTTGGGGCCGCCGCCCGCGCGCACCCGCGCCTGATCGGCGGCGAGGCGGCTCAGGGCGTCAGGCCAGGGGGCGGGCGGCGCGGCGGGCGCGCTGGGGTCGGTCTGCGTCATCTGTGGGACTAGTCTAACAAACGCCCGTTAGGACAAGTGGGGGCCAGGCAACAGGGGTCATACTGGGCACCATGACCCCTCCCGCTGGCTGGCCCGCTGGACCGCGCCCCCGGGGGCCGCTGGCACCCTGGCTGGGCCACGTGCCCGAACTGCGCCGCGACGCCCTGGGCTTCCTGCGCCACAGCCGGGCCGCCTACGGTGACCTGTTCCGCATTCGGCTGGGCCCGCGCGACGTGCTGGTGGTGGCCTCGCCGGAGGCGGCGCGCGAAGTGCTGGTGGACAAGGGCGCCTGCTTTCGCAAGGGGCGCGGCATTCAGAAGATGCGGCCCTTTCTGGGCACCGGCCTGCTGACCGCCGAGGGCGAGCCCTGGCGCACCCACCGCCGCCTGATGCAGCCAGCCTTTCACCGCGCCGCGCTGGAGGGCATGGCGGGAGCCATTGCGGCGGCCACCACGCCCCTGCTGGCGCGGCTACACGGCGCAGCGGCGCGCGGCGAAACCGTGGATGTGGGCCGCGAGATGCTGCACGTGACCCTGCGCGCGGTGGCCGCCGTGCTGTTCGGCACTGCCCTGGGCGACGAGGACCTGGCGGTGGTGGAGCGCGAACTGCCCCCGCTGCTGGCGCGCACCGCCGACCGGGTGCGCTCGCCCGTGGACTGGCGCCTGCCCACCCCCGCAGAGCGCCGGGCGCAGGCGGCGGGCGCGGCGCTGGACCAGGTGGTGCACCGCATCATCGCCGCGCGGCGCCTGGCGGGGCCCGGCGGCCATGACCTGCTGGGCCAGCTGCTGGCCGCCCGCGATGAAGGCGGCGCCGGCCTGAGCGACGCCGAACTGCGCGACGAGGTCATGACGCTGTTTCTGGCGGGCCACGAGACCACCGCCACCCTGCTGACCTTTCTGTTCCTGACGCTCGCGCGCCACCCGGATGTGCGCGCCCAGCTGCAGGCCGAGGTGCGCGGGGCCCTGGGCAGCGGTGCGCCCAGCGCCGCGCAGGTGCGCGCCCTGCCGCTGCTGCAGGCGTGCTTGCAAGAAACGCTGCGCCTGTACCCGCCCGCGTGGCTGCTGCCCCGGCAGGCCAGCGGGCCGGTGACGGTGGGCGGCGTGCCGCTGGAGGCCGGCGCCCATGTGAGCGTGAATGTCTTTCTGGTGCAGCGCAACAGCCGTCACTGGCCGCAGGCCCACCAGTTTCGCCCGGACCGCTGGCTGGGCCTGACCCGCACCCCCGACGCCTTCATACCCTTTGGCGCGGGGGCCCGGATGTGCATTGGCAACCACCTCGCGCTGCTGGAAGCGGCCCTGATTGCCGCGCTGGTGCTGCGCGACTTCACGCTGGACGTGCCCGGCGGCGGCCCGCAGGGGCTGGCCCCGGGCCTGACCCTGAAGCCGGACGGGCCGGTGCTGGCGCAGGTCCAGGCGCTGGCCGGCGACTGAGCGGGCTATGGCCCCAGCGCCCCGGCAAGGGCCGGGGACAGGTGCGGCAATTCGGGAAAGACCACCCAGCCGGGCCAGCGGTAGGGGCGGTGAACACGCAGGTCGCCGGAGGGGGGCGGGGCAGGCACCCAGGGGGTGAGCTTGCGGTGCTCGCCCGGGGTGAAGACGGCGGCGTAAGCCCGCATCCCGGGACGTACCCGTTCGGTCAGGTAAACCACCAGCAGCGGCGCACTGGGCCGCAGACTCAGGGGACGGGGCCGGCCGTGGCGGTCCTGAAAACAGCGCGTCACACTGGCCTGCACGCCGTCTATCACGAAGCTGGCCGGCAATTCGGCGCGGCCCGGAATCAAGCTGGGTTTCCTGGCCCAGTAGCGCTGGTCGGCGCTGGCGCCCGAAAAGCCGCTGCCGGGGCGCAGGAACGAATCGGTTTGCAGGCCCCGGCAGTCCACCCGCACGGCAGGCGCAAAGGCGAAGAGCAGCACCCCGGCCCCCAGCAGCCAGGGCGCCGCCGGACTGGCCCGCAGCGAGGCAGGCGCGCTGCGGGCCAGCCGCCACGCCAGGGTGCCCAGCAGCCCAGCGGCGACGGCCCCCACCCCCAGCAGCGCCAGCGCGCCGTTCAGGCCGATAGGCAGGGGATTGTGGGGCGAGCGCACCATGCCCACCAGCAGCAGGCCGCCGCCCAGCAGCCACAGTCCCCCGGCCGTCAGCACCAGCAGGGCCAGGACACGCAGAAAGCCGGCCACGCCCCGGGCCCCGCTGGCCCCGGCCGCCAGTGCCAATGCTGCGCCAAACACCACCGCCAGCACGGCGCCCCCCGGCAGCCCAAACAGGCCCCAGCCCAGCCCGTAGCCCAGTGGCAGGGCCAGCAGGGGGAACAGGAAGGCGCGGCGCATCTGCCGCAGCATAAGAGGAACGGCCTTGCTGCGCGTATGGAGTTGACCACTCGGCCAGAGCTGCGCGGCGCCCGGGGTACCTCATCACCGTTGTCGGAGCGCTCCAGTAGACGCTTTTTTCCAGCGCCTTGATCCTTCATCCGGGCCGCCTCTGCTGCCAAAGCCTCCTGGGAAGCGCGCAGGGGTGCTGTTCCATCGCTGCAGCTCCGTCTTCTGTCGTCTTTGCTCTGCGGCGCAGCGCTGCGCGTATGCTCACCCCTTGCCCGCAGCTCACCTGAGTTCCGTCTCATACGGACTGCCGTCCATTTCCGTAACATCCGGGAAGAAGGGGGATGTTCCCCGCCTTCGGCGCTGCTCCAGCCCAATTCCCGGAAATCCGCATTTGTTCCTTCTCTGCTCCGCAGCTCTTCGAGTCCCTCCGGTCGAAAAAATTCCGGAACACATGACGGAATTTTTCGGAAGCCGTCTCAGCGGGGGTTCTGTCCTGGTCCTCTCCCATGCTGGAACCCGGCGCGTGGCGCCGCAGCGGAAAGGGGCCCCCGGAGGCGCCCCTGATCGGCCCTCCCTGCGTTTACGCCAAGACGGGCGCGCCGGTCCTGGCCTGCAACTCTTCCAGGCTCACGCCGGGAGCCAGTTCCACCAGTTTCAAGCCCTCAGGGGTCACGTCCAGCACGCCCAGATCGGTGATAATCCGGTTCACCACGGCCTTGCCGGTCAGGGGCAGGGTGCATTCGCGCAGAATCTTGTGGGCGTCGCCTTTGGCGGTGTGTTCCATCAGCACCACCACGCGCTGCACGCCGGCCACGAGGTCCATGGCGCCGCCCATGCCCTTGACCATCTTGCCGGGAATCATCCAGTTGGCCAGGTCACCGTGTTCGCTCACCTGCATGGCGCCCAGAATGGCGAGGTTCACGTGCCCGCCCCGGATCATGGCAAAGGAATCCGCGCTGGAAAAGAAACTGGCGCCGGGCAGGGCCGTGACCGTCTGCTTGCCCGCGTTGATCAGGTCCGGGTCCACCTCGGCCTCGGTGGGAAAGGGGCCAATGCCCAGCAGGCCGTTTTCGCTCTGCAGCATCACCGACACCCCTTCAGGAATGTGGTTGGCCACCAGCGTGGGCAGGCCGATGCCCAGGTTCACGTAATAGCCGTCACTCAGTTCGCGCGCGGCGCGGGCCGCCATCTCGTCTCGGGTCCAGGGCATAGAGGCCTCCTTGGGGCACAGGGTTCGGGGTGGAAATCCGCTGGCAGCTTGCGGCGCCGCGCAGGGAAGTGTCAAGCCGGGACGGGCGCCGCGTCCAGGCCCAGGCGGCGCAGGATGACCGCGTGGTCCTCGAAAAAGGCGTGCGGGCGCTGCAGGGCGCGGTCCAGCAACATGGGCCGGGTGCCGGGGAGCGGCGCTGTCACCGGCACCACATGGGCCACCGCCGGCCACCCCAGCGACCGGCCCGGGTGGTCGAAGACGGCCGCCGCTGAGGGGGTCGCAGCCCCCGGGGACTGCATTTCTCCCGGCAGCGCCAGCAGCCCCGCGCCGATAGGCCCCGGGCGGCGCCCCAGCCAAATGCGCGCGGTTCCGCCCGCGCCCGCGTGGTCCACGAACAGGCGCAGCACCTCATGGCGGGGATCAGATCCACGCAGGGCCGCCTGCTCGGCCTGCACCGCCTGGAACTCGGCCTGCAGGCGTGCGAAAGCCGGGCCAGCCCGGAACGCCTGCAAAAAGGCGGCCACCGGGATCGGGGTCCAGTCCGCAAGGGCCCTGCCCTCAAACAGGGCGGCCCGCAGCGCCGTAGCGTTCAGGGCGCCCCGGGCGGGCACTGGACTCAGGCGCCACTCGGGAAACCAGCGCAGGTAGGCGCTACTGGCGTCCTTTTCGAAGCCGGTCAGCACCACCTCGGCGGCCCCGGTGAGCCGGGCCACGCCCTCCACCTCGGCGCGCACCCGGGCGGCCCAGCGCGCGGCGTCGAACTCATCGGGCAGGGGGCGCAGGTGCAGCCCGCGCCGGGGCACCCCCTGGGCGGCCAGGGCGCGGCGAATCAGGCGGGCACGCTCGGCAGCGGTCCAGGGGTTTTTATGGCTGCGGGCCAGATTGGCGCTGCCCAGCAGCACCAGCAGCTGCCCGTGGCTGGCCAGCGCCGCGCGCATGGTGTGCAGGTGCGCGGCGTGCGGCGGCTGAAAGCGCCCGATATACACCGCCAGCGTTCCGCCTGACCGCGCCGCGTTCAGTGCCGCTCTCCGTCCGGCAGGGGGCAGCCGCGCGTTTCGATGCCAATGCCCCAGATGCACCCGGCCGAGATGATAAAGGCGGCGGCAAACACGGTGAGCGCCTGCCCCAGGTGGCCGCCCAGCAGCGCGGCGGCGGCCAGGGGCGAGAGCACACTGGCCAGGCGCCCAAACGCACTCACCATACCCATGCCCCCGGCGCGCAGTGGGGTGGGGAACAGTTCGGGGGTGTAGGCGTACAGCGCGCCCCAGCCGCCCAGCAGCGACGCCGAGAGCAGCGCGGAGGTGAGCAGCACCCCCACTGCCGACTCGCCGGCCAGCAGAAACAGGTAGGCCCCCGCCGCGCTGGCCAGCATGAAGCCCATCAGCGTCACGCGCCGTCCCACCCACTCAATCAGCAGCGAGGCCAGCAGATAGCCCGGAATCTGGGCAATGGCCAGAATCATGGCGGTGCGGTAGGTTTCCCCCAGGTCCACCCCGTGGGTGCGCAGGTAGGCCGGTAACCACGAGAAGATGCCGTAGTAGCCCAGGCTCATGCCAAACCACGCGCCCGCCAGCAGAAAGGTGCGGTCGCGCCACCCCGGGCCCAGCAGGTCGCGGTGGCGGGCCGCCGCTGCACCGGGAGGCGCGGGGCTCAGGGGGGCGGTGGGCAGGGCGCGGCGGTTGACCCGGGCCACCACCGTCAGGGCCGCGCGGGCCTCGTCCAGACGGCCGCGCACCTGCAGCCAGTAGGGCGAATCCGGTACGCCGGCACGCACCAGCAGGCCCACCACTCCTGGCAGGGCGGCCAGGGCCAGCAGCCAGCGCCAGCCCGCTTCGGGGGGCAGCAGCGCGCTCAGGCCGTAGGCCAGCGCCGCCAGCGCCAGGGTCCCCACCGCCCAGAAACTTTCCAGCAGCACCAGAAAGCGCCCGCGCCGCGCCGGGGGCAGAAATTCCGAGAGCAGCGAGTAATCCACCGGCATGGTGCCGCCCACCGCAAACCCCGTGAGCACCCGGGCCACAAACAGCACCTCCACGCTGGGCGACAGCGCCCCCAGCAGGCCGAACACCACCCCCAGCACCGTGGTGGTCAGAAAGACCGGGCGGCGGCCCAGGCGGTCGGCCAGCAGGCCCCAGAAGGGCGCGCCCAGCAGCATGCCAAGAAAGGTGGCCATCAGGAGCGGCACGGGGCTGCCCGGCAGACCCAGATCGGCGGTGATGCCGCGCAGGGCAAAGCCCATGACCAGCACCTCCATGGCCGCCGCCGCGAAGGTGAGGCCGCAGATCAGCAGCAGCCGCACCTGAAAGCGGCCGGTGCCCAGGGCGGCCAGGGCGCTGTCCACGCTCTGGGTGCCGGGCGGGGGCGCGGGCGCAGCGTGGGCCGGCAGGCGCAATCGGGTGGGCGGCTCGGTCACGCCCTCCAGTGTAGGCGCCCCGGGGGCCCCAAGAACGCCGTGCCATACTGCGCCCGTGGTCAGTTTGAGGGACAGCATTCGGCGTGAACTGGGGGTGCAGCCGGCCATCACCCCGGCCGCCGAGGTGGAGCGGCGCGTGGCGTTTCTGTGCGCCTACCTGCAGGCCTCGGGCACCCGGGGCTTCGTGCTGGGCATCAGTGGCGGGCAGGACAGCACGCTGGCCGGGCGCCTGTGCCAGCTGGCCGCCCAGCGGCTGCGGGCCGGGGGCGCAGCTGCCCAGTTCGTGGCGGTGCGCCAGCCCTACGGCGTGCAGGCCGACGAGGCCGACGCGGCGCGGGCCCTGGCGTTTATTCAGCCCGACCGCACGGCGACCGTGAACATCCAGGCGGCGGCCGACGCGGCGGCGCAGGCGGCGGGCGCGGCCCTGGGCACGCCGCTGCGCGACTTCGTGCGCGGCAACGTGAAGGCCCGGCTGCGCATGGTGACCCAGTACGCGCTGGCCGGGCAGGAGGGCCTGCTGGTGGTGGGCACTGACCACGCCGCCGAGGCCCTGACCGGCTTTTTCACCAAGTACGGCGACGGCGGCGTGGACGTGACCCCGCTAAGCGGCCTGACCAAACGCCAGGGCGCGGCGCTGCTGGCGTCCCTGGGCGCCCCGCCTGAAACCTGGCAGAAGGTCCCCACCGCCGACCTGGAAGACGACCGCCCCGGCCTGCCCGACGAGGCCGCCCTGGGCGTAACCTACGCGCAGATTGACGACTACCTGGAGGGCCAGCCAGTGCCGGATGAGGTGGCCGCGCGACTGGAAGAGCTGTACCGCGCCACCCGCCACAAGCGCGCGCAGCCGGTGTCACCCCTTGATGACTGGTGGCAGGCAGAGTAGGCGCCAGAGAGGGGGCAGGGACCCCCGCGAGCACGTTCATACGGCCGTCCGTCCATGTCCGTCACCTCCGGGAAGAAGGGGATGTTCCCCGCCTTCGGCTGGGGGCGATCCACTTCCCGGACATCCGTCCCTGTTCCTGATGTGCTCCGCAGCGCTGCGAGTCCCTCTGGTCGGAACAATTCCGTCATGGGGTACGGCATTGTTCGGAACTCGGATCACTCCTGCAAAAGAGCGGCCCCCTTCGGAGCCGCTCTTTCCGTGTTGCCTTTACTTCAGCAGGTCCACGGCCTTTTTCAGGATGGCGTCGGTCTGCAGGTCCACCGTGGCCTCGCCCTGCTGGGCGCTGCGGGTAGGGCGCTTGATCTCGCCGGTGTAGGTGAACTTGCCGTCTTTGTCGGCGGTGACCGTTACGGGCTTGCCCTCGATGGTCAGGGTAATCTTCTCGCCGGGCTTCACGCCGCTGCCCGTGAAGTTGACCGGGGTGGTAAAGCGGGTGTCCTTGACCAGCACGTCGGGCGTCACGCCCTTCTTGTGAATCTGGCGGCCCTTGGGGGTCAGCCACTCGCTGTTCACGATGGCCGCCTTGCCGCCGTCGGGCAGGGTGACCGGAATCTGCGCCACACCCTTGCCGAAGGTCTGTTCGCCCACGATGGTCGCGCGTCCGGTGTCCTGCAGCGCCCCGGACACCACCTCGCTGGCGCTGGCGCTGTTCTTGTTGACCAGCACTACCAGTTTGCCGGTGTAGTCGCTGGCCTGGCGCCGGGCGGTGCCAAACACCTGGGTCTGCTTGGAACGGTCACGCAGGCTCACGATGGGGCCGCTCTGCATAAACTGATCGGCCACGTCCACGCCCGCGTTCAACAGGCCGCCGCCGTTGTCGCGCAGGTCCAGAATCAGGGCCTTGACATTCTTCTTCTTCATGTCGGCCACGGCGGCGCGGAACTGCTCACTGACCTTCTCGTTGTAGAACGTGTTCAGGGCAATGTAGCCAATGTTGCCGGGCAAGACGGTGGATTCCACGCTCACGATGGTCACGGGCTGGCGCTCCATCTTCACCGTGTAGGGCTTGCCGTCGCGGGCAAAGGTCACGGTGACCTGGGTGCCGCGCTCACCGCGCACGAGGCGCACAATCTCGTTCAGCTTGGCGCTGGTCACGTCCTTGTCGCCAATTTTCAGGAACTGGTCGCCAATCTGCACGCCCGCACCCGAAGCGGCGCCGCCCTTGTACACGTTGTCAATCTTGCCGCCCGTGCCGTCGGCGTTGGCCGCCACCAGCTGCACGCCAATGCCGAAGAACTCCCCCTGCAGATTGGCGGCGTCAATGGCGTTGTCCTCGGGTTCGCTGTAGTAGGTGAATTCGTCGTTCAGGCTGCCCAGCGCGCCCGTAATCGCGCCGCGCAGCACCTTTTCCTGGTCCACGGGGTACAGATACAGGCGGTTGAGTTCATTCAGCACCTGCAGGAAGGTGCGTCCCTCGGGGGTGCTGCTGAGGTTCGCCTGGGTGTACCCGCCAAGTTGCGCGTAGGCGACGGCGGCGGTCGCGCCCAGCGCGGCCAGGGTGACGGTCAGACGTTTGGCGTTCACGCTGCGCAGGATAGTGCTTGAGCATGAGATCAAAGGGGGTGGCTGTTACAGGGGGGGTGGTTTGTGTTTTAGCTTGCGGGCGGCCCCACCCCCCCTGCCCCCCTACCCCAGAGGGGCAGGGGGGAGCGACGCTGCGCTGGGCAAGAGTTTTTACTGACGTTGGCGGGCTTGCCCTCTCCGGTCATGTGTCTGGCTTCGACGCCATCCTCCGCCCCAGCGCAATGGCCCGCGCGCTGCGCGCACGACGGCCTCGTCTGGACCCGGGCGGTAAGGGGGCAAGACACCTTGGTGCGGCCCAGAGGGTTCTACTTTGAACGGCAAAAGCAGCCGAAGCCGATGCTCCTGCTGCCTTTCAAAGTAGAACCTCGTGTCTTAAGCGTTCCCACCTCTCGCCCTTGACGAGGCAAGCAACGGAAGCCGTCGTGCGCGCAGCGCGCGGGCGTCCGGCGATGGGCGGAGAAAGGCGACGGCGTACGTCGCGGGGCGAAGGAAGGCCGCCCCACACCGTCAGTCAACGTTTGCCAGCGCAGCGTCGCTCCCCCCGTCCCCTCTGCTGCGCAGCTCTACGAGTCTGGGATGGGGGGCTGGGGGGGTGGGGCAACGCCAGCAAATGAAATCGCCCAAACAGCCCCCCTCCCCCTTTCACCGTCCCCCCAATCATCCGGGCTATGCTGGGCCGCGAGCATGACCAACCGCACCGCCTTGCCGCTGCGCCTCTCCTTGCGGGGTGCGGCGTGATTGATTTCAAGAACGTTTCGCTGGAGTACCCGGTCACCCGGACCCTGGCCCTGGACGACGTGTCGCTGCACGTGGGCAAGGGCGAGTTCGTCTATCTGGTGGGCCATTCGGGGGCCGGAAAGAGCAGCTTCATGAGTCTGGTGCTCAAGCGGGCGTTGCCCAGCCGGGGCGAGGTCAAGGTGGCGGGCGAGCCGCTGGCGCGCTACCGGGGCCGCCGCACCGCCCTGCTGCGCCGCCGCATGGGCACCGTGTTTCAGGACAACCTGCTATTGCCGCACCTGAACGCCTACGACAACGTGGCCTTTGCCCTGCGCGTCACTGGCGTGCCGGGGCGCGAGTGGCCGCAGCGGGTGGGCGGGGCGCTGCGCACCGTGGGCCTGGAACACAAGAAATACGCCCTGCCCGTGCAGCTCTCGCAGGGCGAGCAGCAGCGGGTGGCCATTGCCCGCGCCATCGTGGGCAACCCGCCCCTGCTGCTGGCCGACGAGCCCACCGGCAACCTGGACCCCGACAACAGCCGCGAGGTGCTCAAAGTGCTGCAAAACGTCAACCTGCGCGGCACCACCGTCATTGTGGCCACCCACGCCCGCGACCTCGTGGAAACCTTCCGCCACCGCACCCTGACCCTGCGCAAGGGCAAACTGGTGCGCGACGACCCGTACGGGGGGTATGCGCTGTGAAGGGGATGAGGGCCCATAGCCAATGGCAGATGGCACATGGCAGCGCTTCAGCCCCGATCACGGGCCATCTGCTATCGGCCATCTGCGCCGCCGGAGGCGGCCAATGAGTTACCACTTCCGTCAGGCCCTGCTGGCCATGCGGGGCAACGTCACGGCCACGCTGGCCACGCTGGTCACCATGACGCTGACGCTGCTGATGCTGGGCTTTGTGCTGCTGCTGACCCTGAATGTGAACCGCACGCTCTCGCAGCTCGAATCACAGGTGGAGGTGGCGGCGTTCCTCACCCCCACGGCCCAGGACAGCGCGCTGCTGGCGCAGGTGCGGCAGTTTCCGCAGGTGCGCGAGGCCACCCTGGTCACCAGTGAGCAGGTGCTGCAGGAGATGACCCAGGATTCGCCCTACACCCGTGACGCCGTGGCGCTGGTGGGCAACCCCTTCCCCGATACGCTGCGGCTGCGGGTGGGCCGCGTGGAGGACTCGCGGGTGGTGGCGCAGGCGGTTTCGCAGCTGCCCGGCGTGGAGGACGTGGAATACGGCGCCGACTACGTGGACCCCACCGTGCGCACCCTGACCGCCGTGCGCGGGGCCGGATACGTGCTGGTGGGGCTGCTGTTTCTGGGCACCCTCTTTAACATTCTGAACGCGGTGCGCGTGGCGATGTACGCCCGGCGTGACGAGATCAGCGTGATGCGGCTGCTGGGCGCCACCCGGGGCTTTATCCGCATGCCGCATGTGATTGAGGGGCTGCTGGTGGGCACGCTGGCCGCCGCACTGGCGGTCGCCCTGTTGACCCCGGCGTATCTGGCGCTGGCGGGGCGGGTGCAGCAGCTGGCCCCGGTCTTTCCCGTGGCGCGCGACCCGGACACCCTGCTGCCGCTGCTGGGCGGCGTGGCGCTGCTGGGCATTCTGACGGGGCTGCTGGGCAGCCTGTTCGCCACCCGGCGCTACCTGCGGGAGCTGGAATGACCCGGCGGGCCCGCGCGGGGGCGCTGCTGGCGGTGGCCCTGCTGTGCGGCGTGCCTCAGGCCGGACTGGCGCAGACCACCAGCGAGCGGCTGCAGACCCTGGAGCGCGAACTGCAGCAGCAGCGCGAACTCAACGCCCAGAAGGCGGCGCAGATTGAGCAGGCGCGGCGGGCCATTGCCAGCCTCAGCGCGCAGCAGCGCCAGACCCTGGGCCGCCTGGACGAGCTGACCCGCCGCGCCGGGGGGCTGGAAAACGAACTGGCCACCGCCACGGCCCGCGTGGCCCTGGCGGAACGGGCCCTGGCCGACACCGGCAGCCAGCTCAAGGTGACCCAGGCGCGGGTGGAACGCCTGCAGGGCGACGTGCGCCAGATTCTGCGCGCGCAGTACCGGGACCGCTCCGGGCGCTACCTGCAGCTGCTGTCGCAGTCGCGCAGCCTGTCGGACCTGCTCATCCGGCTGCAGTACGCCAACCGCGCGGGCGAGTACAACACCCGCGTGATCGAGACGCTGGCGGCCGACGTGCAGGTGCTGCGCGAGCAACGCGACCTGCAGACCCGGCAGGCCCGGGAACTGCGGGCCCTGCAGGTGCAGCGGCAGGCCAAACTGCGCGACCTGCAGGCCCGGCGCACCGAGCAGAACACCCTCCTGTCGCAGCTGCGCAGCAGCGAGCAGGGCCAGCGCACCCTGGCCGCTCAGCGGCAGGCCGAACAGGCGCTGGCCGCGCGCACCATTGACCAGCTGGTGGGCCAGGTGCAGGCCGAGCAGGCCCGATTGGAAGCCGAGCGCCAGCGCCGCCTGGAAGAGGAGCGCCGCCGCCGCGAGGCCGAGGCCCGGCGCATCCGCGAAGAACAGGAGCGGGCCCGGCAGGAGGCGGCCCGGCTGGCCCGCATCCGTGCCGAGCAGGAGCGGCTGGCCCGCGAGCGTCAGGCCGCCGCCGAGCGCGCCCAGGCCGAGCGTGCCGCCGCCAGCCGCGTGGCCGCCGAGCGCGCCGCTGCCCAGCAGGCGCAGCAGCGCCTGACCCAGCAGCGCCAGCGTGAGGCCCAGTTGCAGCAGGAACGCGCCGCCCTGCAGCAGCGCCAGCAGCAGGTGCAGGCCCAGCAGCAACAGGTAGAGGTGCAGCTGGCCCCGCTGCCCCCAGCAGCCGGGCCGCTGGGCTTTCCGCTGCCGGGTGGGCGGGTCAGCGCGCCGTTCGGCAGCGGGGGATCGCCGTGGGTGGTGCTCTCGGGCGCCACGCAGGTGGTGGCAGCCCAGGACGGCAACGTGCTGACCTCCACCTTCTATGCCTCGCTGGGCGGGGTGGTGCTGGTGGATCACGGCGCCCTGGTCACGGTGTACCTGGGCCTGCGCGAGAAATTCGTGAACACAGGCGACCGGGTGAGCCGGGGCACGCCGCTGGGCACAGTGGGCGGCAGCTCGATTATTGGCCCCGATAGTATGGCCTTTCAGCTGCGGCGCGGGCAGGACGTGATCGCGCCGCCCTTCTGATCCCCAGCTCAACCCAGCGGGACGAGGCCCCGAGGCACTGGGGGGCGGGCCTGGGGAGATAGGACCTTGCCGCCGGACAGCGCTTTTGCTACTCTTTTTCGGTGCGCACCCCGGTTGGCTGCTGACGGGCGCATGACCCCCGTGATCCTAGCGGGCGCTGTACCCTCAAAACACACCCAATTCCGAGGTTGTCTGTCATGGTTAAAATCCGCCTGTCCCGCTTTGGTTCCACCCATAACCCCCACTACCGCATCGTGGTCACCGATGCCCGCCGCCCCCGCGACGGCGGTTACATCGAGAACCTGGGGTACTACGACCCCCGCAAGACCACCGAAAACTACCTGAAGGTGGACGCCGAGCGCGCCGCCCACTGGATTGCCCAGGGCGCCCAGCCCACCAACACCGCCCGCCGCCTGCTCAAGAGCCAGGGCGTCAAGGTCGCTTAAGCGATTTTCTACGCCCCGGAAGCTCCCCACCCGGGGGGCTTTTTTTTGTTGTGCTGCGCGCCGGCCGGGGGCCGCAGGCGGTAGAATGCGCGCCATGAAAACCGATCCCGTGGAACTGACCCTGTACCTCGCGCAGAGCGTGGTGGACCAGCCCGCGCTGGTGCGTGCCGCGCGGCGCGGCCCCACCGTGGTCGTGCGGGTGGGCCCCGGCGAGGAAGGGCGCCTGATTGGCCGCCAGGGCCGGGTGATTCAGGCCATTCGCACCCTGGTGCGCGCCGCCGCCGATCCGCGTGAACGCCTGAACGTGGACCTGGACGCCCCCCGCAAAGCGTGAGCGGGGGCGAACAGGACCGCACACGCCTGGGCTACTTTCTGGGCCCCCACGGAGTGCGCGGCGGCGTCAAGGTGTATGTGCTGGGCGATCCGGGCCAGCTGCTGGGCCTGAAACGGGTGTATGTGGAGGGCCGGGGCTGGCTGCGGGTCACCAAAGCCGAGCCCCTCTCGCCGGGCGTGGCGCTGGGGTTGGCCGGTGTGAGCACGCGCGAGGCCGCCGAGGACCTGCGCGGCCTGAACGTGTACGCCGCCGATGATGAACTGCCCGAACTCGAACAGGGCGTGTACTACTACCACGAACTGCGCGGCCTGTCGGTTCACGGCGCCTCGGGCGAGCGGCTGGGTGAGGTTACGGACGCCGTGGACGCCGGGCACCAGGACCTGCTGGTGGTGCGTCATGCGGGCGGCGAGGCCTTTGTGCCGCTGCAGGCGCCCTACGTGGTCGTGGAGCTGAGCGAGCGGCGGCGTCCCCGCGCCATCACCCTGACGGCCGACGCGCCGGACAACCTGCTGGGCGACGATGACACCGACGACGACTGACGCGCCGCCAGAGCCGCTGCGCTTCTCGTTCCTGACCCTGTTTCCAGAACTGCTTTTGCCTTTTGCCCAGGAAGCGATTCTGGGCAAGGCGGCAGCCCGGAACCTGATTGACGTGCAGCTGGTGAATCTGCGCGACTTCGCCCAGAACAAGCACCTGAAGGTGGACGACACCCCCTATGGCGGCGGCGCGGGCATGGTGATCCGGGTGGACGTGGCTGAACGCGCCCTGGCCAGCCTGCCCCCGGCCGACGAGGTGATTCTGTTCAGCCCGGCCGGGCCGCCCTTCACGCAGGCGATGGCCGAGGAACTGGCGGGCAAGCGCCACCTCGCTTTTCTGTGCGGCCGGTACGAGGGCTTTGACGCCCGCGCCGAAACCCTGGTCACGCGCGAGCTGAGCATTGGCGACTTTGTGATGATGGGCGGCGAAGCGGCGGCGGCCTGCGTGCTGGAGGCCGTGGCCCGCCTGCGCCCCGGGGTGCTGGGCGACCCGCAGTCGCACCAGATGGATTCCTTCAGTTCAGGGCTGCTGGATTACCCGGAATACACCCGGCCCCCCGAGTGGCGCGGCCACGCAGTGCCCGAGGTGCTGCGCGGCGGCAACCACGCGGCCGTGGCGGCGTGGCGGCGCGAGCAGGCCCTGGCCCGGACCCTGGCCCGCCGCCCCGACCTGCTGGCCCGCACCTCCCTGACACCGCAGGACAGCGCGGCGCTGCTGGCCCTGGGGGCCGGGGACGAGCAGCTGGCCGCCTGGGGCGCGCCGCCGCCGCCCGCGCCCAAGCGCCGCCGCAGCCGGTCGAAGCGTTGAGCAGAGACGAACCCTGATTGAACAATGGTTCGGACAGGTTCAGCCTTTCGCTTGGCATTCCCTGGGACACACGGCGCCTTTGCCCCTCTCCACTGGAACACTGTCCGCACCATTCGTGAAAGTGCCTGAACCGGGATACGCCAGGCCACCACCCCGCTCATCTCAAGTGTTGGTGGAGAGAAATTCAGTGTTTTGGCGGGCTTTGTGTGGCCTGCGCTCAAGTTCCCGGCCCCAAATGGGCGCACCATAACGGCGTATGCGCGTTCCGCTGTTTCCCCTGCCCAAACTGGTGCTGTTTCCAGGCGTGCTGCTGCCGCTGTACGTCTTCGAGCCCCGGTACCGGGCCCTGCTGGCCGATGTGCAGGCCAGCGGGGGGCCTTTTGGCATCGTGCGCATCGTGGTGTCCTCGGAGGAATCGGACCGGCCGTTTCACGAGCGGGTGTCCCGGGTGGGCACGCTGGCCTACCTGCGCCAGGCCCAGGGCCACGAGGACGGCACCAGCACCATCGTGGTCGCCGGGGGCGAGCGCTTTGAAACCCAGACCTTTCACCTGGACCAGCCGTACCTCTCGGCCGACGTGCGGCTGTGGCCCCTGGACAGCGAGGAGAGCGAGGTGGAACGCGTCTCGGCGGGCGAACTGCTCTCGGCGCTGCTTCGCCTGCGCCCCGGGGAGAGCGAGGCCCTGCGCGGCGCGGCGCCGAGCGAACCCCTGCTGCTGGCCAGCTTCGCGGCCGTGAACCTGCCCCTGACCCCCGAGCAGCGTGAAGACGCCCTGCGGGCCCCCACCCTGGGCGACCGGCTGGACCTGCTGCTGGGCTACGTGCCGCGCGAGGCGAAGTTGCTGAATTAAGTAGCTCGCTGTTGATCTTTAGATCAACCGAGCGGAGCGAGTCTCGAAAAAAGGACGTTGCACCGGGAGTGGAGACTTTGCGGTGCTCTCCTGCAAAGTCGTAACGTGAGGTGCAACGTCCTTAAGTCCCTCGCTCCCAAGCCCCCGATCAACCGAGCGAAGCGAGTCTCGAAAAAAGGACGTTGCACCGGGAGTGGAGACTGTTCGGTGCCCTCCTGAACAGTCGCACCATGAGGGGCAACGGCCTTAGGAGGGGTCGGGGCGTGGTCAGGGCCCGTCCTCCCTTTTCCCCATCACCTGACCCGGCGAAGGTGCCGCCCGGCCCGGTGGCGGGACCGCGCCCTCTGCTAGCCTGGGCGGGCGATGGCGACCGTGGCGGAACTTCGGGAGAAACTGCGGCGGCCCCTGTCGGCCGAGCTGGCTTCGGGCTGTCAGAACCGCGTGGTGGCCGGCGGCATGGACAAGCTGCTGGCCTCGCCGCTGGGCAACCCCTTTCCCAAGGTGCGCGAGGCGCTGGCCGGCTACGCGGGGCTGGACCACCTTGAGCGTGAGGCCGCCCTGAAGCGGGCGCTGGCGCTGCTGAGTGAGGCCCCCAGACCGGCCGCCAAGCCAGCCCGCATCGCCAAGGTGGCGGTGCCTGCCGCCGTCCCGGGCGAGCGCCTGCCCCCGGACGCCCCGGTGGAGCGCCTGGACGCCGGCCCCGGCGGCGCGCGCAAGCTGCACACGCTGGGCCTGCACCTGCTGCGCGACGTGCTGCACGCCTACCCCCACCGCCACGAGGACCGCCGGGCCCTGCCGGACCTGTCTGAGGTGGAAGAGGGGCAGAAGGTCACCGTGGAGGGCCGGGTGGTGGCCAAATCGCGCCGCAGCCCCAAGCCCGGAATGCTGATTCTGGAAGTCACGCTGGAAACGCCAGCCGGGGGACGGGTGCGCGCCAGCTGGTTCAACCAGCCCTGGGTGGAGCGGCAGCTCAAAGAGGGCGCGCGGCTGGTGCTGACGGGCCGGGTGAAGAAATTTGGCCGCTCGGTGCAGCTGGGCGTGGAGCACCTGGAGACGGTGGAAGGCGCCCAGGACAGCCTGTCCACCGGGCGCATCGTGGGGGTGTACGACAGCAAGGAGGGCGTCTCGCAGGAGTTTCTGCGCCGCGCCGCGCACCGGGCGCTTCAGGCCGTGCCGCTGGACGACTACCTGCCCGCCCACTGGCGCCAGAAGTACCGCGTGACGGATCTGGCCGACGCCCTGTGGGGCATCCACTTTCCGCACGACGAGGCGCACCTGGGCCGCGCCCGCGCCCGGCTGCGCTTTGACGAGTACCTGTTTTTAGAACTGCGTCTGCTGCTGCAGGGCGAGGACGCCGTGCTGCAGGGCAAGCGCTTCCAGGCCACGGGCGACGACATCCACACCTTCGAGGCCGCGCTGCCGTTTCGCTTCACCAACGCCCAGCGCCGGGTGCTGCTGGAAATCACCGACGACATGCGGGGCGAACGCCAGATGGCGCGGCTGGTCCAGGGCGACGTGGGCAGCGGCAAGACCGCCGTGGCCGCCTGCGCGCTGTATCTGGCCGTGCGCGACGGCTACCAGGGCGCGCTGATGGCCCCCACCGAGATTCTGGCGCGCCAGCACTATGCCAACCTGCGCGGCTACCTGGGGAAGCTGGACGTGCGCGTGGGCCTGCTGATTGGCGCCATGACCCCAAAGACCAAGCTGGAGATGCAGACCCGCATTGCCCAGGGCGAGGTGGACGTGGTGGTGGGCACCCAGGCCCTGATTCAGGAGAACGTGCGCTTTGACAACCTGGGGCTGGCCGTGGTGGACGAGGAGCACCGCTTTGGCGTGCAGCAGCGCCGCAAACTCCTGGCCGGGCGCCCCGACGTGCTGGTGATGTCCGCCACGCCCATTCCGCGTTCGCTGGCGCTGACCGCCTACGGCGACCTGGAACTGAGCGTGATTGACGAATTGCCGCCCGGGCGCACGCCCATTGAAACCAAGTTGATTCAGGACACGGCCCGGCCGCAGGCGTACGGCTTTGTCATGCGCCAGATCCGCGAGGGGCGGCAGGCGTTCGTGGTCACCGCCCTGATTGAAGAAAACGAGAACCTGGAACTGCTGGCCGCCACCCAGCTGGCCGACGACCTGAAGACCATGCTGCCCGAGGCCCGCATTGACCTGCTGCACGGCAAGATGAGCGCCGCCGAGAAAGACCACGTGATGGACCGTTTTCGTGCCCACGAATTCGATGTGCTGGTATCCACCACGGTGATTGAGGTGGGTGTGGACGTACCCAACGCCACGGTCATGGTGATTGAAAACGCCGAACGCTTCGGGCTGGCGCAGCTGCACCAGTTGCGCGGCCGGGTGGGGCGTGGCAGCGCGCAGAGTTACTGCGTGCTGATTGCCGGTGAGCACAGCAAGAAAACCCGCCAGCGCCTGAAGATCATTGAGGGCAGCACCGACGGCTTCGTGATTGCCGAAGCAGACCTGAAGCTGCGCGGCCCCGGCGAGCTGCGCGGCACCCGCCAGAGCGGCATTCCTGACCTGCGGCTGGCTGACCTTGCCAACGACACCGAGATCATTGAGCAGGCGCGCGAACTCGCCAAGCACATCCTGGCCCACGACCCCCGGCTGGAGCACCCCCGTCTGCAGTATCTGCGCAGCGAACTGCAAAACCGCAGCCAGAGCGTGGCGTTCAGGGAAGTGATTTGAGGTGACCCCTCCCCCACTGGTCATATACGTGGATGTGGACGAAACCCTGGTGCGCAACGCAGGGCGCTCCCGCATTCCCATTCCGGCGGCGGTGGCCCATGTGCGCGAGCTGGCGGCGCAGGGGGCCGAGCTGTACTGCTGGAGTTCGGGCGGCGCCGCCTACGCCCGCGCCAGTGCGCGCGAGGTGGGCCTGGAGGCGCTGTTTACCGCCTTCCTGCCCAAGCCGCAGGTGCTGCTGGACGATCAGCTGGTGCAGACGTGGCGCCGACTGGTTCAGGTGCATCCCCTGAGCGGCGCGGGCCAGACGGTGGCCGCCTACCGGGCACGGCTGGCCGGCAAACCTCCAGGCCAACGAGCCCGGGTAAGCTACTGCACCGCGCGCGCCGGCTGCAGCACCTGCAACCGGGCCTGACTGCCTTCCGGGCGCACCTCGTCGCTGGGGCGGTGCACCAGCAGGTCCTGGGCGTGGCCGGCCAGGCGCACGGTGTAGGTCACGTCGTGCCCCTTGAACTCGCGGGCCACGATGGTCACCTCGGGGGCGGCGGGGTCATCGGTAAAGCCCAGGTGCTCGGGGCGCACGCTGACCATCACGGGGCCGCTGGCGGCCTCGCGCAGCGGCACCACGCCCAGGGCGGTGCGGGCCATGTGGCGGTCAGCGGTGCCCGAAAGCAGATTGCTGCGGCCCAGGAAGTTTGCCACAAAGGCGGTGCGCGGCTGGGCATACACCTCATGCGGGGGGCCCACCTGCTCAATCTGGCCGCCGCGCATCAGCACCAGCCGGTCACTGAAGGCCAGGGCCTCTTCCTGGTCGTGGGTCACCAGCACCGCCGTGGTGCCGCTCTGGTGCAGGATGGCGCGCACTTCCTGGCGGGTGCTGTGGCGCAGCTGCGCGTCCAGGTTGGAAAAGGGTTCGTCCAGCAGCAGCACACTGGGGCGTGGGGCCAGGGCGCGGGCCAGGGCCACCCGCTGCTGCTGGCCGCCGGACAGCTGGTCCGGGCGGCGCGACTCGAAGACCGTCAGGCCCACCAGCGCCAGCGTCTCGCGGGCGCGGGGCAGGCGCTCGGCGCGCGGCAGGTGACGCAGGCCGAACAGCACATTGCCCAGCACCGTCAGGTGCGGAAACAGCGCGTAGTCCTGAAACACCAGCCCCACGCCCCGGCGCTCGGGGGGGGCAAAGGGCGCCGTCACGTCCCGCCCGGCAATCCGCACCGCGCCCTCGTCCGGGCGTTCCAGGCCGGCAATCAGGCGCAGCGTGGTGGTCTTGCCGCACCCCGAGGGCCCCAGCAGGGTCAGCAGTTCGCCCCGCTGCACCTGCAGGTTCAGGGCGTTCACCACCGGGGGCAGGCCCGGGGCGAAGCGTTTGGTCAGGCCAGCAAGTTCCAGAATGCACGGAGGCGCTTCAGTCATGGTCGGTCCTTTCCCTTTGGTCGCCGCTCACGCGGGCGTTCGCGGCGCAGGATCAGCAGCGTCAGGCCCGCGCCGCTCAGGGCCAGGGCCAGCGCGTAGGGGGCGGCGGCCGCGTACTGCGCTTCTTCGGTGTAGGTCCAGACGTTCCGGGCCAGGGTTTCAAAGCCAATGGGCGCCAGCAGCAGGGTCAGCGGCAATTCTTTCAGCACGCTCAGGAACACGAACGCGGCGCTCACCAGCAGGCCCGGGCGCAGCAGGGGTAAGGTCACGCGGCGCAGGGCCCCGGCGCCACTCTGGCCCAGCACCCGCGCCGCTTCCTCCAGCCGGGGCGTGGCCCGGGTCAGGCCAGTGCGGATAGGGCCCACCGCCTCGGCCACAAAATGCAGGGTGTAGGCGGCAATCAGCAGCGGAAAGGTCTGGTACAGGGGCGGAGCGAGGCGCAGGGTAAAAAAGATCAGCGCCAGGGCAAAGGCCAGCGGCGGGGTGGCGTAGCCCAGGTAGGCGGCCCGCTCGGTGATGCGGGCCAGCCGCCCCTGCGCCCGGCTGCCGATGTACGCCAGCGGAAAGGCCAGGGCCGTGGTGGTCAGGGCAGCCAGGGCGGCGGCGCCCAGTGCCCCCTGCAGGGCTTCTTGCAACCCGGCCCAGGCGTAAGGGTTGGTGTCCAGGCGCAGCCAGTGCAGCACGGTGCCCAGCGGCACCACCAGCGTGGCGCCGGCCAGGGCCGCCAGAAAGGCCCAGGCCAGGGGCGCGGCGCGGCCCAGCGACACGCGGCGCGGCTCGCGGGCGCCCCCCGGCGACACGCGCGACAGGTGCAGGCCGCGCATCAGCCGGGCCTCCAGCCACAGCACCGCGCCCGTGACCAGCAGCAGCCCCAGGGCCAGCCACGCCGAATACACCCGGTCATAGGCGGCGGTGTACTGCTGGTAGATGGCGGCGCTGAAGGTGGGGTAGCGCATCAGGCTCACCACACTGAAGTCGCCCAGCACGTGCAGGGCGATCAGGAGCCCCCCCGACAGCCACGCCGGGCGCAGGTGGGGCAGGGTGATGGCCACAAAGGTCTGGCGGCGGGTGCGGCCCAGCAGCCGCGCGGCGTCTTCCAGGGCGGGGTCCAGGCTGCGCAGCGCCGACTGCAGGTTCAGAAACAGGTACGGAAAGGTGAACAGGGTCAGCACGCCCAGGGCGCCCCAGAAGCCGGTGGGCCCGGGCCAGTTCAGGCCCGTCCAGGCCTGAATGGTGCCTCCCGGACCACTGGCAGCAATCAGGGCGTAGGCGCCCACATACCCCGGAATGGCCAGCGGTAGCACGCCCAGCAGCATGGGCAGCCAGCGCGGGCGCAGGGTGGTGCGCGCCGCCACGTAGGCCAGCGGCAGGGCCAGCAGGGTGGTGGTCAGCAGGGTAGCGGCCGTCAGCAGCAGCGTGTTGCCCAGCAGCTCCAGGTTGCGGGCGCGGAACACGATCTCGCGCAGCTCGGTTCCCTCGGCGCCAAAGGCACGCACCACCAGATACACCAGCGGCAACAGCACGCCCAGCACGGTCAGCAGAGCGGGCAGCAGCAGGGGCAGAGGGGGTCGGCGGTGGGTCATGGGCAAAGGGGGCCTGGGGCCGCGTCACCATAGCAGACCGGAATACTCAGCATTCGGGCCACGCGTCCCGGCCGGGCCAGAAAAGCCCCCGCCCGGGTAGGGGCAGGGGCTGCAGCGCGGCTAGGGTTGGCGGACGTTACAGCAGGCCCGCGTCGCGCAGGAGCTTCTGCGCCTTTTCGATGTTCTTGGGCAGCACGGTGGGGTCGATCTTCGGGCTGCGCTTGACCACATCGGCGTAGGGCAGCATGGTGGTGGGCTGCAGGATGTTGCCAATCACCGGGTACTCAAAGTTCACGCTCAGGAAGAAGGTCTGGGCGTCTTTGGCCACCAGGGCCTGCAGGAAGCGCAGGGCAGCGGCCTGGTTCTTGCTGGTTTTCAGGATGCCCGCGCCCGTGGCGTTGCCCAGGTTGCCCATGTCGCCTGCCTTGAAGAAATAGGTGTCAATGGGGTAGTTCAGGCGATTCACGCGCTGGATGTAGTAGTGGTTGGTCAGCGCCACGTCAATCTCGCCGGCACGCATGGCCTCCAGCATGGCCACGTTGCTGGTCTTGTAGTCCTTGGGCTGCAGGGCCTTCATGCCTTCAATCCAGGTCTTGGTGGTGGCCTCGCCGTACTTGGCGATCATGGCGGCCAGGAAGTCCTGGAAGCTGGGGTAGGACACCGTCCAGCCGATGCGGCCCTTGAGGCTGGTCATCTTGGGCAGGTCCAGGATGGAGTCGGGCAGAGATTCGGGCTTGATCTTGCTGGTGTTGTAGGCCAGGGTGCGGAAGCGCACCGTGGTGGGCAGCCACGCGCGGTTGTCGGGCAGGTAGTCGTCGCTGACGTTGCGGGTCAGGGCCGTGCCCAGCTTGGTGAAGCGGCCCTCCGAGGCCAGTTCGCCCAGCGCGCCCACCGAGTTGCCCCAGTAGACATCGGCGGGGCTTCGCGCGCCTTCCTCGCGCAGCGCGGCCACCAGCTGCGCGTCGGTGCCGTAGCGCACATTCACCTTTACACCGGTCTGGCGCTCGAACTGCTGAACGATAGGGTCCACGAAGGTCTTGGCGCGGCCCGAGTAAACGGTCAGGGTGGTCTGCGCGAGGCTGGAACCGGCCAGCAGCAGGGCGCTCAGGGTCAGTGCGGTGCGAATCATCCCCGCAATCCTAAGTAAATCAGTCGGATTGGTAAGGGATGAATGTCCCTGGGCCGCTCAGCAGTGGTGGGAACGCCACGGTGGTTCCTGGCACCTGACACAGGGTACGCTCATGGCACTGTCCTCGCTGCCCGGACAGTCTGCGCCACTGGGTGTTCTCTTCCCTCTATCTTTTCTGCTTCGGCTGCGCTGGGAGGTCATTTGCTGGACCTGCGCCCGCATGAATCGGGCTGGAGTGCCCTGCACACATGTGACACTTCTGTGACGCCCATCACCTACACTGAGCAGTACCAGCGCAACTGAATATCAAGGCGGGCCGGGTGAAGTCCGCTGCGCACGAGGCCGGAGCGGTGCCCCCACTGCCTCCGGCTTCTTTTTGGAACGGCCGCCAGAACCGGGCCATCACGGACCCCACGGGGCCACCCAGAGGACCCCCAGCCCGGCAGGGTTGGCAGTGCAGGAGACGGAATCCGTCTGGCGGGTGCATTATGCTGCGCCGCATGAGTCTGCCTTCTGCGACCCCCCGCACGGTGCTGATTACCGGCGCCACTGGCGGTATCGGCCTGGTCACCGCCCGCGAACTGGCCCGCCAGGGCGACCGGGTGCTGATCGTGGGCCGCGACCCCGCAAAGACCGAGCGGGTGGCCCGGGAAGTTGGCGCGGCAGGGACCTTCATTGCCGACCTCTCGGAACTGGCGCAGGTGGAGCGGCTGGCCACGCAGGTGCAGGCCCAGACCGCGCAGCTGGACGTGCTGATCAACAACGCTGGGGCCTTTTACCGCGATCGGCGGGAAACGCGCGAGGGCATTGAGCAGACCTGGGCCCTGAATCACCTGTCGCCCTTTGTGCTCACGCGGGCCCTGTTGCCCCTGCTGCGGCAGTCGGAGAGGGCGCGTGTGGTCACGGTGGCCAGCGCCGCGCACGCCATGGGCCGACTGCGCCTGGACGACCCGGAATTTCGCCGGGGCTATGGCGGCTGGGCTGCCTATGCCCAGAGCAAACTGGCCAATATACTCTTCGCCCGCGAACTGGCCCGGCGCGAACCCACACTGCGCAGCAGCAGTCTGCACCCCGGCATGGTGGCCACCGGCTTTGCCCACAACAATGGCGGCTGGGTCAGCCGGCTGTACCGCGTGGTGGACCGCTTTGCCCTGACCCCCGAGCAGGGCGCGCAGACCACCCTGCACGTGGCCAGTGCCCCGCTGATGGCCTCGGGCCGGTACTACAGCGAGCGCCGCGAGGCCACCCCCGCGCCGCAGGCCCTGGACGACGGCGCGGCGCAGGCGCTGTGGCAGCTGAGCGAGGCGTATCTGGCCGACCGGGGCGCGGAGACGAGGTAGGCCACCCGCTCAGTCCGCCGCCTGCTCCTGGTGAGCGGCGCGGCCTCTACGTTTCGCGCACGAATCCGCCCTGCACGAATTCCTGCACCAGCGCTTCAAGTTCATGCAGGGCGCCGTCGTCGCGCAGGGCAAATTCGGCCGGGGTCAGGCCCTCGGCCAGGGCGCGCAGCAGGATCAGGCCCGGCTGGCCGTGGCGGGCCCGGAAATTCTGGTGCACGTTGGTGATCGCATTCAGGGCGTCTTTGCCGCGCAGGGTCAGCGCGTACTGGTGGTGCGCCCAGCCGGCCAGTCGGCGCGGCAGAATCAGGGTCTGGGGGCGCAGCGGCGCCGGAAAGGCCCCCTCGTAGGGCAAGGTGGCGGGCATGGTGGCCAGGATCTGCCCGCGCACATAGAAGATGGCCCCGCCCGGCCGGGCGTGCAGCCCCGTGAAATCCTCGGTGAGGTTGAATTTCCAGGCCCGGGAGCCAATACCGCTCAGGGCGTGGGCCAGCTGGGGGTCCAGCGCGCAGGCGCTGAGCAGCGCGCCCTGCTCGTACAGGCCCAGTAGCTCGCCCAGAGCCTGCTCGCCCGTCAGGCTGCCCGCAGCGGCGGTCACCGCGCGGCCCTCGTAGAGCAGGACAAAGGCGCTCTGCTCGCCCAGACCCGCATGCAGGTAGCCGTACCACGCCTGTTCGTGCAGATACTTTAAAAAGGCGTGCAGATCGCAGAAATGGCCATGCAGTCCGGCGTGGAGCGGCGCGGCGTGCGGCAGAAAGCGGGCCAGAAAGGGCGCGGCGCCAGGAAACATGGGCGCCAGTTCCGGCACCGTTTCACTGTCCAGCTCAGCCGGGCTCAGGTTCGTCTGGCCCGGCTCTGGCTGAGGCTGGGGGGCAGGCCGCCGTTCAGGATCAGTCATGGGACGCTCCGGTGGGAGGACTTCACAGCGCTTCAGACAGCGCGGCTTCCGGGCGCGCGGGCAGGTCCGCAGCCTCGTCCAGACGGCGCGCGCCCTGGCGAAAGCGCCGGGCGTTGAGCACGTAGCGCTGCGCGTTGGCGCCGCTGGGAGCAGGCCGCACCACCCGGGCCGGCACCCCCACCGCCAGCATGCCGTCGGGCACGTGGGCGCCTTCGGGCAGCACGGCCCCCGCGCCCAGCATGGCCCCGGCCCCCAGGCTGGACCCGCTGAGCATCACGGCGCCCATGCCCACCAGACTGCCGGGCCCGCAGGTGGCGCCGTGGACCACCGCGCGGTGCCCCACCGTCACCCGCTCGCTCAGCACGCAGGGCCAGCCGGCGTCGGTGTGTAGCACGGCGCCGTCCTGCACGTTGCTGCCCAGCCCCACGGTAATGGGTTCCAGGTCGCCGCGCAGCACCGCGCCGTACCACACGCTGGCGTCTTCGGCCACCGTGACCTGCCCAATGATGTCGGCGCTGGGAGCCACAAAAGCCGTGGGATGAATCTGGGGGACGTGCCCGTCCAGGGCGTAGCGCGGCATGCCTTTCCTCCGGGGGCCACGGTCACGGGCGCGGTTTTCCGGCGCCCACAGGGGCACCACAGCGCGCGCCGCGTCGAACCGGGGCAGATGGTGAACTGCCGCCCAGGGTAGCATGGGCCGCCGCCCGGAACCCGGGCACACCGCGCAGGGCAGGGCGGAAATGAGCCGGCCGGCCATGTCCGGAACAGCCAGCACAGCACGGGTTGTTCCCGCCTCCGACGGAGAGCAGCCCAACGCCCGGAACGCCGCCTTCTGTCCTGCCCTGCTCCGCCGCTCTGCACGTTCCTCTGGTCGGCACTCGTCTGGTGCGCCCTGGCGGGGGGCTGGTGCGGGCCCCACGCGCGGGACGGCCCCAGACTGCACAGCGGCCGCACCTGCGGCCCAGCGGCCACCCACGGCCCGCTACCATGCAGCAGATGACCGATCTGTCGCTCGCCGCCCCCAGCCTGGGCCGCCCTGTTGCCGAGGCCCCAGCGCCGCCCGCCGTGCTGCACCATCCGGTGGGCTTTACCGGGCAGGCCGGCGAATACTTCCGCATCTGGATCGTGAACATCGCCCTGACGCTGGTGACGTTTGGCCTGTATATGCCCTGGGCGCGCATTCGCACCAAGCAGTATTTTTACGGCCACACCTGGGTGGACGGCCAGAACTTCGAATACCGCGCCAATCCCTGGGCGCTGCTGCGCGGGTACCTGCTGATTGGCGGGCTGTCGCTGCTGGCGTCGCTGGCGTTTCAGTCGCCGGACCCCACGTACCTCATGCTGGGCATCCTGCTGATGCTGGTTTACCTGGGCTTCTATCCGTGGCTGGTGCGCCAGTCGCTGCGCTTTCAGGCCGTGAACACGGTTCACCGGGGCCTCAACTTTTCCTTTCACGGCAGCGTGGGGCAGGCGTACGTGGCCTACGGCGCGGCCAATCTGGCGGCCAGTCTGGTCAGCTTCGCACTGCCGTGGGCGTGGTTCATGCAGCGGCGCTATCAGCTGGACCACCTGGCCTATGGCACGGCCCGCGCCCAGTTCCGGGGGGACGTGGCGCCGTTTTACCTGATTGCCGTCACCGGCCTGGCGCTGGTGCTGGGCAGCGCCGCCGTGATGTTCGGGCTGTGGCTGGCCTTTTTTGGCGGCAGCGCCCTACTGGAGCTGTTCTCGGCCAAGGAGCAGAGCGAGGCCGCCGTCATGGCCACCGTGCTGATGCTGCTGGTGCCGGCGCTGGTCACCTACGTCGTGGTGCTGCTGGTGTACAGCGTGGCGTGGCAGTACGTGCGCGCGGCGATCATGGCCTACGTGCTCAACCACACCGAACTGGGCGGGGTGGTGCGCACCGGGGCCAGCTTCTCGCCGTGGCGCGTGGTGTGGATTGGGGTCACCAACAGCCTCGCGCAGCTGCTGACCCTGGGGCTGGCCACGCCCTGGGCGGCCATCCGCCGCACCCGCTACATCATGGGCGGCCTGCAGGTGCGCTCGCTGGTGCCGCTGGACACCTTCACCGGGCAGGCCAGCCACGGCGAATCGGCGCTGGGTGAGGCCGCCAGCGAGCTGCTGGACATTCAGGTGGGGTTCTGAGGATGAGCCGCGCCCCGGCCGCCCGCCCGCAGACCGCGCTGCAGGGCGTGTACTTCGATGGCCACAGCAGCCGCCCCCACCCGGCCGAACTGACCCTGGACGCCGGGGGCGCGGCGCTGCGGGTGCAGGGCGGCGGCGTGGCGGCCAGCGCCGTTCACTGGAACGCGGCGCAGGTGACGGTGGACCCGGCCATTCCCGGCGTGCGCCGCCGCGTGACCTTTCCGGATGGCAGCCGCTTTGAAACCGGGGACGACGCGGCGCTGCGGCGCTGGGAGGGCCAGACGGGGCGCAACCGGGTGCTGCGCGGCGTGCGGGGCCTGGAGGGCCGCTGGACCACCGCGCTGGGCGCCCTGGGCCTTGCGGCGGCCCTGACCGGCGCCTTTGTGATCTGGGGCATTCCGGCACTGGCCACGCAGGCAGCGCTGGCCACACCGCGCAGCGTACTGCAGACCTTTGACCGCGAAACCATCGAGCTGCTGGACACCGAGGACTATCTGGGGCCCTCGAAGCTCAGCGCCGCGCGACAGGCACAGTTGCAAAGGGCGTTCGCCCCGGTGCGCGACTGGGCCGGCGGCGGCTACCCGTACCGCCTGCTGCTGCGCAACGGTGAGACCGGGCGCGACTTTCAACTGGGCGCCAACGCCTTTGCCCTGCCCAACGGCACCATCGTCATGACCGATCAGCTGGTGAAACTGGCGCGCAGTGACCGCGAACTGGTGGGCGTGCTGGCCCACGAAACCGCCCATGTGACCCGGCGCCACGGCCTGGCCACGGTGTATCAGGCCCTGGGGGTGTCGCTGGTGGTGACCCTGCTGACGGGCGATCTGGTCAGCGCGGGCACCTTTGCGGCGGCGGTGCCGGCCACCCTGCTGCGCAGCGGCTATTCGCGCACCGCCGAAAGCGAGGCCGACCGCGTCTCGGCCGCGTACATGCTGCGGGTGTACGGCACCACCCGGCCGCTGCAGACCATGCTGGCCCGGCTGGAGAAAGCGGCGGGCGGTGGCCCGGACAGCAGCGAGCAGGACGGCGGCGGTTCCTGGCTGGACCTGCTCAGCTCTCACCCCGATACCCGGGAGCGCATTGACGACCTGCGGGCGCTGGAGGAAGCGAACCCCTAGGCCGGGCTCCACCCGGGTGGGGCCGGCGGCCCTCCCCTGCCCCGGCGCCGGGCGGCACACCCTACAGCCACACCGGCACACCGGGCGGCCAGCTGTGCTCTAGGCTGCGGGGCGTGAAGTTCACGGTTCTGTCCACCAGCCTGGACCCCGACAGCCGCAGCGCGTGGCTGTGTGCCCTGGCCGCCGAGCACCTGCGCGCGGGTGGCCACGAGGTCACCCACCTGGACCTGCGCCAGACGCCGCTGCCGCCCTTTGACAACGTGCAGGGGCCGGGCGGCTGCTACGACCACCCCCACGCCGCGCTGTACCACCGCGCCATCCGCGAAGCCGACGGCCTGTTTCTGGGCGTGCCGGTCTACAACTGGGGCCTGGGTTCGGGCGCCAAGGCCCTGGTGGAACTGACAGGCAGCAGCGACGAGGCGCGCGGGCTGCACGGCGCGTGGTTTGACCAGCCTGTGACCTTTCTGGTGTCGGGCGGCCTGGACCACGGGTACCTCAGCCACGGCGCTTTCGCCTTTGGCCTGATGGTGGATTTCCGCTGCGTGGTGAACCCCGACTTCGTGTATGCCACGGGCGCGCACTGGACGGCGCCGGGCGTGCCGGGCGAGTGGCTGGCAGCGCGGCTGGCGCGCACGGTGGCGCGCGGCGTGGACCTGTCGGCCCGGTTGCAGGGCCGCTCCTACCGCAGCGTGTGGGAGCTGTGAGCACGCCCGCCTCCCGCGCGCCCCTGCTGCCCCCCACAGAAAAGCCGCGTGTGGTGGTGGAGCACCCGGATTTCTACGTGGTGCACAAGCCCGCGCTGTGGCTGACCCATCCGGTGCGCGCCCGCGTGGACGTGCCCGACGTGCTGACCTATCTGCGCCGCGCCACCGGCGAGGACACCCTGGCGCCGCCGCACCGCCTGGACCGCGAGACCAGCGGCGCGCAAGTGTTTTCCCGTGACCGCGAGGCCGCCCAGCGCTTCTTTACCCTGTTCAAGACGCATCTGGTGGGCAAAACCTACGTGGCCATCGTGCACGGCACCCCGGACTGGGACCGGCGCACCCTGGACGCCCCACTGGGTGACCTGGGCCTGGGTGGAGCCAACCGCATTGCCATCCGGCAGGCGGTGGTGCCGGATGGCCGCCCCGCCGTGACCGATTTCCGGGTGCTGGACCGGCGGGCCGGGCACGCCCTGATCGAGGCCTATCCCCGCAGCGGGCGCCTGCACCAGATTCGCGCCCACCTCAGCCACCTGGGGCTGCCCATGGTGGGCGACAAGATTTACGGCCGCGACCCGGAGGTGTTCTTGGCCTTCATGGAGGAGGGGCAGACCCCCGAACTGACGGCCCGGCTGGGGCTGGCCCGGCAGGCGCTGCACGCCGCGCGCATTGCCTTTCCCTGGAGCGGCACCCAGTTCAGCGCCGAACTGCCCCTGGCCCCGGACCTGCAGGCCTACTGGGAAGCGCTGCCCCAGGACGGAGCCCCAGCCTGAACCTCGGCGCCTGCCTGGGCCACGAGAAATCGTCCCCCGGCCCCGGGCAGCCCCCCGTATACTCGCCGCACATGACTTCCACTCCTGCACGCGCGCCCGTGAGCCCGTGGGTGCTCTCGGCGTTCTGGTTCGGCACGGCCTTTCACTGGCTGGCGCTGCTGCTGATTCTCATGCCGGCCAACGTGCTGGACTTCGTAGGCCCAGAGCGCAAGGGATCCTACGTGGGGCTGCTCACGGTGATCGGCGCCGTGATGGCCCTGGTGATTCCGCCCATTGTGGGGGCGCACAGTGACCGCACCGGGCGCCGCCTGCCCTACCTGAAGCTGGGGGTGGGGGTTAACCTCGTGGGCCTGGGGGTCATGGGCCTGGCCGTGGCCCTGCTGGACGGCATGTCCGGCTTCTGGGTGTACGTGCTGGGCTTTTTGCTGGTGCAGTTTGGCAACAACTACGCCACGGCCCCCTATTCGGCCCTGATTCCCCAGCTGGTGCCCGTGTCTCAGCGCGGACGCTACAGCGGGGCCATGGGGATGCTGCAGGCCGCCGGGCAACTGCTGGGGGCGCTCAGCGCCTTTGCGCTGGGGCAGTTGGCACTGCCGTCCATCCTGCTGTTTCCGCTGACTGCGCTGGCGCTGCTGGTGCCCTCCCTGGTCACCATGCGCGGCGTGCCGGACGACGCCCCCCCGGCGGGCCCGCAGGCCACGCAGCCACCGGCCCCCTGGACCACCCTCTTCGCCCACCGCCCCTTTCTGTGGGTGTTTATCACGCGGGCGCTGTTCGCGCTGGGGCAGTATTCGGTGCAGCCCTTCTTGCAGTACTACAACGGCGACGTGCTGGGCCAGAAGGACCCCGTGACCTCCAATTCCATCATGCTGGCGTGCATCATCGTGGCCAGCATCGTCTCGGCCCTGATCGGCGGGCGCCTGAGTGACCGCGTGGGGCGCAAGCCAGTGATCTACGTGGCGGGCACCACCATGGCAGGCGCGGCCCTGCTGCTGCTGATCGTGCCCTCGTTCGCCCTGGCCCTGCCACTGGCGGCGCTGTTCGGGCTGGGCTTTGGGGCGTTTACCAGTGTGGACTGGGCGCTGGGCAGCGACGCCATGCCCAGCGCGCGCTCCTTTGCGCGCGACATGGGCATCTGGCACGTGGCCTTTGTGGCGCCGCAATTTATCAGCGGGCCGCAGGGGCTGCTGCTGGACTGGGGCAACGCCCGGGCCGAGAATCTGGGCTACACGCTGGTGTTTAGCCTCGCTGCCGCCTTTTTCATGCTGGGGGTGATTCTGGTGCGCAACGTGCCGGAGCAGGTACAGGCAGATCGGCACGCGGCGTCCGCTTAGGCGGCTCCGTGCCCCTCTTCATCTTCAGGGGGTCTTTGGGCGGCGTTCAGACGGTAGGAGACCTCTCAATTTCCCCTGGGGGCCCCATGCGACGGTGACGGCATGAGTGACATCACCCGCGAGGACGCCCTGAAGAAGATTGGCGCGATGATCAAGGACGTGAAGTTCGCCATGCTGACGGTGCAGAGCGACAATGGACACCTCAAGGCGCACCCCATGACCACCCAGGAAGTGGAGTTTGACGGCGACCTGTGGTTCCTGGGCGGCAAGGACACTGAACAGGTGCGCAATATGGCCGCCCGTCCGCAGGTGAACGTCAGCTATTCCAAGCCGGACAAGGGCATTTACGTGAGCGTGCAGGGCACCGCTGCCCTGGTCGAGGACCGGGCCAAGCTGGACGAGCTGTGGAATGACATGTACAAGGCGTACTTTCCGGAAGGCAAGGACGACCCGAACATTCAGCTGATCCGCATTGAGGCCCACGGCGCCGAATACTGGGAGAGCGACGGCAAGATTCGTAGCCTGCTGGGGCTGGCCAAGGGCCTGCTGACCGGCACCCAGGCCAAGCAGGGTGAGAACGAGCGCGTGTCGCTGTAAGCGGCGCAGCAAAGAGCCCCGGGGAGCACATCCCGGGGCTCTTTGCTGCGCCGTTTACTTCAGGTTCTTAATCACAGCGGGCGTGAGGTTGGTGGCCGTTTCGTTGGCATAGACCACCAGACTGGTCTGAGCGGCCACCTGCTCGTCGAAGACGATGGTGTAGCCGTTGGCCTTGGCGGCCTTGGCCACAGCGGCGTTCAGCTTGGTCGCCAGCGGCTTGAAGGCCGCGTCAATGCGCGTGGCGTAATTGTCGCGGGCACTGGCATAGGCCTGCTGCGCCTTGGCCAGCGCCTGGCGGTCGGCCGCGCTGCGGGTGGCAGCGGCCCTGGCACTCAGGTCCTGCAGCGCCTTCTGGCGGGCGTTCAGGTCGGCGGCCACCTTGGCGTTCAGGTCCAGGTACGCCTTGCTGTCGGGCAGGGCCTTGACGGCCTGCTGCACATTCACAATGGCCAGGCGGGATTTGGCCTGCTGGGCGTGGGGCACCGTGGACAGCAGGGCCAGGGGCAGAATCAACCACATCTTGTTCATGCCGGGGGGCCTCCTTGGGGGCACGGAAGAGAAAGCAGGCCCCTGGCGACGGGGGCCTGCCCAGGCCAGCGCGGCCTTACTTGACGGCTTTGGCTACAGCGTCGGTAATCTCGGCGCTGCCGTCGGCGTAGATCACGAGGCCACTCTTGGCGGCCACGTCGCGGTCCATGATGATGCTGTAGCCGTTGCTCTTGGCCACGCTTGTAATGGCACCGTCCACAGCTTTCTCCATGGCGGTGACTTTCGGCTCCATCTGCTTGTTGTAAGCATCCGCCTTGGACTGAATGGTCTTGACCAGCGTTTCACGGGTCTGTTTCTCGGCGGCGGTTGCCGAGGCGCCCTTGGCGTCAATGGCCTTGATCTGCTTGTCAATGGGACCCAGTTCGGCCTCAGCTTTCTTCTCGATTTCCTGCACATCCTTATAATTCGGGTGCGCCTGGAGAAGCTTGTCCACATCCACGAAGCCCACTTTCTGTGGCGTGGTCTGGGCGTGCGGGGCCACCGTGCCCAGGCCGAACGCGGCGGCGAGAGCCAGAGGAGCCATGACTTTGGCGCTGATCTTCATGCCCGGCAACGTAGCACGCGCCTTTCTGAGCCGAATGAAGGGCGCTGCATCCAGTTCACATGCGCCGTCAGCTGGCGGTCAGCCCAGAGCGCCTCACCGCTCCCGGGGCATCCACCCCGCAGCCCACCCCGTAGACTGCGGCCATGCTCGTACGCGATTGGATGACCCCCAACCCCATCACGGTCACGCCCGACACGCCCGTCATGGACGCGCTGAAAATCCTCAAGGAGGGCAACTTCCGCCGCCTGCCGGTGGTGGACGCAGGCGGCGGGCTGGTGGGCATCACCACCCGCAAGGACCTGAAAGACGCCATGCCCAGCAAGGCCACCACCCTCAGCGTCTGGGAGCTGAATTACCTGCTGAGCAAATTGACGGTGGCCGAGATGATGGCCCGGCCGGTGATTACCGCCGCCGAGGGCGAATATATGGAAGACGCCGCACTGCGCATGCAGGAGCATCATGTGGGCGGGTTACCCGTGCTGAACGATGCGGGCGCCCTGAGCGGCATCATCACCACCATGGACGTGCTGCGCGCCTTTACCGGCATTCTGGGCATGCGCGAGGGCGGCAAGCGCCTGACCCTGGACATGCCGGACGTGCCCGGCAGCCTGGAGCGGGCCACGGGCGCCGTGCTGCCCAGCAACATCATCAGCGTGGCCACGTTTGGCGGTGAAAACGGCCGCCGCCGCTTCGTGATGCGCGTGAGCGGCGAGGGCGTGCAGGACGTGCGCCGCCGCGTGCAGAACGCGGGCATTGACGTGCTGGATTAGACGCGCTCGATTAAAAGCCACAGCAGCGGCCCGGTCTGACACAAGAACCGGGCCGCTGCTGTGGCTGTGCATCTCTGATACGGACTGCCGTTTCATTGCCGCGCGGCCGGAACGGCACTGTCCGCGCTTCCATCTCGCGGCAATCCGCATCTTCTTCTGCTCGCTCTGCGAAGCAGCTCTCCGAGTCCGCTCGGATGGAACCGCTTTTGTCAGCGATTCATACGGGTTCCGAAAAATTCCGTAACGAGTTACGGAATTTTTTCGACCGAAGGGAGCAGGAAAAGATGCGGATTTCCGGGAATTGGGCTGGAACAGCGCCGAAGGCGGGGAACATCCGGCTCTTTCCCGGATGTTACGGAAATGAACGGAATCCGTATCAATCGGAGTCCGTACGAGCCGTGCGCTACAGCTTTGAAATTGCGTATTCACCCATCAGGCGCGGGATATTCACGCCCGTGGTGCTCACCGAGTTCTTGAATTCCATGGTGTGGTTGATCTCGATGATGGTCAGCCCGCCCCACTCGTTGTGCGCACGTGGGTCTTCCACAAGGTCAATGGCCACGATCTGACCCTGCACGGCGGCCGCAGCGCGGGTGGCCAGATCGGCCAGTTCGGGTGTGACCGGGCAGTGGCTCGCTGTTGCCCCGCGCGCCGTGTTGGTAATCCAGTGCTCGCTGGTACGGTAGATGGCGCCTATGCACTGCCCGCCCACCACAAAGGCGCGGATGTCGCGCCCCGGCTTATCCACCAGTTCCTGCACGTAGAAGATGCCGTGCTGTGGCCCGCCCAGCACTTCCTTGTGTTCAATGACGGCCTCGGCGGCGGCGCGGTCATTCAGGCGGCTGACCATGCGGCCCCACGAGCCCACGGTGGGTTTCAGGACCACCGGATAGCCCAGGTCTTCAATCAGGGCCAGGGCCGCCTCGCCGTCAAAGGCCACGCCGGTGCGTGGGGTGGGCAGCGCGGCGGCGTGCAGAGCGGCGTTGGTGGCCAGCTTGTCACCGCACACCTCGATCACGTGGGCCGGGTTGATCACCTGCACCCCAAAGCCTTCCAGCGCACGGGTGACCGCGTGGCCCCGGCTCTGGCTCACGCAGCGCTCGATGGCCACGCGCCACGGCACCCTGGCGCGGCCCGCGTCATCGAAGGTCAGCTTCAGCTGGGGCGTATACACCTTGTCGTAGGGCACGCCCAGCTCGTCGAGCGCCTCGAACAGCATCTTCTCGTCGGGACGGATACGGTCGTACAGCACGGCCAGTTCAGCCATAGGGGCTCTCCGGGGGCAACGGGGCAGCGGCGCTCAGACCGGGCACCCGGCCCACCTGAGCGCCGCCGGGCCGCGTTACTCGCCCCAGTCCTCCGCTTCCTGTGGGGCCGCAGCCAGGCGGGGCGGGTCAAGAGACACCACTTCGTATTCCACGCCGGTTTCGTCGTCAATCACCAGTTCACCCAGTTCAGGGTTGGTCAGCTCAATGGCGGCACCGGTATCAGGGTTTTCAAACACAACAGTTGACATAGCCTCTCCTTGCGTTTGTCAGGTTAGATCAGATTTTGCTTTTCGTTTGATGTTGTCTGGACAGGTCAGCCGACCCTAGGCCTGCTCCTCGGTCAGTTCCAGCTCAAATTTCACCTTGCAGTGGGGACAGGTCATGAGGCTGACTTCCGCGCCGTCCTGACTGCGGGTTGCGGGCGCGGCGGCCAGCATGTCGGGGGTCACCTCAAACTCCTCGTCGCAGTGGGGGCAGGTGGTCATAGCGCTCAGCAGGTCCAGCTCGAAATCCTCGCCGCCGCCGTTGCGGGTGACCTCCATCTCGCTGTGGCACGACGCACACACGATCACGTCGCCCACAGCCAGTTCGGCGCGGTCCTCGTCCGTGAGTTCCAGCACCTCTTCGCAGATCGGACACTCCACTTCCAGAATTGCCATGGGCCCAGTTTAGGCCGGCTCTCCCGGAAAGCGGCCGTGCTTCTTGAAGAACGCCAGAATGCTGCCCTCCTTCAGCGCCTCGCGCAGAAAGGCGGGGGGCGGCGGCAGCTGGACCGTGCCCGTGGCGTGCGCCAGCAGCCCAGCCGCCACGTTCAGCGTCACCTCGTCGCCGTCGCGCAGCAGGCCCGTCAGGTCATATTCGAAGGCGGGAATGCCCAGGTTCAGCAGGTTGCGGTAGTGAATGCGCGCAAAGCTGGGCGCCACAATGGCGCCAATCTGCAGCTTTTTCAGGGCCTGGGGGGCATATTCACGGCTGGACCCCAGCCCCCAGTTGCGCCCGCCGATCAGCACGTCGCCGGGCTGCACCTGCGCGGCAAACTCCGGGCGAAGATAGTGAAAGGCGAAGGTCTGAAAGCGGTCCTCGCCGGCCATGAACGGCGCGAACTTGCCGGGCAGGATGTCGTCGGTGTTCACGCTGTCGCCAAACTTCCAGATTCGGGGCATCTCAGGCCCTCCTTTCCAGCGGGGCCGCCGCCACCGCCTCGACTTCCACCAGCACGCCGGGCCGGAAAAAGGCGCTCACCTGCACCAAGGTGCTGGCCGGGGGCCGGGCGGTGTTCACGAAGTCGTCGCGCACGCGGCGCAGAGCAGACAAGTGCGCCATGTCCAACACGTACAGACCCAGCTTGACCACATCGGCAAAGGTTATATCGGCCGCCGCCAGCGCGTGCGCCACGTTCTGAAAACACTGCCGGGCCTGAGCCTCAAAGTCGCCGGGGCCTCCGAGTTCGCCCCCGGCATTCAGGGCCACCTGGCCGGAAATGTACAGGGTGCGGCCACCGCGCACCTCCACAGCCGGGGTATAGCCCGGAACCCGGGGCAGCGTTTCCGGCACATGAAAAATGGTCTCGCTCACGCGGCCCCCACGTCTTCGGGCAGGGCAATGCGCCCCAGCACCGCTGTGGCCGCCGCCACCGCCGGGCTGGCGAGGTAAATCTGCGCGTCCTTGTCCCCCATGCGGCCAACAAAGTTGCGGTTGCTGGTGCTCACACAGACCTCGCCGGGGGCCAGCACACCCTGGTGGCGGCCCATGCAGGGCCCGCAGCCCGGCGTGCCCAGCACGGCCCCGGCCCGCTGCAGGGTCAGCAGGGTGCCGTCGGCCATCGCCTGCTCCATCACCTCGCTGCTGGCGGGGATGACCAGCAGGCGGGTGCCCGGCGCCACCCGGTGCCCGCGCAACACGTCGGCCGCCGCGTGCAGGTCATCCAGGCGGCCATTCGTGCAGGTGCCGATGAACACCTGATCCACCTTCAGGCCGCGCAGGTCGGCCACGTTGTGTACGTTGTCCACCTCGCTGGGCGCACTCATGCGCGGGGCCAGGGCCGAGAGGTCCAATTCGATCTCGCGGACATACGCCGCGCCGGGGTCGGGGTACACCCAGCCGGGCACCTCGTACAGGTTCAGAATCTCGCCGCCGGGCACCACCAGCCCCACCTTGGCCCCGGCCTCCACGCACAGGTTCGCCAGGGTCATGCGCTCGCCGCGCGTGAAGCGGTCCCCGGCATGGATTTCAATGCTCTGGTAGGTGGCGCCGTCGGCCCCCAGCACCCGGATCATCTCCAGGGCCACGTCCTTGGCGGCCACGCCGGGGCGCAACTCGCCGTGCAAGGTGACTTTTACGCTCTCGGGCACTTTCAGCCACGTCTTGCCGCTGGCCGCCGCCAGGGCGATGTCGGTGGCGCCCATGCCGGTGCCGAAGGCCGCCACCGCGCCGTAGGTCGTGGAATGACTGTCACTGCCCAGCACAATCCAGCCGGGCCGCGCCAGCCCCTCTTCCACCAGCACCTGATGGCAGATGCCCCGGCCCACATCGAACAGGCGCACGCCGGTGCGGGCCGCGTATTCGCGCGCCTCCTTCTGCGCCTGCGCCACACTGACGGTGCTGGCCGGGGCCACATGGTCGATGACGATGCTGACCCGCTCGGGGAACTTTGGCGGCGCCTCCAGATCGCGCTCCATGCGCTCAATAAAGCTCTGGGCGATGGAGTCCACCACCATCACCCCGTCCACCTCCACCACCGCGAGGTCCCCGGCATACACCGGGCGCGCCCCGCGCTGAGAAAGAATTTTCTCCGCCATGGTCTGCGGTCTGCTCACAGCTGTCATGCCCCCATCATGCCGCCTGCGGCGATACCGAGCGTGAGATTGACTGGAATACAGCCAGAATTCTTTTCAATCAGCAAGAATTCTGGTGGAGTCTGGTGTTCAGCGAGTGGGCCAGTCATGGGAAGAACGTCGTCTGGGACGGCGGACCCACTGACGCCCATTTGCGAGCGTCTCCCTCTCGTGGTGTAAGCGGTGTCCCTCACTGCAGGGTCAACACGCCAGCCCATGTGTTGTGCCTGGACTCTGGAAGTATCCGCGCGCCTGAAGGCGGACCCGGGGACACCGCCCGCCTGGGCCCCCCCTGCCCACCAAAGCTGAGCTTTCTCACTCTTTTGAACCCGGGTCAAGACAGCGGGTCAGCTGTGTGGCACAGTGCAGCCTGTACCAAAAATTCAACCTGCCGCCCCAGGGGCGCGCCAAGACGTGGAGCCGCCGTGGCCTGCGCGGCGCACAGCTGTGTCCTGAAAGGTGGCCCCCGGGAGTCCCATGACTGGTTCACGTTCCTTCCTGCTTCTTGCCCTGACCGTCACGACTGGCCTGCTGGCCGGCTGCGCCGCTCCGGCAGCGGTGCCCGCGCCCACCCTGCAACCGGCCGCCGCCACCCCCACGCCACCCGAGCCCACTGCCCGCCCCGCGCCCCAGACGGACCTGAGCCGCACCTACCCCGGCACGCGGGGCATGGCAGCGCAGGCGCTGGACAAGAGCGTGCCCCTGATTCTGGTGCATGGGCTGGGGGGCTTCGGGCGCGACGAGGCGCTGGGCCTGCGCTACTGGGGCGGACTTCTGGACGTGCAGGCGGACCTGCGCGCCCAGGGCTACGCGGTGTTTACCGCCAGCCTGGGGCCGGTCAGCAGCAACTGGGACCGCGCCGCCGAACTGTACGCACAGATCAAGGGCGGCTGCGTGGACTACGGGGCGGCGCACGCGGCGCAGCATGGACACGCCCGCACAGACAGCGCCAAGTGCTACCCCGGCTTCTACCCGCAGTGGAGCGCGGCGCGGCCCGTGAACCTGCTGGGGCACTCCATGGGCGGCCAGACGGCCCGCACCCTGGTCAAGCTGCTGGACGACGGCCACCCGGCCAACGCGGGCAGCGGCGGCCTGTTCACGGGCGGGCGCGCGGGCTGGGTGCGCAGCGTGATGACCGTCAGCAGTCCCAACAGCGGCAGCCCGGCGGCCGACACGCTGCAGGCGGCAGTGCCCATGTTCAAGAACCTGATTCTGGCCTTTGCCGCCAGCGTGGGCGCCGCCGACCCCGAGAACTTCGTGTACAACTTCGACCTGGGCCACTGGGGCCTGAGCCGCGCGCCCGGCGAGCGCTTCAGCACCTACCAGAACCGGGTGTTCGCCTCGCGCGTCTGGACCAGCAAGGACCAGGCCGCCTGGGACCTGAGCCCCGACGGCGCGGCCGAACTCAACCGCTGGCTGGGGCGCAGCCGACATGCGCGCTACTTCTCCTGGGAAACGAACGCCACCACCCCGGGGCTGCTGACCGGCTGGCACTACCCGAACCTCACCATGAATCCGGTGCTGTCGGCCGTGGCCTTTCCCTACGCGCCGCCGCTCAGCCCGGGGCTGGGCAACATCGGCGGGCGCAGTCCGGGCGGGGCCATCACCTATGACCGGGGCTGGTGGGCCAACGACGGCATTGTGCCGGGCAGGTCCATGAACGCCCCGCTGAACGAAACCAGCGTGGCGTACAGCGGCGGCGCCACCGCGCCCGGCACGTGGTACCGCCTGGGCCGGGTGGACGGCTACGACCACATTGACATCACGGGCAACCTGTCGTTCCGGGATGTGAAGGCGTTCTACCGCAACCAGGCAGCGTTCCTGGCAAACCAGAACTGAGGACTGGTGGGCGCCGCCCCTGTCACGACCGTTGCGCTCTTTGCGGCCTGCTGTGGGCATTCGGTCAGCCCTGCTTTAGCCAGGGCTGATCCGGGGCTGGGCCACAGGCGGGCATGGTAGGGGCATGCCCTCTTCCCTGCCCGGCCTGCACCCCCTGACCGACCCGGCGGCCTCCGACGCCCTGCTGAGCCGCATCGGGGACGCCCGCTTCGTGCTCATCGGGGAAGCCTCGCACGGCACCCACGAGTTTTACCGCGAGCGCGCCGCGCTGACCCGGCGCCTGATTGAGGAGCGGGGCTTTACGGCGGTGGCGGCAGAAGCCGACTGGCCTGATGCCTCCCGCGTGAACCGCTACGTGCGCGGCCAGAAGGGCGACCACAGCGCCGAACAGGCCCTGGGGGACTTTGGGCGGTTTCCGCGCTGGATGTGGCGTAACGAGCCCGTGCGCGACTTCGTGACGTGGCTGCGCGGCCACAACGAGCGCCGCCCACAGGCGCAGGCGGGCTTTTATGGCATTGACCTGTACAGCCTGCACCGCTCCATGGACGCGGTGGTGGCGTACCTCGAAGGCGTGGACCCAGCCGCCGCGCAGCGCGCCCGGCAGCGCTACAGCTGCTTTGAACCCTACGGCAACGACCCCCAGAGTTACGGGCTGGCCACCGCTTACGGAGTGGACGAGCCCTGCGAGGACGAGGCGGTGGCCCAGCTGCTGGAACTGCAGCGCCAGAGCCACACCGCCGCCGATCCCCTGGCCAGTGACGAACTGTTCTACGCCGAGCAGAACGCGCGGCTGGCCCTGAACGCCGAGCGCTACTACCGCGAGATGTTCCGGGGCCGCCTGGACACCTGGAACCTGCGCGATACCCACATGGCCGACACGGTGGGCGCCCTGGCCGAGCACCAGCGGGCCCAGGGCCTGGAGCCCAGAATCGTGGTGTGGGCGCACAACTCGCACCTGGGGGACGCGCGCGCCACCGAGCCCGGCTGGCGCCAGAGGCAGGAGAATCTGGGCCAGTACCTGCGGCAGCGCTGGCCGGGGCAGACCTTCATTCTGGGCCAGAGCACCTGCAGCGGCGAGGTGCTGGCCGCCGACGACTGGGGCAAGCCCGGGCAGGTCAAGCGGGTGCGCCCGGCGCTGGCCGGCAGTGTGGAAGCTGCCCTGCACGAACTGGGGGTGGGCGACTTCTGGCTGGACCTGCGCGGCGACCTGCCCGGAGCCTTCCAGGGCGAGCGCCTGCAACGCTTTATCGGTGTGATCTACCGCCCCGACACCGAGCGCCAGAGCCACTACTACCATGCCCACCTACCCGCGCAATACGACGCCCTGCTGTACCTGGACCAGACCACGGCGCTGGTGCCGCTGGACCGGGACAGCGGCGGAGAAGAGGGCGAACTGCCGAACACTTACCCGAGCGGGCAGTGATTACGGACGGCCGTGCATGGCCGGACCATCCGGGAAGAAGGGGGACGTTCCGCTCCTGGGGAGCCTTCCCGGTCCACTTCCCGAAGATCCGCATGTGTGCCTGCTGGGCTGTGCAGCTGTGCGAGTCCCTCCGGTCAGAAACATTCCGTAACGTCTGACGGAAGAGTTCGGAAGCCGCATGATACGGACTGCCGTCCATTTCCGTACCATCCGGGAAGAAGGGGGATGTTCCCCGCCTTCGGCGCTGTGCCAGTCCAATTCCCGGAAATCCGCATTTATTCCTGCGCCCTCCGGTCGAAAAAATTCCGTAACACATGACGGAATTTTTCGGAAGCCGTATGACCTCCCCAGCTTCCGGGCCTGTTCCGCGTTGCCAACGCCACGAGAGAAGCGCCCCTCTCCTGCCAGTTCGGACAAACACCGTGCAGAGCAGTGCGCGCCTGCGCGCAGCACACAGAGCGCCATCACGACAAACCCCGCCACATTCGGCGGGGCTCTCGCAGAGGTTTCTTGCGGGGTCTCTTAAGTACGTTGCACCTCACGTTACGACTTTGCAGGAGAGCACCGCAAAGTCTCCACTCCCGGTGCAACGTACTTTTTTCGATACTCGCTCTGCTGCGCAGCTGTTCCAGCCCGCTCGGTTGATCTAAAGATCAACAGCGAGCTACTTAAATCGCCAGGCCCTGCGCGTGGGCGCTGACGTCCTTGCTCTCGTACTGCCCCGGCGGCAGGCCGATGGTGGGCATATTGACCTCGAATTCATCGCTCCAGCCCACTTCGTCCAGCGCCTTTTTCCAGGCACCGATGCTCTCGTTGCGGTAGATCTGGTAGGCGGCCATGCCCACTTCCGGGCCGCCGCGCGCAATCACACTTTCCACCCAGGCCCACTTGGCCGACACGTTGCGCAGTTCGGCGGTGGTGCGCAGTTCCTTCTGAATGCGCTTCATGCGCTTTTCAATGGTCTGCACGCCCGCGAAGGGGTCGGCAAAGTGCGGCGTGTGGCGCTTGGGCACGAAGGGGCTGATGCCCAGCGCGATGCGGTTGATCTTCGCCAGTTCCCTGGTGAACTCGATCAGCTCGGTGATGTCGTCGTCATTTTCCGGGCCCAGGCCGATCATCATGTACACCTTGATGCCCTTGAACCCCAGGTCGCGGCTGATATGCGCGGTTTTGAGCAGGTCCTCGGTGGTGATGCCCTTTTTCAGCCAGCGGCGCAGACGTTCGCTGGGGGCGTCGCTGGCCACCGTGAAGGTGCGCAGGCCGCCCGCTTTCAGAATCTCGGCCAGTTCGGCGTCCACGGTGTCGGCGCGGATGCTGCTCACGCCCAGCTTGATGCCGCGCTCGGTCAGGGTGCGGCCCACGTACTTGGTGTGCGGAAAGTCGCTCAGGGCCGCGCCCACCAGCCCCACCTTCTCCACCCAGTCGGGAATGGTGTCCAGCAGTTCCTGGGCCTGGTTGTTGCGGTTGGGGCCGTACATGGTGCGGGCCAGGCAGAAGGTGCAGGGGCGCGGGCAGCCGCGCTGGGCTTCCACCAAGAACATGTTGCTCAGCTCGCTGTGGGGCGTGACAATCTGGCTGTAGGCGGGCAGCAGTTCCTTGGGGGCGGTGGCCCACTTGGGCTCGTGCGTGTGGCGCGCCGGCAGGAAGATGCCCGGCACGCCGTCCACCAGGTCATAGAAGTCCTCGCGGGAGGTGGCCTCGCGCAGCGCTTCACTGATCACCGGCACAATCTGCTCGCCGTCCCCGATGATGATGATGTCGGCAAAGGGCGTCAGCGGGTAGGGGTTGGAACTGGTAAAGGGCCCGCCAATCATCACCAGGGCGTCGGAATCATCCCGCTCCTCGCGCAGGGGGCGCAGGCCCGCCACATCCAGCGTGCGGATGATGTTCGTCAGGTCCAGCTCAAAGGACACGCTCAGGGCAAACAGCTGGCAGTCTCCGGCGTCGCGCCCGGTTTCCACCGTGGGCAACGCCTGGCCGGTGCGCTCGAAGGCCTCCACATCGTCGGGCAAAAAGGCGCGCTCACAGGCCACGCCCTCTTCCTGGTTGAACATGCGGTAGATGACCTGGTAACCCAGCGAGGCCATGCCCACGCTGTAGCGGTTGGGAAAGGCCAGGGTCACGCGGATAGGGGCCTGTTTGAAGATGGTGCCGGTTTCGGCATCCAGCAGGGGTTTATAGGTGGTGCGCCAGTAACTCAAAAGTCCTCCGGGACGTGGCCCGCGCCGGAGGGAAGCCTTCAACCGTCAGGCTCAGGCGGCGCGCGTCACAATCTGCGATTTTACCGCATTTCCGCCGGTGAACTGTTGGGCGGCTCACGCCGCTGGGGGACCGGGCGGGCCAGCGGGCGCCGGGCCCTGAGGATACAGCCAGCGCAAAAACACCAGAAACAGGCCAATGACGGTGGCCGTGCTGGTGGTCAGGAACGCCACGACCACGGTGCTGTCCAGCTTGAAGGGCCGCCCGCCCAGCTGCCCCCAGCCCACCGCCAGGGTCAGCACGATGTCGGCGGCCAGCCAGCCGGCCGACAGCAGAAACACGATGGCCCCCACGCCCAGGCGCAACCAGCGCTGGTCCACCGCCTCGCGGTAACGCAGTTCCCGGGTGCGGCGCTCCAGCTCGGCCGGGGTGGGCAGGTCGCGCCGCTCGGCTTCCAGGCTGTGCTGCACCGTGCGGGCAATCGTGGCCGAGGTGCTGTCCGGGGCAGGCGGAGGCGGCCGGGTCATACTCAGGCGCTGCGGGCCAGGGCGGTGTAGTACTCGCGCGTCACCTGATCGGGAATCAGGTCGGGGGCCTGGCCATACACCTGTGACCACGGACTGCCGGGCCGGTGCGTCAGGCGCGAGAGTTCCAGCCCGTCCATCTGGCCGTAGGCGTCCCAGACGCTGCGAATGACATCCACCGCTTCAGTATCGCCGTTCAGGTCCGGCTCACCCGGCGCCACGGACAGCTGCCCCTCGATGGGCTGGGTGCCCCGTTCGCCCCACAGCTGCCACAGGCGGCGCACCACCGGGCCGCCACGCCACGCATGCACGGTGTTGTAGATCAGCGGGCGGCCCAGCAGGGCCAGGGTAAAGCCGTGGGCAATGAACACCAGTTTGTGCACCTGCATCTGGGTCAGGGGCCGGCCCTCCTGGCGGGCCAGGTCCAGAAAGGCGTTCGCCACCACTTCGGCGGCGTAGCCGGTGCGCTGCGGATTGGTGATGGCGATGGTCATGGGACGCCCTCCTTTCTGTCCTCAGCGTAACATGTCCAGGGCCGGGGCCGGCCAGCAGCGGCTCTCTCGCGGCCCGGGCGCAGCCGGCGGGGCCTCATGAACGGGGTGCGGGGGCCGGGTCCGCTGGCGTGGCAGCGGCCGGGGCGCTGGCGGCCGGCGCTGGGCGGCGCGGGCCGGCACTGGCCAGCACCCGCGTGCCGGGGCGCCACGCACTGGCCACGAAATATACCAGCCCCGAGAGCAGCCCCGTCACCAGCACGAACCACAGCAACCGCCCCAGCACGCCGGCGGCGCCCACGATAAAAATGCCCAGCCCGGTGAGCAACTGGCCCAGCAGCCACACCAGCGCCAGCGCCGTCACCGCCAGCAGCACCACGCCCGCCAGGGCCAGCAGAACGCGCGTCATGGCGGCAGTCTAGCAGCGTGGCCGCAGGGTCAGCTGTTCAGCGCCGCAGTGACACCTGAGCGGGTCCCGGCTGCCCTACCCTGAACAGTCGTGAAAACGGTGGAAACCGAGCTCTTGGTGGTGGGCGGCGGCGTGGCCGGAGCCTACGCCGCCCTGACGGCGCGCAGCTACGGCGCGGACGTGCTGCTGGCCTGCAAGGGCGCGCTGAGCGGCGGCTCGACGCGCTGGGCCCAGGGCGGCATTGCCGCGCCCCTGGAGAGTGGCGACGAGGCCAGCCACGCCGCCGACACCCGGAAGGCCGGCCGGGGCCTGTGCGAACCCGAGACAGTGGGTGTCTTCGTGCGCGAGGCCCGCACCCAGGTGGAGATCCTGCGCGACCTGGGCGTGACCTTTTCCCCGCAGGTGACGCTGGAAGGCGGGCACAGCCGCGCCCGGATTCGCCACACCGGCGACGCCACCGGGCACGCGGTCAGCCTCGCCCTGAGCGCCGCGCTGCGGGCGGGTCAGGGCCCCGCGTTACAGGTGCAGGAAGGGGCCTTTGTGCAGACCCTGCGCTGCTCGGGCGGGCGGGTGGTGGGCGCCGATCTGCTGACCCCGGCCGGGCCGCTGCGGGTGCGGGCCGGCGCGGTGCTGCTGGCCACCGGGGGCTTTGGGCGCCTGTTCGGCGTGACCACCGCGCCGCCCGAGGGCACAGGCGACGGCGTGGGGCTGGCCTGGGCGGCGGGCGCCTGCCTCCGTGACCTGGAATTCGTGCAGTTTCACCCCACCGCCGTGGTGCGCGGCGGGGAGGCGCAGCTGGTGACCGAGGCGGCGCGCGGCGAAGGCGGACAGCTGCTGAATGCCCGGGGCGAACGCTTTATGCCCCGCTACGACGAGGCGCTGGAACTGGCCCCGCGTGACGTGGTGGCGCGCGCCATTGCCGCCGAGATTGCGGCCACCGGCGGCGTGTGGCTGGACCTGCGCCACCTGGGCGAGGCGTTCGTGCAGGCCCGCTTTCCCACCGTGACCGAATCGCTGGGCCGCTGGGGCCTGAACCCAGGCACCGACCCCATTCCGGTCTGCCCGGCCGTGCATTACACAGTGGGCGGCGTGCAGACCGATGTGGACGGCCGCGCTGGGGTGCCGGGCCTGTACGCGGCGGGCGAGGTGGCCTCCAGTGGCCTGCACGGCGCCAACCGGCTGGCCAGCAACAGTCTGTCAGAGGGTCTGGTGTTCGGTGCGCGGGCCGCCCGCGCCGCCCTGGCCGAGTTGCGCACCCCGCACGGGGACGGCGAGGCGCCCCCCTTTACCGGAGTGGACCCCGCCTGCCTGCCCAGGCTGCGCGCCGTGATGGACCGGGCGGCGGGCCTGCGCCGAAATGCAGCGGACCTGGAAGCCGCGCTGGCGGACTGGACGTGGCCAGCAGCGCCCGGGGTCACCCGCGCCAGCCTGGAAGCCGGGCACCTCGCCACCCTGGGGGAATTGCTGCTGCGCGCGGCCCTGGCCCGCGAGGAATCACGCGGCGGGCACTGCCGCACCGACTTTCCTGCCGAGGCCACGCCACCCAGACACGCGGTCTGGGGGCACAGCAGCGCGGGCCAGCCGGTCCTGCGCGAGGTCCCCGTGGGGCCGGCTGTGGGGGCCCGGTGAACGGCGCGCAGGTGTGCCCGCCCGCTTCCGGCGAATGCGCTAGGGTTCTGCCCGTGCGTTCTCTCCTTCCTTCTTCCCCGCTGCCTTTTCCTGCTCCGGGCCGGTCATGCTGAGCCTGGATGACCGCCTGCACGCCGCCCTGGCCGAGGATATCGGGCGCGGCGACGCCACCACGCGGGCCACCATTCCCGCCCATCAGCCCGCCCGCGCCGAATTCCTGCTGAAAGAGCCCGGGGTGCTCAGCGGCCTGGGGGTGGCCGCGCGTGTGTTTGCGCTGGTGGATGAGCGGGTAAGCGTGACCTGGACCGCCCGCGACGGCGAGGCGCGCGAACGCGGCGTGTTCGGCACCCTGGTGGGCCCGGCGCGCAGCCTGCTGACCGGCGAGCGGCTGGCCCTGAATCTGCTGCAGCGCCTGAGCGGCGTGGCGACCCAGACACGGCGGTACGTGGACGCGCTGGGGGAAGGCCACACGCGCCTGCTGGACACCCGCAAGACCACGCCGCTGTGGCGTGACCTGGAAAAGCAGGCGGTGCGCCATGGCGGCGGCTTCAACCACCGCGCGGGGCTAGACGACGGCATCCTGATCAAGGACAACCATGTGGCGGCGGCGGGCGGCATTGCCGAGGCGATTCGCCGCGCCCGCGAATACGCCTACCTGCTGAAGGTGGAGTGCGAGGTGCCGGACCTGCCGGGGCTGGACGAAGCCCTGCGCGCGGGTGCGGACCGCGTGCTGCTGGACAACATGAGCGACGCCCTGCTGGCCGAGGCGGTGGCCCTGCGTGACCGCGTGGCCCCGCACGTGACCCTGGAAGCCAGCGGCAACATGACCCTGGCGCGACTGCCCCGCGTGCGAGAAAGCGGCGTGGACTTCGTGAGCGCCGGCGCCCTGACCCATTCGGCCCCCGCCCTGGACATCAGCCTGAACTTTCTGCCCAAGGACCAACCATGAAGAGCCCCAACGAACCCACCCTGGTGGTGCCGCGCCCCCAGGTGCCGCACCGCGACCTGCTGCAGCTGCAGGTTCTCCCTGACGAAGCCCAGTTGCGCGCCGACATTGAGCGCCTGCGCCGCGAGAAGAACGCGGTCATCCTGGCCCACAACTACCAGCGCCCGGAAGTGCAGCAAATGGCCGACTTCGTGGGCGACTCGCTGGGCCTGTCGCGCCAGGCCGCGAAGACCGACGCCGAGGTGATTGTGTTTGCAGGCGTGCACTTCATGGCCGAAACCGCCGCGATCCTGAACCCGGAAAAAACGGTGCTGCTGCCGGACCTGCGCGCGGGCTGCTCGCTGGCTGACACGCTGACCGCCCAGGGCATCCGCGACTGGAAGGCGGGGAATCCTGGCGGGCTGGTCGTCACCTACGTGAACACCACCGCCGACGTGAAGGCGGAAAGCGACTACTGTGTGACCAGCGGCAACGCCGTGCAGGTGGTGCAGAGCCTGCCGCAAGGCATGCCCGTGCTGTTTGCCCCGGACCGTTACCTGGCCGCCCACGTGATCCGCGAAACAGGCCGCCAGATGGACGTGTGGGACGGCGCCTGCCACGTGCACGAGGCCATCCGCCCCGAAGACGTGCAGGGCCAGCAGGCGGCCTACCCGGACGCCGAACTGCTGATTCACCCGGAATGCGGCTGCTCCAGCAAGATTCTGGGGACCATTCCTGAACTGCAGCTGTACTCCACCGAGGGCATGATTGGCCGCGCCAAAACCAGCCCCGCGCAGGCATTCATTGTGGTCACCGAAACCGGGATGGTCACGCGCCTGGAAAAGGACGTGCCGGGCAAGACCTTTATTCCGGTCAGCCGCACCGCCTGCTGCGAATACATGAAGATGATCACGCTGGAGAACATCCGCGACAGCCTTGTGAACCTGCAGCCGCGCGTCACCGTGCCCGAGGAGATTCGCGTCCGGGCCCTGAAGCCCATTGAACGCATGTTGGCGATTGGATAGAGGACAGAGCAGCAGGCTCTGACCAGTGGAGGCCTTCCGGTGCGCAGAGTCATCGCGAACCGTGACCTTTGATGACTGGACGCTTTACCTCGTCTTTGCTGGCTATTTTTTGGGGGCGATTCTGTGGTTTCTCAACCGTTGGGTTGGAGGCGCGCTGCTGGCCGCCGGAGCACTGGGCACTTTGCTGAGCCCAACGCTCTTGGAAGACGTTGGGGTCTACCTGTCCAAGCTGTTCGTTGCCCTTGTTTGTGGGGCGGCCCTGGGCTTCTGGTGGTTCGGCAGACGCCAGCGCCCAGATTCGAATCCTGCCCCCGCGCCTGAGCCGCCGATCACCGAGGCGCAACGAGAGGCCAAAAACGCGCAAATACGCCTGATGATTGGCGGCCTTTTCTGGTCAGGGGCACTGTCCTTCAGTCTAGAGATAGGCAGGAACGCGAATCCACTGATGGCCGTCCTCTTTGCTCTGTTCTTTTTCAGCCTGGGGGGCATCTTCCTGCCAGGTGCCCTCTCTGTTCGTGTGGCTCTTGCCGCCGTTCTCGCCGGTCTGGCAGCTCTGGTCGGGCTCGCCCTGGGCCCGGTTTAATACGGCTTCCGAAAAATTCCGGAACACATTACGGAATTTTTTCGACCGGAGGGACTCGAAGAGCTGCGGAGCAGAGAAGGAACAAATGCGGATTTCCGGGAATTGGAGGAACATCCGGCTCTTCTCCGGATGTTACGGAAATGGACGGAATCCGTATAAGTGGATTTCCTGGTTGCGCCACCGGAGTGAACCCGAAGGAAGCGGGCGGGAGGCTTTCGCCCCCGCCCGCTCCGCACTGGCCTTCTTTGGCTTACGCCTTGCTGGCCTTGATGTTCTCGATGATGCGGTCAGCAAATTCGCTGGTCTTCACCTCGGTGGCGCCGTCCATGCCACGGGCGAAGTCGTAGGTCACGGTCTTCTGCTGAATGGTGGCGTCCAGGCCCTTCAGGATCAGGTCGGCGGCCTCGGTCCAGCCCATGTAACGCAGCATCATCTCGCCGGACAGAATCACGGAGGAGGGGTTGATGACGTCCTTGTTCGCGTATTTGGGCGCGGTGCCGTGGGTCGCCTCAAAGATGGCGTGGCCGGTGACATAGTTGATGTTGGCACCGGGCGCGATGCCAATCCCGCCCACCTGCGCGGCCAGCGCGTCGGAGATGTAGTCGCCGTTGAGGTTCAGGGTGGCGATCACGTCGTAGTCGGTAGGGCGCAGCAGAATCTGCTGCAGGAAGTTATCGGCAATCACGTCCTTGATGACGATGCCGTTCGGCAGCTGGCACCAGGGGCCGCCGTCAAGCTCCACGGCGCCGAATTCGCGCTTGGCCAGTTCATAGCCCCAGTCGCGAAATCCTCCTTCCGTGAACTTCATGATGTTGCCCTTGTGCACCAGCGACACGCTCTTGCGGCCGTTGTCAATGGCGAACTGGATCGCGGCGCGCACCAGGCGCTCGGTGCCTTCCCTGGACACCGGCTTGATCCCAAAGGAGCTGCTTTCGGGGAACCGGATCTTCTTGACGCCCATCTCGCGCATCAGGAAGCCGCGCATCTTGTCGGCCTCGTCGGTGCCGGCCTTGTACTCGATACCCGCGTAGATATCTTCCGTGTTCTCGCGGAAGATCACCATATTCACGTCACCCGGACGCTTGACGGGGCTGGGCACGCCCTCGAAGTACTGCACCGGGCGCACGCAGGCGTACAGGTCCAGTTCCTGGCGCAGCGCCACGTTGATGGAGCGGATGCCGGTGCCCACCGGGGTGGTCAGCGGGCCCTTGATGCCGAAGAGGTACTCGTTGAAGGCATTGATGGTGCCCTGGGGCAGCCACTCGTTCTCGCCGTAGACTTCCAGGCTCTTTTCGCCGGCGTAGACTTCCATCCACTCGATCTTCTTCTCGCCGCCGTAGGCCACTTCCACGGCCGCGTCCAGCACCCGCACGCTGGCACGCCAGATGTCCGGGCCGGTGCCGTCGCCTTCCACAAAGGGAATGATGGGGTGGTTGGGAACGGTCAGCTTGCCGCCTTGCATGGTGATCTTCTCGCCCTGCGTGGGTACCTTGATGTGCTTATCCATGTCGGCCCTACTGTACTCCACCCGGTGAAAATCAGCCTTGGTGTGGCTGTTACCCGAACGGTTTAGACGCGGTTCAAGAACAGATGGGCCGCGGGGGAAACCGCAGGCCTTTCCGGCTAAGTCGTTCGCTGTTGAGCCCCCGGCACATGAAGAAAACGCCCTGGGAAGCCTGCATCTTGGCTGAAGGGCGGCTCACCTGCAGGGGGCGGCGGCGCGGCACGCTGGGAGCACCCATACCGGGAATTCAGCCCTCAGGAGGACCTGACCCTATGACTGACAAAAGCACTCCTGGGAACATGCTGGACGCCGCCAAGGCCAAAGTGAACGAAGCCGCCGACCGCGCACGCGAAACGGGACACAACGTGGCCCACGCTGTCACAGGCGACGTCCACCACAAGGCCGAGGCCCTGGAGGACCGCGCGAAGGCCGAGGTTCACAACAACCAGGCCCACGCCGAATACAGCGAAGGCAAGCGCGAAGCCACCGACGGCGACGGCCGCTAACGCCTGACCCTGCCCTGAGCCAGCGCCCCTTGCGGCGCTGGTTTCTTCATGCCTGCGCGCGCCCGGCCCGGTACACTGCCGGGCATGACCCGACTCAGGGGAGGCCCCACGCGCCGGAAAGAATGCCGCCCCAGTATTGCCACCATCCCCATTCACACCGCGTTTGTGCTGGGCCAGCACTCGCGCACGAAGGTCACTGAAAGGGCGGTCAAGGGATGATGCGGGGCTCCTCTGACTCCAAAGCAGATTGGCAGCAGCGCAGATACGCTTTTCCATCGCTGGAGTCCCGTTTTTGCTTATGTTCGCTCGGCTCACGTTCGCCTTCGGCTCACCTGAGTTCCGTATGAGGTGGGGCCGCAAGACCCAGCGCTTTTACGTGAACGCGCGGGCGATTATTGAGCGAGAGCATGCTGGGACGCGCGAGGTTCTGCTGCAACAGCGCGCCAAACCTGGTGAGCCCCGGACCATGGAACTGCCAGGCGGCCAGCTGGACCTGTTCGAGGGCATCACCCAGGCCCTGGCCCGCGAGGTGCGGGAAGAAACCGGCCTGACCGTGACCGCCTTTCTGGATGATCTGAACCGCACCCATACCGTCACCCCGGGCGCCGAGGTGGAATGCCTGACGCCCGCCTTCGTGTACCAGACGCTGCGCGGCCCGGTGGACAGTGTGGGTTTCTTTTTCCGGGTGCAGGCGACCGGTGAACTGATCCGCCAGGGCGACCACGCGCAGGGGCACGTGTGGTTGCCATTCCCGCAGGTGCGCCGGCAGCTTGATCATGACCCGGCGCACTTCAACTGGCTGACCCAGGCGGCCCTGCGGCACCTGTTCGCGCACGCCTGGCGCGAACAGGCCACCCGGCACACCTGCCCAGACACCAGCGACACGAACATGGCAGGATGAGCGCCATGAAACATCTGCTCCTGGCGGCCGGTCTGCTGCTGAGTGCGTGCACCACCACCCAGCCACCCTTTGTGCCTGCCGTGCTGGGCGTCGAACTGCCCGCCAGCATCGGCGCCACAGCGTCTCTGCCGGTGACGGTCACCGTGGACCTCGCCTGTGGCCGCTTCGACGGCTACACCACCGAGCGCACCCGCAACCAGCTGTCCATACAGGTGCGGGGCACGCAGCCAGAGGGCGCCGTGTGCGTGGCTGCGGTCCGGCCTCACACGTTCACGTTCACGGATTCGGGGGCCTTGCCGCGCACCGGTCCCTTTCAGGTGCTCGTTGGTGGCCGGGTCTGGGGCACTGTCGAGGTGCAGTGAGCGGCGGCCCCTTGATCTTCCCGGTGCCCTCTTGCACCCTGAATTGCCAGTGGGCTGGGGTGGCGCCGTGCCACCGCACGGCGGGCGCACTGGCCGCGTTTGCGGCCTGGGCAGTGTTGCAGCGCAGCAGGAATGGGCGCGCGGTGGACGTGCAGGCGCTGCAGGCCGGGAGGCGGGCGCGCGAGGAAAACCTTTGACTGCCCTGCCCCCCGGCACCCTCTTGCTGGTTCGCCACGCGAAGGCAGCCGGACAGGCCCCAGCGGCGCCGCTGACCCCGGCCGGGCAGGCCGCCGCGCAGCAGCTGGCCGGGCGCCTCATGGCCCTGGGGGTCACGCGGATCGTCAGCAGTCCGTGGGAGCGGGCGGTGGACACCGCGCAGCCGCTGGCTGACGGCCTGGGCCTGCCTGTTCACACCGACCCGCGCCTGACTGAGCGGGTGCTCACCGGCCATCCGGTGAGCTGGTGGAGGGGCGCCCTGCGCCTGAGACGGATTGCCGTCCATTTCCGCAACATCCGGGAAAAAGAGGGATGTTTCTCCAATTCCCGGCAATCCGTTTCTGTTCCTGCTCCCTCCGGTCGGAACAATGCCGTCACATGTGACAGCATTGTTCGGAAATCGTATGAGCTTCCATCTCCCGACCCTGCGCTTTCCGGGCGGCGAGTCTGGTCATCAGGCACAGGCCCGGATTCAGGCCGCCCTACAGGATGCCCGCGACCCGGCAGGCGTGAGCGTGGTCGTCACCCACGGCAATCTCCTGACCCTGGGGCTGAACCTGCGTTTTGCGGACTGGGCAGCCCTGCGCAACCCGGATGTCTGGCTCTGGGTGCCCGGCACCCGGCCCCGGCGCCTGGACCCAGAGCCGCTACCCTGAGGGCATGACCACCTTTCCCCAGCTGGCCACCACCCTGAAAGCGGACCGGGCCTTTCAGATCCTTACCGGGCCGCCGGCGCCGTTCACGCCGCAGCTGGCCGCGTTGGCTGACATGCTTGTCTATGCCCGCCTGACCACCCTGCAGGCGGTGGCCGGCATGACCCCCGGGGAACTGGACGCTGTGCCCCCGGGCCTGGGCAACTCCTGCGGAATGCTGCTGGCGCACCTGGGGGCGGTTCACCGGGCCTATCACGCCCTGAGCTTTGAAGGCCATGACCCCTACGACACCGACGCCTACGCCCCCTACCGCGCGGCTCTGGACCTGGGCGAGGCGGCGCGCGAAACGATCCGGGGCCACGAGCTGGCGTGGTACGAGGCCGAACTGGAAGCCACCCTGAACCTCACCCTGACCGGCCTGGCCGCCCGGGACGACGCGTGGCTGGCCGGGCCGGTGCCGGCCGATCCCACCATGAACCACCACTGGGCGTGGTTTCACGTGATGGAAGATGAGGTCAGTCACCGGGGCCAGCTGCGGCTGATTCGCCGCCTGCTGCGCGAGCAGGGCCCATGAGCCGCGCGTTTTCCGCCGCCGACCCCCACGCCACACCCACGACGGGCGGCGCGCCGTACACCGTCGAGCGCCGCGTGCTGGCCGGGGTGCCCTGTCTGGTCGAGCGGCCCCCAGAGGGCCAGCCGGTGCGCGCCCTGTGCGTGGTGTACCACGGGGCCTGGGCCGCCAAGGAGGGGAAGCTGGGCGTGTACAGCGCCCTGAGCGAGGCGGGCGCGGCCGTGCTGCTGCCCGATAGCGCCCTGCACGGCGAGCGCCAGGGCGACACCCCGCCCGGCCTGAATGCCCGCGAATACGTGTGGGAGAGCGTGCGCCGCACGGTGGCCGAGGCCCCGGCCCTGCTGGACGCAGCCCAGGCGCTTTACGGCGAGGTACCCGTGTGGGTGGTGGGGTCCAGCATGGGCGGTTACGTGGCGCAGACCCTGGGCCGCACGGAGCCCCGGGTGGCCCAGGTGGCCGCGCTGATCACCTCTGGCGTGTGGCACGAGCCAGAGGTAACCCGGCCCAGCCTGCTCGCCTTTCTGGACTGGCACCGCCCCCTGACCCACGCGCACGATCTGGCCCCCACCCCGCTGCTGCTGGCCAGCGGCGAGGCGGACCCGGTGTTTGCGCTGGAGACCCACCACGCGCCCACCGCCCAGGCGTACCGCGCGGCCTATACCGGGCACCCGGGCCGCTTCCAGGCCCGCACCTACCCCGGCGTGGGCCATTACACCAGCGTGCGCATGCGCGACGATGTGCTGGCCTTTTTCCTGAACGGCGGGAGCGACGGAAGGGACTGATGCACTCTACTGCCTGTTCTCCCCACCCGCTTGTTCTCCTTTTATCTTCGGGTTCAATCATTCTTACAAAACGATGAAAGCGGAAGAGCTGCCGAGCACCACAGAGCGTCTCGTGCCGAGCACCTCCATAGAGCGGTTCATCAAGCAGGGTGAGGGCTCAGTCAGTAAGACGAGCGACCTGAGAGAAGCCACCATACGTATATTCATCCAGAAGCTCTACAGCAGGGACCTCAGGGGCCGTGCAGGGCCACGCCAACAGCATCAGGATGTTCACGGCTCGCTGCTGACATTCACTGGCATCCGTTTGAAGCTCGCGCCAGGCTAGGGTCTCAAGCCTGGTTCTCAAGTCAGCGATGAGCGCTCCGACCTTCTCCATATCGTCCTTGCCGGAAAGAGTAAGAAGCGTGAACTCCGGATCGTTCTCCCAGAACTCTGGTAGAAAGGTGAAGTCTTGCAAGAACAACAGCATCAAATGCATCGGATGATCGCATTCAACCAGATAACCGTTATCCAAAGTGATGCGGCCGTCGAAAGTGTAAGGGAGATTTTTCTGTCGCTCAGGCGCAGCCAGTGCAAGAAACTGAAGAGAGAGTTTGAGATAAGGGGTGCTCCACTGAGGCTCTGAAGACTCCACAGGATCAGAGGAAGTCATAATTCTGGAGTCACCCGATGTCTTCTATGCCCACACAGGGCGGGCAGTGAAGCCCAAGGGCGCTGTTTCCGAAAACATTGGCATCTCACCATCTCTTCAGACCTTGGTGGTCAACCATCGCGCTACAGCTGGGAAGGCAGTAAAAATGCAGGCCATCTTCTGTAAAACGAAAGGGCCTGATGACTTGATGCTTGACGCAGGTCCGCCGAATGTCACGCCCTGCTCGGTTGTTGTCGAACGGCAGCTGCTCATTCTGTAGAAAGCGCAAGTCTTTATCTGCATGCCCGCTTCGCTCAACTTCATTGTCAGGTAAGGCGTGGGGTGCGGAATAGGGGGGGGTATTCAGCGCAGTTTACACGAGTGCGTCAAACCGTCGTGGGAACGTGGCCCTGCGCTCTTCAGTCAGATTGCCTGTTTTGTCCTTGCGGCAGAGCAGCCCTTACTCGCGCGGAATGTTCACGTCGAACAGGGCGCGCACGAACTCGCGGCTGTCAAAGGGCTGCAGGTCGCCGGCCCCCTCCCCCACCCCAATGAACTTGATGGGCACGCCCAGTTCCCGCACGATAGGCACCAGGATGCCGCCCTTGGCCGTGCCGTCCAGCTTGGTCACGATCACGCCGGTCAGGGGCGTGGCCTCGTGGAATTTCTTGGCCTGTTGCAGGCCGTTCTGACCAGTCACGGCGTCCAGCACCAGCCACACCTCGGTCGGCTCGCCGGGGTCGGCCTTGTCAATCACGCGGCGCACCTTTTTCAGCTCTTCCATCAGGTTGTGCTTGTTGTGCAGGCGGCCGGCGGTATCCACGAACAGCAGGTCCGTGCCGCGCGCGGCGCGCGCACTGGCGCCGTCAAAGGCCACGGCGGCCGGGTCACCGCCGTCCACGCCCTGCACCACGGGAATGCCCAGGCGCTCGCCCCACACGCCCAGTTGCGCGCCCGCCGCCGCGCGAAAGGTATCGCCCGCCGCGAACATCACGCTTTTGCCCCGGCCCCGGTAGTACTGGCCCAGCTTGGCAATCGTGGTGGTCTTGCCCACCCCGTTCACGCCAATCACCATCACCACGTGCCCCCGGGGATCCACGGCGCTGCGCCGGGCATCGGGGGTAAAACCCAGCTTGCGGAAATCGGCGCGGCGGCTGTCGGGCTCCAGTTGCAGCGTCAGGGCGTCCATCAGGGCCTGCTGCAGGTTCTTGCCCTCGCTGGCGCGAATGTCCTCCAAAATCTCTTCGGTGGCGGCGCGGCCCACGTCGGCGGCAATCAGGGCGTATTCCAGGTCCTCAATGGTCTCCAGGCGGTTCGTGAACACGTCCCGGACATCGGTGCCCAGGAAACCGGCCGTGTCGTTGATCTGCTTGCGGGTCTTGCTCAGCCCGTCGCGCAGGCGCTCCAGCCAGCTCACGCGCGGACCTCGGGGCGGGGGGCGGTCTTGGTCATGGCCCCACCATAGCGCCCAGCACGCAGGCCAGAGGTCCGGCAGCGGGTGCCAGCCAGCCGCCGGGCTAGCCTCCGCGCGGCCCCAGCGCCTCTCTCAGCAGCAGCAGCTTCAGGCTGCTCAGGCGGGCGCGGCTGAAAGCCCCCTTGCCCAGCACCCGCGCCCCCAGGGCCAGCACCGGCACGTCGTCGCCGTGGCGTGCGCGCAGGGCCGGGTCCCCGTCCACATCCACCGCCTCGTAGGCAAAGCCCAGGGCGTCCAGGCCCTGCGCCGCCAGTTCGCACAGGTGGCAGCCGGGCCGGTGGTACAGGGTCAGGCGGGGCAGCGGCATAGGCTCAGGCGGGTTGCAGGGCGTGGGGCCGCGCCAGGATGGCCATGGCCTGTACTGGGGCGTACATGTCGCAGGAACTCAGCAGGTCGCCCGCGCCGGAGTAGGTGCGCAGCACCTGCCCGCCCTGGCGCACGGCGTACAGCTGGCCCTCGGGGCCCACCTGCAGCAGCCACGGCGCCTCGGTGGGTTCGCCCACCAGGGTGTCCAGCGGAAAGGTCAGGCCCGGGCTGCCGTCGGCCTCGATCTTGCGCACCTTTCTGGCCACCGCGTCCACGATGTACACGGCGCCGAACTGGTCCACGCCCAGGCCCTCCAGGGGCCGCAGGTTGTCGGTGGTGCGGTCCAGGCGGAAGGCGTAGCGGCTGAGGTACTCGCCCTGCGGGGTAAAGCGCTGCACCTCGTTGGTGCCCACGTCCAGTACATACACGTGGCCGTCGGGAGACGCCACGACCGAGCGCGGTTTCTCGAAACGGCCCAGGCCCTGCCCCTTGCCCCCAAAGCGGCGCACGAAACGGCCCTGAGGGTCGAACACCACCACATGGTGGGCCTCGGCGTCCAGCACAAACACCTGCGAATCGGTGGCGGCAATCGCCACAGGCTGCAGCAATTCACCGTCACCCAGGCCGTAGGGCCCGAAACTCAGCAGCTCCTTGCCCTGGGGGTCAAGCTTGCGCACCAGCGCGCCCGCCTTGCCCTGGCGGTAGTCCAGCAGCGTCACGTACAGGTGGCCCTGGGGATCGCTGGCCATGGCGTTGGGCGCGCCGGGCATGCCGCCAGCCGCCGCCGACTGGTCACGCAGGCTGGCGCGCAGCTTGCATTTCAGGTCCAGCAGGCGCACGGTGCCGCGTTTTTCCTGCACGCTCAGGGCCAGGGCCACCGGGTCGTTGAACGCCTCGTCGCTCAGCACACCCGCGTCAATACGCGCGATCACCTCGTCCAGCGTGGGGCGCTGGGCCGGGTCTTTCTCGATCATGTGCAGAATCAGGTCGTTGAGCTTGCCGGGCACCTCCAGCCGCACCTGCTTGGGCGGCTTGGGCGACTCGAACACCTGCTGGTGCACCACGGCCTCGTAGCTGCCTTTAAAGGCCGTCTGGCCCGTGACCATCTCGTAGGCCAGCAGACCCAGGGAATAGACATCGCTGCGGGCGTCCACGCGGTTGCCCTTGGCCTGTTCGGGGGCCATGTAGATGGGCGTGCCCACCCGGGCGCCCGTCATGGTCAGGCGGGTCAGCACCTTGCCCACCGCAATGCCAAAGTCCATGAGCTTGACCCCGCCCTCGCGCAGCAGCCCCTCGGTGAAGGCATTTTTCAGAATCATGACGTTGGCGGGCTTGATGTCGCGGTGCACCACGTTCTGCATGTGAATGTGGCGCAGGGCGTCGGCCAGGGCGCGGATAATCTGCGTGCCCTCGGTGAAGCTCAGGGTGCGGTTTTCCAGCAGCGCTTCCAGGCTGTCGCCGTCCAGAAACTCCATGGCGATGTAGTGCTCGGGGTCCTGCATGCGGTAGTCGTACACCCGCACGATGTTGGGGTGGTTGAAGCGCTTGAGCACCTCTGCCTCGCGGTAAAAGCGCTTGACAAACTTGGCGTCGGCCAGGTACTTGTCCTGCGGCACCTTCAGGGCCACCACGCGGCCGTCCTGGCGGCGCCGGGCGCGGTACACGCTGCCCATGCCGCCAATCCCAATGCGGTCCAGCACCTCGTAGTCCTGAAAGCGCAGGTCGGTCGAAGTCTGCGTGAGGGTGCTGCGGCGCTGGGCCAGGGTGGGGTTGGCGGTGCGCTGCACCCGCACGGGGCGGCCCCGGGCGTCGCGGGGGCCCCGGTGCAGGCTGGGGGTCAGCACGCGCCCCAGGCGAAAGGCGGCGGTGGCCAGCACAAAGGCCGCCACGCTCAGCACGCCCTGCGCGCGGCCCAGGCCCGCGAAGCTGGGGGGCGTGCCCGCCGTGCCCGCGCCCATGGCCAGAGCGCCCAGCAGCAGCGCCAGCACACCCACCACACCCGCCGACACGAAGCCCAGCACGCGCTCGGGGGCGCGCACCGACAGCAGCAGCCCCACGATGAACAGGGCGCCCAGCAGCAGCCAGGTCACGCCGCGCCGCCGGGCGGGGGAAGTTGAAGGGTCGGCTTCATCATGCTCAGTTATACAGGGCGGCCCTTGCGCAGAACTTACATGGCGCTGGGTGTGGGTGCGCCGGGCCTGAGGGGGGCATACTGAGAGGGATGCCGCGCCCCACCTGCCCTGCCTCTGCCCCTGCGGCGCCGCGCCCCGGCGGCGAGCAGCCCCGCCCCCAGGCCGCCCCCAGGAGCCCGCGAGGTGCGCCGTGACGCACTGGGCCGAACTGGTTGAACTGTTCGAGTACAAGGTGATGGACCTGATGGAAGGCCGCACCCCGCGTGGGGGGCGCCGCTCGGTCACCGAGCTGCGCGAGGAGCTGCTCTCGGCGCCGCTGGAACCGGCCCTGCTGCGCCGCCTGATGGAAACCGACCGGCTGTTCCGGGGCGGCACAAACGGGCGCGCGCCCAACCCCCACCGGGGGCGCCCGGCGCCGCAGGCCCACCCGGTCTGGGAAGCCCCGGTGACGGCCGATTCTGAAGAGGCGCTGGCCTGGGATGAACTGCAGACCCTGCTGTGGCACCACCGCGCTGCGGTGCGCCTGCAGGAACTGGCCGCCCACTGGCAGCGTGACGCCACCCTGCAGCGCCTGCGCGTGCTGTACGCCGTGGTGGAAAACGCCGAGCGCGCCGGCAGCGGCCAGCCGGTGCCGGTGCCCGAAGCCAACGATCCCCTGATGGACCTGCACGACCCGGAGGTGAATCAGGCGATTGCGCGCGCCCTGGGCACCCTGCTGCACAGCGAAGCCGGGCGGGTGCAGGTGCGCGCGGCGCTCTCACAGGTGCAGGCCGAACCCTTTCCGCGCCACCCAGACGAGGACGTGCTGGCCGCGCGCATTGCCGCCGCCGAGCGCGAGCCCCTGTCTGCCGAGGCCAAGGACGCCCTGATCCGCGCCCTGAAGGCCGAGTACCCCATGCCGCGCGACCCACGCGAGCGCTCGGTGATTCGGGTGGCGGCGCGCGAGGTGGCCGAGCAACTGGAACCGCTGCTGGACAGCGCCCCGCAGCGGGCCCTGGGCGCCGTACCGCACGGCAGCGTGCTGTACGCCCAGCACCCTGCCAACGCCATGCGGGTGCCCGATGACGGCGCCGACCGGCTGATCATTCATCTGCGCGGGGCCCAGGCGGCCCACTGGCGCGGGCTGGACCTGCGCTGGCAGCCCATTGGGCCCAACTGGCAGCTGCAGATTGGCGGACAGGTGGCGCTGCTGCGTCCGGGCCTGAGCCCCCTGGAGCGCACCCAGACCCTCAGCCTGCCCGGCACCCACCTGCGCCTGTTTCTGAGCGGCGCCTACCTGCTGCTGCATGTGGACAGCCACGCCGCCGCCGAACTGGGCCGCCGCGCCTCGCTGGCGCGCGCCGTGTCGCTGCTGCTGGACAGCCAGGAAGCCTTTGCCTACCTGCGGCTGGCCCGGGCCGCCGCCCAGCTGCTGCGCGGGGGGGCCCTCAAGCTGGACACGCTGGGTCCAGACAGCGCCCACAAATACCACGCCGCCACGCCCGACGTGCTGCTGGCCTTTGCCCGCAAGGGGGTAGAAACCCTGTCGGCACGTCTGGAACGCAGCGACCCGGCCCAGGCGAGGGGCGCCTTTGCCGAGGCGGCCGCCCACCTGGGGCTGCACCCCCTGGCCGCCGAGCGCCTGCACGGCGCCCTGCACGCCGCGCTGCACCGCCCCGAACCCCTGCCCGACCCGCGCAGCGGCGAGCGTTTCGAGCTGAGTCCCGGCGCCTTTTTGAGTGTGCAACTGGGCGATGATCCCCTCACCCTGGAAGCGGGCGGGCGCGCCGTGACGCTGCGCCAGGACTACAAGGGCGAACTGGTGGCGGTGCTGCCGGGGCTGGCCCCCATGATCCTGCATGACCTGCTGGTGGTGCGCGTGCCCGAATTGCATCTGCTGCTGGTGCGCCACGGATCGTGGCTGGCCGCCGCCGCTGGCAGCGACGAACTGGTCCCCACCCTGCGCCTGGCCGCCGAGGCCGAGCAACCGCACTGAGCGGGACGTGGGGGCGGGGGGGGCCCAGGTTCTGCACCCGCCCCTGCGCCGCGCGCGTGATCGCTTACCATGGGCGGCATGCTGGCGCCCCCACCCCCCGCCTCTGCCCTGGCTGTGCTGATTCCCGCGTTCAACGAGGCAGAGACGGTGGGCACGGTGGTGCGCGTGGCCCTGGAACTGACCCCGCAGGTGATCGTGGTGTCCGACGGCAGTACGGACGGCACAGCGCATTCGGCGCGCGAGGCTGGCGCGCAGGTGGTGGACCTGCCCCAGAACGCGGGCAAGGGCGCGGCGCTGCTGGCGGCGGTGCAGGCCGCCACCGCCGAGACGGTGGTGCTGCTGGACGCAGACCTGACCGGCCTGACCCTGGCCCACCTGCAGCGGCTGGTCGCCCCCGTCCTGAGCGGCGACCTGGACATGAGTATTGGCGTGTTTGAGGGCGGGGGCTTCGTGACCGACTGGGGCAACAAGCTCACGCCACACCTGAGCGGGCAGCGCGCCTGCCGCCGCGCGTGGCTGCTGGGCGTGCCGGACCTGGGCGCCGAACGCTGGCCCGAACCCGCCATCACCCAGCACCTGAAAGCCACCGGGGCCCGCTGGGCGTATGTGAATCTGCCGCAGGTGGCCCAGGTGGTCAAGGAAAAGAAGCGCGGCTTCTGGCGCGGCGCCCAGGCCCGCACCAAGATGTACGCCGCCCTGCTGACCTACCGCGCCCGGCGCCGCAAGTAGCGCTCAGGCGAGGCCCGCAGGAGAACTGGGGCCCGTCTGATGAGGACTGCCGTCGGCGCCGCCAATCACTCTGATCGGTGTGCCGGCTCCATGCCCAGAGAACCGCTTTCTCTCGTGCTCGCTCCTACCGCTTGACCCTGAACCGCTGTTGCAGGCGGCCGTGTCAGACGGACGGCCGTCCATGTCCGGAACATCCGGGAAGAAGGGGGATATTCCCCGCCTTCGGCTGGGGGCAGTCCGATTCCCGGACAGCCGTCTCTGTTCCTGCTCTGCTCCGCAGCGCTGCGCGTCCCTCCGGTCGGAAACATTCCGTCATGGGGTACGGCATTGCTCGGAACTCGTGTCAGCGCCTGTCCTACTTCACCAGATCAATCACGCTGCCGTCGGCGGTTTCGTAGCGCACCACGCCCACGGTGGGCACAAAATAGGTGGTCTGGGTACTCAGCTTGCCCGCCGCCACCGTTTCGGTGCGGATTTTCAGGGTGTTGTAGGCCCCGGCCGGGGTGCGCAGCGGCGCCACGCCCACCACCGTGGAGCGCTGGCGCAGCCCCGCTGTCACGCCGGTCCAGGTCTGCCCCGGGCGCAGCGGGCCAGGGGGGTAGATGTTCAGGGGCGGGGTGTACCACGTCAGGCGGCCCCCGGTGTTGACGCCGCGCAGCCACACACTGCCGTCGGCGCGGTGCTCCAGCAGATCCTGGGTGAAGACCGTTGAACCGAACTGGTGGCTGACCGGCGTGACCGACACCCCCCGGTGCACCACGGGCGCGCCCATCACCTGGGTTTCGCCGCTGCTGTAGGTCCAGCGCAGGCCGGGGCGCTTGGGGTAGTAGCTGGCGTCCACCGCCAGCGCGCCGGCCAGCGGCAGGGACAGGAGAAACAGGAAAAGGAACTGGGCCGGGCGCAGGGCGATCATCGGCCCCCAGGGTAGCGGCTTTGAGAGCGGGGCACGGTGGGCAGCCCGCTCCAGGCGTCGCCGCGGGTGGCCACCGATTCGCGCAGCATCAGTTCCGGCCGGGGGGTCAGGGGGTCTGCAGGCTCGCCGCGCAGCCGGGCCAATACGGCGCGTGCCAGCCAGCGGCCCATCTCAGCCATGGGCTGGCGCACCGAGGACAGGGGCGGCGTCGTATACGCTGAGCCGGGCAGATCGTCAAAGCCGATCAGGGAGAGGTCCTGTGGCACGCGACGGCCCAGGCGGTGTAGCGCCAGCCGGGCGCCGTAGGCCATCTGGTCGTTGGCGCAGAACACGGCGCTCACCTGCGGGCAGCGCTGCAACAGCCGCTGCATGGCAATCACGCCAGACGCCTCCTGAAAGTCGCCCTGCACCACCAGCGAGGGCTGAAACCGCAGGCCGCACTCCTCCAGGGCCTCGCGGTACCCGCCCAGACGTTCGCGGGCGTCGGCGTGCTCCGGCGGCCCGCTGATGTGCCCGATCACCCGGTGGCCGCGCCCCACCAGATAGGTCACAAGGTCGCGCGCCGCTGGCCGCTGGTCCAGCGTCAGGCACACCCCGCCCCAGGCGCTCAGGTTCACCTGTCGCCCCAGCACCCCCACCGGCACGCGGGCCGCCACCGCCTGCAGTTGTCCATCGGGCAGGCCCCCGCCCAGCAGCAGCAGGCCCTCCACCCGGCGGCCCAGCAGCACCCTCAGCGCGTGCGCCTCTGCACCCGGGCGCCCCTGGCCGCTGACCACCAGGGGCGAGTACCCGCTGTCCAGCAGGCCGCGCTCAATCCCCTTCAGGGCGTCGGTGTAAAAGGGGCTGCCCAGGTCCGGGGTCAGCACGCCAATCAGGCCAGACGGCCCCGTGACCGGCCGGGGCGAGGCGGCCCTGTGGGTATACCCCAGGTGGTCCACGGCCCGGCGCACCAGCGCGGCCCGGATCTCGCTCACCTGGGCTGTGCCGTTCAGCACGCGCGACACGGTGCTGGGCGACACGCCTGCCGCACGCGCCACCTGGACCAGGGTGACGGTATGGGTCATGGGCGCCTCTCCCCGGACTGGGGCCGCAGGGGCTGAGGGTCAACCATAGGGCCAGTGTAGATGAAAGCGCTTTCAGATTCCAGCGGGACAGGAGCGCGTGTGCAGCTTGCGCCCTTTAAGAGGAGTCGCCTGCCTTGGCCCCGTTCTCTCTTCACCGAGGGACGGCAAGGAACAGCCTTGCCTCTCTTTTCAGCGGGCCAGCGCACATACATAGGCGCTCACGGACAGCCCGCTCCTGCCCTGACCAACGAGGCCAGAGCCAGCGGCCCTGGAGGCAAGCCCCAGGGTGACACTGGCCCCTGCCCTTAATCCTGGTCGCGGCCCAGTTCGTTGCCGCGCCGGGTGGCCTGCACCACCGCTTCAATCAGGCCGCCGCGCACGCCCGCCGCCTCCAGGGCGGCCAGGCCCGCAATCGTGGTGCCGCCGGGGCTGGCCACCTCGTCTTTCAGCAGGCCCGGGTGCGCGCGGCGCTGCAGCAGTTCGCCGGTGGCCACCAGCAGCTTGGCCGCCAGTTCGTTGGCCAGTGGCCGGGGCAGGCCCATGCGCACGCCGCCGTCGGCCAGCGCCTCGGCCACCACGGCGGCGTAGGCGGGACCAGAGGCGCTCATGCCGGTGAAGGTGTTGAACAGGTGCTCGGGCAGGTCGTAGGTGTCGCCCACCGCGCCAAACAGGGTGCGGGCAAACGCCAGATCCCCCGCGTCGGTCGCCTCGCGCGGGCCGGTGATGGCCGTCTGGCTCAGGCCAATCGTGGCGGCGAGGTTGGGCATTACGCGGACCACCCGCTTGGTGCCCAGGCGCCGCGACAGGGCCGTCACGTTCACGCCCGCCATGGTAGAGATGTACCCGGCGTTTTCCTGCGCCAGCCACTCGGCCGCCTCGGGAAACACGCGCGGCTGCAGGCTGATCAGAATGCGCTCGGCGCGGCCCAGTTCTGCAGGAGAGAGCACGCGGGCGCCGGTGCGCGCGGCGATCTCCTGGGCGCGCGGGGCGTTGGCGTCCAGCAGACCAATCTCGGCGGCGGGCATCACGCCGCGCGCGGTAACCCCCTCCAGCAGTGCCAGACCCAGTTTTCCCACTCCGACGATGGCGAGCTTCATCCGGGCCAGTATAGGTGCGCCCCGCCCCCCGCCCGGGGCCGCCCGTGCAGATGTCCCCTGGGCAGCGCTGGGAGCAGGGCAACTCTGTACACTGCAGGCGATGCTGGTGTATCACCTTCCCGGAACCTTCGACACGCGAGACGATCACCTGGACCTGCTGTGGCAGGCCGGGGCCACCGGCCTGGAGGAGCGCGCGGGCGTGATCCGCGCCTACTTCGACGAGCAGACCCCCCTGCCCGAGGCGGTGCGCGACGGCGAGTGGCGCCAGGAAGCCGATCAGGACTGGCTGGCCGAGTTCAAGGCCAACCTCCGCCCGGTGGCGGCCGGGCGCGTGACCATCGTGCCGCCGTGGCTGCGCGCCGAGGTGAGCGCCCCGCAGGTGCCGCTGATCATCGAGCCGGGCATGGCCTTTGGCACTGGCCACCACGCCACCACCCGGCTGGCGGTGGAAGCCCTGAGCGCCCTGAACCTGAACGGCCGCACCGTGCTGGATGTGGGCACTGGCAGCGGCGTGCTGGCCATCGCAGCGGCGCTGCTGGGCGCGCGCTACGCCCTGGGGGTGGACATTGATCCCATCACCATTCCCATTGCCCGGGAAAACGCCGAGCTGAACGGGGTGCCGGCGGGCCGCAGCGCCTTTATGGAAGGCACCCTGGGCGACGAGCTGCCCGGCGACGTGGTGGAAGACGGCGTGTACGACGTGCTGGTGGCCAACCTGTACGCCGAACTGCACGACCTGCTGGCCGGGGCGTATGTGCCGCACCTGCGTCCGGGCGGCCCACTGATCCTGACCGGCATTCTGCTGGGCAAACTGCCGCTGGTGCGCGCGGCCCTGGCCCGCGAGGGCTTCACGGACGTGACCGTGCGCGAGGACGGCGAGTGGGCACTGGTCACCGCCCGCGCGGGCGCGTGAGCCCGGACCTGCCCCGCCACCGCCTGCGGGTGGGGGCACTGGGGCCCACGATGGTGCTGGGCCCGGGCGAGGCCCGCCACCTGCACGTGCTGCGCCTGCGCCCCGGGGACGAGGTGCGCGTGTTCGACGGCGGGGGCCAGGAAGCGCGCGCCACGCTGAGCGAGCTGGACGAGGGCCGCGCCGTGCTGACCCTGGGCGAGGCCGTCAGCGGCGCGGCCGAAACCCCCTTTCCCCTCACGCTGGGGGCCGCGCTGCTCAAGGGCGACAAGCTCTCGGACGTGGTGCGCGCCGCCACCGAACTGGGCGTGGCGCAGGTGCAGCTCCTGGTCACCGCCCGCGCCGATGTGCGCGAAATTGGGCCGCAGAAGCTGGAGCGCCTGAACCGCGTGGCCCAGGAAGCCAGCAAGCAGTCGCGCCGCGCGGTGGTGCCCCCGGTGCGCCCACCCGTGCCCCTGGCCGCCTTTCAGCCAGCCGGACAGGTGCTGGTGGCGCAGCCGGGCGCCGAGGCGCGCGTGGCCGACGTGGTGGCGTGGCACGGCCCACTGACGGTGATTACCGGCCCCGAGGGCGGCCTGACCGACGCCGAGGTGGCGGCCCTGAGCGCACGCGGCGCCCACGCAGTCACCCTGGGGCCCCGCATCCTGCGCGCCGAAACCGCGCCGGTGGCCCTGCTGGGGGCCATCGCGGCGCTGGGACAGTAAGGCGGGAACAGGCGGGGCCCGCTCAGGCGCTCAGGGCGGTCGGCACCAGCTGGCGCCAGGACTGCACGCTGCCCACCTGGGCAGTCACGAAGCGTTCCAGGGCGCGCCACAGCGCCGGGCGCTGCTCGGCACTCAGGGGGTGGGCCATGCTCTCGCGCACCGTGCGCCGCACCACACCCTGCAAGAAATCCAGCGCTTCGGCGGGGTAGGCGGGCAACGCGGCGCAGCGCGCGCACAGCAGCTGGCCGCCCAGGGGATCGGGGTGAGCGGGCGCCGGGGCCCCGCAGCGGGCGCAGCGGGCCGTCTGCGGCACAAAGCCGGCCAGGGCCAGCAGCTTGTAACTCATGACCAGCGCCACCCATTCGGGGTCGGGCTGGTGCGCCACGCCACGCAGGGCGCCGGCAAACAGCTCAAACGCCTGCTCGCTGAACTCGCCTTCCTGAAACAGCGCGTCGGCAAACTCGGCCATCAGGTGGGCAAAGGCGTAGCGCCCCGGCTGGGCCAGGCTGGGCAGCGCGCCTTCCAGCACCGCCTGCTGCACGGTCGCCAGGTCGTTGCCGGGGGTCTGGTAAATCTGCACGCCCACATGGTGAAACAGGTTCAGGCGGCTGGACAGCGGGCCGCGCACGCCACCGCGCGCAATGGCCTTGAGTTTGCCCTGCGGGGTCAGCAGGGTCACGATGATGTCGCCCGCCGGGGTCACCCGGCGCCGAATCACAATGCCACTGCGGTTGGCGCTGCGCGACCTCACGCCCGGCAGTCTAGCGCCGCGCGGTCGCAGGGGGCTGTGCCACGGTCCACCATCGGCGCGCCGGGCGCCCCCTACACTGCAAGGCCATGAGCGACCCGCGCAAGAAACACGACGAGCACAGCGCGCAGGATCTGCTGCGCGAACTGTTTCCAGACACCCACCGCGAACTGTTTGGCGACGGCCACGGCCCGGCGCGCGCCACCCTGGGTCTGTACGAGGTGGCCGATGGCCGCCTGGCGCTGGTGCACGGTGACCAGCTGGCCGAATTCACGCCCATTGAGCCCAAGGGCAACAACCCCCTGCACTGCGACCTGTGCCACTACACGCGCAGCCGCAGCGAGGCCGCACTGTACCGGGTGCATGTGGCGGCGCGGCGCACGCGCTACGTCACGCTGTGCCTGGGGTCGGCGGCCTGCGTGGCCCGGGCCGGTGAGCGCGCCCTGCTGAAGCTGGCCGGGCGCATCTTTCCCATTGAGCCTGTGGGGCCCGACGAACGTTGAATCGGGGGAAACGTTGAAGCGCGGTGAAGGCTGAACACCCCACACTGGTCCGGCCACACTAAAGCCAGAGGCACCCCACACAGGAGGTGCCTCTGACCTTGAAGACTGGGGTTACCAGCGGTCGTTGCGACGGCTGCCGCCGCCAGCGCCGCCACCGTACTCACTGACGGGAGCAGCTTTGGTCACGACAATGTTCTTGGCCTGGGGGCCCTTGCCGCGCTGACCTTCTTCGATTTCAAACTCGACTTCGTCGCCTTCGTTCAGCTTCTTGAAGCCGCTGGCCTGGATGGCGCTGAAGTGCGCGAAGACGTCGGGGCTGCCTTCAGTCTGAATGAAGCCGTAACCCTTTTCCGCGTTGAACCACTTTACTTTGCCTACTGCCATAATGCACTCCTTAGCTCTCAAGGGCGATCCGGGGCGCCCAGAATCTGCCTGCGCGCCCCTTCTCAATGTGCGTACCCAGGAAAACTATGAGAGCAGTTTAGGGGGGGATAGCCCAAAGCAAACGTGCCCTAGGTCACTTTTGACTCTGAGTGCGGGAATGTTAAGACCGGGCCCCTTGCCCCGGGAAGCTGCGCCCCCTACGGTCGGGGAACATGATGCCCTGGACAGAAATTGCCGCGCAGTTGCAGTTGCTCACCGGATTGCTGGTGGCAGCGGTGCTCAGCGGCCTGATCGGCTGGGAACGCGAGGCCCAGCGGGCCGGCGCGGGCCTGCGCACCCACATGCTGGTGGGGGTCAGCGCGGCGCTGTTCGTGGTGCTGGCTGAATCCCTGATTCGGCAGTTCGGCAATGACCACGCCGGGGTGCGCTTTGATGTGGTGGGTGTGCTGGCAGCGGTGGTCAGCGGCGTGAGTTTCCTGGGGGCGGGCACCATCTTTTCTTCCGGGCAGGGCCGGCAGATGCACGGCCTGACCACGGCGGCCAGCCTGCTGGCAACCGCCGGAGTGGGGGTGGCCTGCGGCCTGCACCTGTACGTGTTCGGGCTGGGGGCCACGCTGCTGTTTCTGTTCATCCTGCGCCCGCTGCACCGTCTGGCCGAGGGTGGCGGTGGACGCAACAGGGAAACAGGCGAGAACAGCTGAACGGCCCGCTTCCCAGCGCCACCACTGCAGCACCACTCGCCTGGGTGGGCAGAGGCCAACAGGGGGGCTGGTGACCCGGGCTCAAGTATTGTATACAGTATCCACAATGACCTCGTTTGAACGCCCCACCCTGGTGCGCGACGGTGTGTACGAACACCTGCGCCGCGCCGTGCTGGACGGCGTGCTGGCCCCCGGCGAACGCCTGGGCGAGGTGGAACTGGGGCAACAACTGGGCGTGTCGCGCACCCCCATCCGCGAGGCACTGATGCGGCTGGCCCAGGACGGCCTGCTGGTGGCCGAAGCGAACAAGGGAGTGCGGGTGCGCCTGCTGAGCGCCGCCGAGGCCCGCGACACCTACGTGGTGCGCGAGGAGTTGGACGGTCTGGCCGCCGCCCTGGCCGCGCAGCACCACACCCCGGCGGACGCCGCCGCGCTGCGTGCCGCCCTGGCCGAGCTGCACGCCGCGCCCGCCGACGACTACCGCGCCCAGACGCGCCTGGACCTTGCCTTTCACCGCGCCATCACGCACGCGGCCCAGAACGCCGCCCTGACACCCCTGGCCCGCGACCTGGAGCAGCGGGTGGCCCTGATCAAACACCAGACCCGCACCTACAACGCCCACCCCCAGACCGACGCGCAGCACGCCGCCCTGCTGGACGCAATTCTGGCGCGCGACCCCGGCGCCGCGCGCGAGGCGGCGCGCCTTCACGTCCGCACTTTCGCCGCCCTGGTGCCCCACGACCTCAATCAGTCGCTGTTGATCCCCGGATCAACCGAGCGAAGCGAGTAGCGAGAAAAGTGCCTCGCCCCGGAAATGGAAACGTTTCGGCACACTTCTGAACCGTTGAAATGCGGGGGCGAGGTACTGAGGAGAATGCCCATGATTGATCAGCTGTACCGCAAAGCCGTTCTGACCGTTGCCGGTCAGCAAGCCATCGAGAATGTCGTGCGCGCGCGCGGCTGGGGCATGGCCCAGCGCTTCGTGGCCGGCGAGACCCCCCAGACGGCCATTGCCGCCGTGCAGGAACTTCAGCAGGACGGCATTCTGGCCAACCTTGACCTGCTGGGCGAGTTCATTGAGTCGCCCGAACAATGCACCGCGTTTGCCGACAACGTGCTGACCATGATTGACGCGGCCCACGCGGCCGGCATTACGCCCTACGTGAGCATCAAGCTCTCCAGCGTGGGCCAGGGCAAAACCGTGGGGGGCGAGGACCTGGGCTTAAAGAACGCCCGGCGCATCATCGGGCGGGCGCGGCAATTTGGCGGCTTCGTGTGCCTGGATATGGAAGACCACCCCCGCGTGGACCAGACGCTGGCACAGTTCCGCACGCTGGTGGGCGAATTCGGGCATGGACACGTGGGCACGGTGCTGCAAAGCTACCTCTACCGCAGCGAGGCCGACCGCGCGGCGCTGGACGACCTGCAGCCCAACCTGCGGGTCGTGAAGGGCGCGTACCTGGAACCCGAGACGGTGGCCTACCCCGACAAGGCCGATGTGGACGCTGCTTACCGCCGCCTGGTGTACGCGCACATGACGGCTGGCAACTACGTGAACGTGGCCACCCACGACGAACGCCTGATTGACGACGTGAAGATGTTCGCGCTGGCACACGGCATTGCCAGGGACGCCTTTGAGTTCCAGATGCTGTACGGCATTCGCCGCGACCTGCAAAAGAGCCTGGTGAAAGACGGCTACCGCGTGCGCGCCTACATTCCCTACGGCCGCGACTGGTATCCCTACTTCAGCCGCCGCATTGCCGAGACGCCGCGCAACGCGATGTTCGTCATTCGCGGCATGCTCCGGGGCTAAGACGCGCTTGAATACGGTCATGTCCCTGCCGCCTGTTCATCCCCGCGCCATCAGTGGCCTGCGTAACTTCTTCCACGACTACTTTCAGGCGGTGCGCGAACTGGGGCTAGACCAGACGCCCGAGCAGCGGCGCCACCTGCCTGAATTCTTCCTGACCTTCAGCGAGCACAGCGCGCCCCCGCTGACCCTGCACATCTACCCGGACGGCGCGCTGCAGACCGCCGGGGCCCTGGAGGACAAGATCCGGGCGCTGTTCTCTCCCCGGCTTGAGCCCCATGTGCGCGCCACACTGCACGAGATCAGTGAACGCGAGGGCATGTACCAGGGGTTTCAGCGCGGCGGGCAAACGCTGTACCTGCACCCGGCGGCGCTGCGGCGCCTGAGCCAGTTGCCGGTGGCGCGCGACGCCTACGGCGTGATTCATCTGACGCTGCTGTGGGCGCATCTGGTGAGCTTCGGCCTGCTCGCGCTGCTCCTGCTGCTGGCCGAGGGCGGGTTCCTTGAAAATCTGCTGGTGGTTGGGTTTTACGGCGTCCTGCTGCTGATCTCGTACTTCCTGCTGACCCTGCCCCTGCGGCTGAGCGCTGTACAGAAGGCGCTGGGCGGGGGGCGCCAGCGCGCCTTTGCCGCCATTCTGGCGGACTGTCAGCCGGTCGGCCGCCGCGCCCTGGACGAGCATCTGGCCGCCGAACTGCCTGCCGGCGTGCTGACGCGCCTGAACCAGTTGCCCGAACGCCGCCCGCAGCCGCTGGACGTGCTGATCCGCGACGAGTGGCGCCTGGGCGAGTTGTGGGACCTGGCCCACCAGGCCGCGCACGATCTGGCCAAGGTGCCTGAAAGCAGCCCCGAGTTTTCCCGCCTGAGCACCCAGACCGAGGCGCTGCTGGACGACGTGGCGCAGGCCTTTGCGCTGGCCCAGCTGCCCGAACCCGAACAGGCCACCCGCCTGAACACCCTGCGCGAGCAGATCACCCGTCACGCCCAGGCGCTGGGGGTGGGCCGTCAGGCGCTGCTGCCTGAGCCCACTTCCGCCCAGCCCTCCCGCTGAGGACCAGCCAAAGGAGACCCCATGACGGAACCCAGACCGCACCTGCCCGCTTCTACTCCACCGGGCCTGATCGGCGTGACCGGCGCCCCCGGGAACGTGGGCACGCCGCTGGTGCGTGAACTGCTGCGCCGGGGCGCCCGGGTGCGGGTGCTGGCCCGCCGCCCGGAGGTGGCCCGGCGGGCCCTGGCCGATGTGGCCGGGCAGGTGGAGTTCGCGCCGCTGACCTTCGGGGAGCGCCCCACCTACCGCGCGGCCCTGCAGGGCGTGGAGAAGCTGTTCGTGCTGCGCCCACCGCAGCTGGGGCGCGTGACGCGCGACCTCGTGCCCGCGCTGGACGTGGCCCTGGGTGCGGGCGTGACCCACTTCGCGCTGCTGTCGCTGCAGGGCGCCGAGCGCCTGACCGTCACCCCCCACGCGCAGCTGGAAGCGTACCTGCGCGGCACCGGCGCCGACTGGACCTTCCTGCGCCCCGGCTTCTTTCTGCAGAACCTGACCACCACCCACCGGCCCGAACTGCGCCGGGGCGAACTGGCTGTGCCTGCTGGCCAGGGCCGCACCGCCTTCGTGGACGTGCGCGATGTGGCCGAGGCGGCGGCCGCAGTGCTCACCCAGCCGGGGCACGCGGGGCGGGCCTACGAACTGACGGGGGCCCAGGCGCTGACCTACGGCGAACTGGCCCGCATCTTCACGGAGGCGCTGGGCCGTCCGGTGCACTACACCGATCCCTCGCCGCTGGCCTTTTTCCGGCTGCTGCGGGCACGCGGCGTGGCGCCGGCCCAGATTCTGGTGATGGAAGCCATCTACGCCACGGCCCGCTTTGGCCTCGCCGCTCACGTCTCGGAGGACCTACCCCGCCTGCTGGGCCGCCCGGCCCGTACCGCACAGGCCTTCGCCCACGACCTGCCACACCTGCTGCAAGGAGACACCCCATGATCAAAGTTCAGGACTACCGCCCGCAGAGCTTCATTGACTTCACCCAGCCAGAGAACGTGGCCGCCTATGAGGCCGCGCTGAAGAAGGTGCGCGCCGAACTGGTGGGCAAGCACTACCCGCTCATCATTGACGGCGAGCGGGTGGACACCGCCGAGAAGCTGACCAGTCTGAACCCCTGCGACACCAACGAGGTGGTGGGCACCACCGCCAGGGCCACCCGCGAAGATGCCGAACGGGCCCTGCAGGGCGCCTGGACAGCGTTCGAGAGCTGGAAAAAGTGGGATATGGACGCCCGCGCCCGCATCCTGCTGAAAGCCGCCGCCATCCTGAAGCGCCGCCGCCTGGAAGCCTGCGCCCTGATGAGCATCGAGGTGGGTAAGAACTACGCCGAGGCCGATGTGGAGGTGGCCGAGGCCATTGATTTCCTGGAGTACTACGCCCGCAGCGCCATGAAGTACGCCGGGTTTGGCAGCAGCGAAACCACATGGTTCGAGGGCGAGGAAAACGGCCTGATGTCCATTCCGCTGGGCGTGGGCGTAAGCATCAGCCCCTGGAATTTTCCCTGCGCCATCTTTATCGGCATGGCAGCCGCGCCCATCGTGGCGGGCAACTGCGTGCTGGTCAAACCCGCCGAGGACGCCGGGCTGATTGCCGGGTTCATGGTGGACATCATGCTTGAAGCCGGGCTGCCCGCCGGGGTGCTGCAGTTCCTGCCCGGCGTGGGCAAGGACATCGGCGAGTACCTGACCACCCACGCCAAAACCCGCTTTATTACCTTTACCGGCAGCCGCGCCGTGGGCCTGCACATCAACGAGGTGGCCGCCAAGGTGCAGCCCGGGCAGAAGTGGATCAAGCGCGTGGTGATGGAACTGGGCGGTAAAGACGCCATGATCGTGGACGAAACCGCCGATCTGGACGTGGCGGTGACGGCCGCCGTGCAAGGGGCGTTCGGCTTCAACGGTCAGAAGTGCAGCGCCATGAGCCGCCTGATCGTGGTGGACGAGGTGTACGACGCGGTGGTGGGTGCTTTCGTGGAGCGCGCCCGGGCCCTGAAGGTGGGCACCGGCGAGGACAACGCCAATGTCACGGCCGTGGTGAACCAGATGAGCTTCGACAAGATCAGGGGCTATCTGGAACTGGCTCCGCGCGAGGGCACCGTGCTGCTGGGCGGCCAGGCCCCCGGCGAGTGCGGCGGCAAGCCGGGCTACTACATTGAGCCGACCATTGTGGGCGACGTGGCGCGGGATGCCCGCATGGCCCAGGAGGAAATCTTCGGGCCGGTGGTGTCGGTACTGCGGGCCAGAGACTGGCAGGACGCCCTGGATATTGCCAACGCCACCGAATACGGCCTGACCGGCGGGGTGTGCAGCAACCGCCGTGAGCGGCTGGAACAGGCCAGAAACGAGTTCGAGGTGGGCAACCTGTATTTCAACCGCAAGATCACCGGCGCCATCGTGGGCGTGCAGCCCTTCGGCGGCTACAACATGAGCGGCACCGATTCCAAGGCGGGGGGGCCGGACTACCTGGCCAACTTCATGCAGCTCAAGACCGTGACCGAGCGCTGGTAATCGGGAGCGTGCAGATGCTGGGGGCGCAGGCTCCCAGCGTTTTTTTGGCCCCGGGGGCGCCCTGGGCAGAGGCGCATCCAGCCGCCAGAGCTTCAAAAAAATCATCGTACGACGGCTGTGCCGGTTCCATAGCCACAACTTGACGCCCAGTCAGCCTGCGATCAGCTCCAGAGGCGCGCCCACTGCCCCCTTTTGGCTCTTTTTACACCCAGCCCACTGCGACCTAGACATGAGGCGGGCCGGGCGCTGGGCGCGCTCTACTATCCGCTCCAACCTTTCCGTTCTGCACGAACCCACACTGTTCGCCTCGCCGCTGCCTTGCCGTGGCGCCCGGCCCCCGTCTGTGCCCTGGCCCCCACGGCCCCGGGCCCCGCCCCCACTTTCCTGTCTGTCTGGAGCCCCCATGACCCACGCACGTTTCCTGCTGGCCGCCACCCTCGCCCTGACCCTCGCCGCCTGCGGGCAGCAGACCACGCCCGTGGCCGCTGCCCCGGCAGCCAGCGCACCCGCCGCCGAGGCGATTGCCGGGGCCTACCTCGTGGGGTTCAAGCAGGGCGCGGTGAGCGCCCAGGGCCTGAGTGCGCAGGCGCTGGACGCCCAGGCGGCGCTGCAGGCGCAGGCCATTGCAGCGGCCGGCGGGGTCCTGACCAGCCAGTGGGCCGAGATCAGCGCGGCGGCCGTGAAGCTGGACAGCGCCGCCCTGGCCCGCCTGCAGGCCAACCCGCTGGTGGAGTACGTGGAACCCGATCTGGTGCGCCGCGCCATGGGAGCGCGCAGCGGCGTGACGGACAGCAAGGTGTCGGCGGGCCTGAGTGCCCAGGCCGTGACCGGGCAGGGGCTGACTGCCCAGGCGCTGTACAGCCCCAGCGGCGAGTACACCTGGGGCGACAACGCCCTGCGCGTGCAGAACCTGCGGGCGGGCGGCTACACCGGCGCGGGCGTGGCCGTGTGCGTGGGCGACACGGGCATTGACGGCAACCACCCCGAGTTTGGCCGCAAGATCAAGGGCTTCCGTAACTTTGTAACCACTGAAGCGAACCGCAACGATCCTTACCAGCTCAACGACGTGTCGCACCACGGCACCCATGTGGCGGGCACGGTGTTTGCCCAGCTGGGCGCCGGCACCGGGGCTGCGGGGCTGCAGAGTGGTATGGACGCCAGCGGCGTGGTGGGCGTGTCCACGGGCGTGAACCTGTACATTGCGCGTGTGCTGGGCGACACCGGCTCGGGCTCGTCGAGCAGCATCATCAACGGCGTGAACTGGTGCGCGGCGCAACTGAAGAGTCAGGGCGGCACCGAGAGCAAGGTGGTGATCAGCCTGTCGCTGGGCGGTGGCCGCGCCAGCCAGACCGAGCAGCGCGCCTACACCAGCGTGCATGGCAAGGGCGCCCTGACCATCGCCGCGACTGGCAACGACGGCGCCGCCGTGTCCTACCCCGCCGCCTACACCAACGTGGTGGGCGTGGGCGCCGTGGACAGCAACCTGCTCAAGGCCGACTTCAGCAACTTCGGCACCCAGGTGGATCTGGTGGGCCCCGGCGTGGACGTGATCAGCCCGGTGCCGCTGGGCCAGGGTACCCGCGCCAGTGCCTCGGGCGGCGGCGCGACCTTCAGCGACGTAAAGTCGGCGGACCTGAGCGCCAAGGCCACCTTCAGCGGCAACGTGGTGGCGGCGGGCGGCACCAACAACGAATTCTGTGGGGTGGGCGTGCGCAACGCGGCCCTGAGCGGCAACATCGCCCTGATCTCGCGCGGCACCTGCTCCTTCGAAGAGAAGGTGGCCAACGCAGCCGCCAGCGGCGCCCGGGCCGTGATGATCTTCAACAACGCGGCGGGCGCGCTGGGCCTGAGCCTGACCAACAGCTACAGCATTCCGGTGGTGGGTATCCTGCAGGCCGACGGGCAGAGCCTGCTGGGCCAGCTGCCCACCACGGGCACCGTGGCAGTCACGGGCGCCGACTACGAGTCGTACAACGGCACCTCCATGGCCACCCCACACGTCTCGGCCGCCGCCGCCGTGGTGTGGGCCGCCAAGCCCACCCTGACGAACACGGGCCTGCTGAACCTGCTGACCAGCACCGCCAGGGACCTGGGCACCGCCGGCAAGGACAACAACTTCGGCTTCGGTCTGGTGGACCCCCTGAAGGCGATCACCGGGCAGTAAAGCGGCGCAGCAGCGCCCCGCCTCTGGCCCCCCTGACCGGGCCGAGGGGCGGGGCGCTCTTCTGTGCCGTTGGGGCGGCGCCGTTTGATACGGATTCCGTTCATTTCCGTCACCTCCGGGAAGAAGGGGGCTGTTCCCCGCCTTCGGCTGGGCGCAGTTCACTGCCCGGACCTCCGCATCCTTTCCTGCTCTGCTGCGCCGCTCTGCGAGTCCCTTCGGTCGGGAAGATTCCGGACCACATGACAGCATCTTTCGGAACTCGTTTGATCAGGGCGTGCCGTTTCCCTGAACTGGCTGAGGCGGCGCGGCGCCCTGCGTGAAGGTCCACCAGTCCAGGCGGTTGCCGTCCTGCACCAACAGGCGGCCGTCGGGGGCAAAGGCTGCCTGTGGAAAGGGCACGTTGAAGCCGCAGCCGCCCATGCGGTTGAAGCCGGTGGCCAGTCCTGCGGGGGTGGGCAGGCGCCGGCCCATGAACAGGTCGGCCAGCGCGAACCCATATTGCCCCCAGCCGCAGCCGTCGCCGGTGCTCTCGCGCAGCAGGGCGCGGCGGCCATCGCCGCGCAGGGCGGCCAGGGACCAGCCGCTGTTGGGGTCGCGGGTGGTGGGGGCCATGTTCAGCACCGGCCCTCCCTGTCCGGTGCGCAGGTTCACCCGCCAGAACTGCGTGACGACCGGGTCACTCTGGCTGTCCGGGTGCTGGCTCCACAGGGCCGCCGCGCGCCCATCGGCCGAGGGCCACGCCGCCAGGGAACCGCGCCGCCAGGGGGTGATCCACAGCGCCCGCCCCCCAGGTTCCTGCGCGCTCAGGCGTTCACGGTGGGTGGCCTGCGGGCCCCCCTGATCGCCTGTGCGGGTCAGCGCCACGCTGGACAGCGGAAACAGGGCGCCGGCCGGCAGGGGCAGCGGCGTGCCGTCCAGGCGCCAGGCGCGCACCTCCCCGCCCGCCTCGTTCTGAATCCAGGCACTCAGGGCCTGACCATCCGGGGTAAAGGCCAGCTCGGCCACCGGCGCCGGGGCCGTCCAGCGCCGCACCACCTCGCCCCGGGCACGGTGCAGCCGCACCTCGGTGCCAGACGCGGCGGCGAAGCGCTGGCCGTCGGGGTGGGCCGCCAGGGCCGCAGCCCCCTGGCGGCTGAGGGTGTGCAGGCGCCCGCCCTCCAGCCGCGCCACCCGGCCCGCGCCGCCCCCCTGCCGCAGCGCCAGCAGCGCGCGCTGACCGGCCAGGGGCACGGCCGCCACCACCGCCTCGCCCAGGCCACGCACCAACGCGCCGTCGCCCGTGCGGCGCACCTCGGGCACGCTGCCGGCCCGCAGGGTCACAAAGTGCTGGCCACCGGGCGAGGGCCAGATGCCGCGCAGCCCGGCGCCGGGGGCCAGCTGCCAGCGCCGCACGCCGTCCGGGCGGTGCAGGCTCAGCCACTCACCGGCCTGCACGCCCCCGGTGCGGGGATCGTGGACCGGGGCGGCCAGCAGCCAGCCGGCCGGGGTCCAGTTCAGGCGGGCGGGGGTCCCCGACAGCACCGGGCCCAGCGCCACGCGCCGCAGCCCGCCCGCCCCCCACAGCAGCAGGGCGGCGCGGCCGTGGGTGCCCCAGTCGGCCTGGGGCTCGGTCAGCAGCAGGGCCGCCTGGGTGCCCCCGGGGTTCAGGGCCACGGCCTGCAGGCGCCCGCCGGGCAGAGCGCGGGTCCGGGTAGCCCCGGCGGTGGTCCAGGTCAGGGTGCCGCCCTCGGCGCGCAGCACGGTGCCCCCAGCGCAGACCTGAAGAGCCCGGCGACTGGAAAGGCAACCCTGCTGGGGCGCCGTGGCCCCGGTGCGCAGGTTCAGCGCGTAGTGCAGCGCGGCCGGCTGGGTGTTGCGAAAGCCCCGGGCCTCCAGGCGCAGCGCCCCGGCCTGTAGTCCGTTCAGGTGGAGCGCGGTGGTGGGCAGCGGGCCCGCATCCGGCAGGGCGGCGGGGGCCGGGAGGCGGCGCTGGTCCAGCAGGGCGCCGTCCCCCAGACGCCAGCGCCGGAGCATGCGGGTGGTGTCCAGGGTGTACACCTGCGCGCCGTCGGCCGACCACGCCGCGCCGCCACCCGGCTCCTCGGTGGCCGATTCCGGCTGACCAAAGCTGCCCAGCGCGTGGCCGGGCACCGTGAACGACGCGGACAGGGAAGCAGCGGCTGCCGGGGAAGACAGCAGGAGGACGGTGAGCAGCGTGCGCATGCCCGCAGGGTAACGGCTTCAGGCTGACCCGGCCTGAAGCTTGGCGTGCAGCAGCGTGTCCACGATCAGGGCGCCGCCCAGCACCGCTGGCAGGCCGCCGCCCGGATGCACCCCGGTGCCCACCTGCCACAGCCCCGGGGCCAGTTGATAGGGCTGAGGGTGCAGCGGCCCCCCGCGCCAGGGGGGCAACGCCGCACCGTACAGTGCCCCGCCCGGGTGGCCGCCCGCCGCGTAGTGGGCCGGGGGCAGGGCCGCCGCCGCCCGCGCCGAGCGCCACAGCCCCGGCACCCCCAGCGCCGCCTCCACCTGCCGGATCTGCGCCTGTACCCAGGAATGCGCCAGCGTCAGCGGGGCCCCAGTGGCGGGCGCGGCCAGCAGCACGCTCAGGCGCCGGCCCTCGGCATGCACCAGGGCCAGGGTGCTGGGGGGCAGCGCGCCCGCGCGCACACAGCGCCGGAACACTGCGAAATCGTGGGGCGGCACCACACTGGTGGCGGGCAGCGGCGCGGGCTGCGGCAACTCGGCGTACAGGGCGGCGCCGCTCACGGTGCGCCGGGCCACGGGCGAGGGCACCGACCCGCCGCGCAGGGCGGCCAGCCGCGCCGGGTCCAGGGCGCTCACCAGCAGGTCATGGCAGGCCACCTCACCCCCGGCCAGCTGGAGGGTGGAGCCCCGCACGACCTCCACCCCCTGCCCTTCGCGGAGGACCACCCCGCGCGCCGTTGCCCACCCTTTCAGGGCGTCCAGCAGGGCGCCCATGCCCCGCGCCGGGCGGTAGACCTCGCGGCCCACCAGCGCCGGAATCAGCGCGTACAGGGCCGGGGCGTCCTGGGGTGACAGCCCGGCATTCAGGGCGTGGGTGGCGACCGCGTGGGCCAGCGCCGGGGGCAGCCGCTGGGCGCGCAGCCAGCCGCTGGCCGTCAGGTGCCCGCCCGTGGCCCGCCAGAGCGCCGCGCTGGCGCGCACGAAGGCGGGGTCGGTGAGGCGCGGCGGGGTGGTCAGCAGGGTGGGCAGGTGGGTGGGCAGGGGGGCCGCCGCCTGAACGTACCGCTGCCACTCCGGCCACAGCGCGTGGGTGGGCGGCACCGGCAGCGGTACCGGGCCGTGGGGCGTGTGGTGCACCCCCAGGCCGCCGGGCAGCGGGCGCAGGTCCAGAGGGTCAGATTCGCCCAGCCGGGCCAGATACGCCTGCCACACGGCCGGAAAGGTGAACAGGCTGGGCCCGGTGTCGAAGGTCACGGCCCCCACCTGCAGGCGGCGCAGCTTGCCGCCCAGCCGGTCACGCTCGTACACCGTGACCCGGTGGCCGCGCCCGGCCAGCAGCGCGGCCAGGGCCAGCCCGGCCAGCCCGCCCCCCAGAATTCCCACCGAGCGGCTGCTGGGTTCCCCCTTCATGGCCACAGCCCGCGCGCCAGCAGGTACACCAGTTGCACCCCGGCCACCGCGCCCACGATCCAGGGGGTCACGATACTCAGGGGGTACAGCCGCGCGGCCTGCGCCGGGGTGGGGTTCAGGGCCAGCGCCAGCGCCATGCCGCCGCAGGTGAGCAGCAGCGCCCCGGCGGTCAGGCGCGACACCGGCCACAGCAGCGCCGCCGCCAGCGCAAACCACGCCAGGGCGTACCCGGCCGTGCCGCCGGCCCCCAGCAGGGTGGCCACGGTGCGCGTGCCTGCCTGCCGGTCAGCAGGAATGTCCTGCGCGGCGTCAAAGGCGTGCTTGCCCACCGAGTACGCCATCAGGGCCAGCAGCGGCCATGTGGGCACGCGCTCGCCCAGCACCAGGGCGGGCAGCGCCAGGGGCAGCGCGTAGGCCACGTTGCTCAGGCCGTCCAGCACCGGGCGGGCCTTCAGGCGCAGCGGGGGCAGGCTGTAGGCCACGAACAGCGCAGCCGACAGCAGCAGCGCCCCGGTGGCGGCCGGCGGCAGCAGCAGGGCCAGCGCCCCCAGGGCCGGCAGATTCAGCCACGCGGTCACGCGCAGCAGCGGCGCCGTTTCGTGCGCGGCCAGCCGCGCCCCCTGCCAGCCGCCCTTGCGGCTGCTGCGGGCGTCTTCCTCGCGGTCAAAGAGGTCGTTCAGGCCGTAGATCAGCAGGTTAAAGGGCAGCGTGAGGTACGCCAGCAGCGCCAGCAGCCCCGGGTGCAGGCTGTACAGATGCCCGCTGAGCCACGTGCCGGTGACCAGGGTGCCCACAGTGTTGACCCACAGCGCCGGGCGCGAGACCACCAGCACCCGGCGCAGCGGCAGGGAAGCGCGGGCGGCAGAGGAGCGGAACACGGCTGCTTATGCTACGCGCCCCGGGCAGGCAGATGCCCCGCGCCGGGCACGCTTGCGGGCCTGCTTACGGTCTCCAGGCCCAGCAACACGCACAATGAGCACGATGAGCACACCGGCCGGCTGGTCACAGACCGCCATGTTTACCGCCTCGGAGGTTGAGGCGCAAACCGGCGTGCCCGCCACCACCCTGCGGCAGTGGGAACGGCGCTACGGCTTTCCCCACCCCGAGCGCAACGCCAGCGGCTACCGGCTGTATTCGCCGCAGGACGTGGCGGCCATTCAGCGCATGCAGGCGCACCTGAATGCGGGCGTGCCGGCCAGCCGCGCCGCCGCGCTCACCTGCGCCGAACTGGCCCCGGACGCCGCCCCGCCCCCCGATGAGCGCCTGGGCCGCACCCCCGCCGAATGGAGCGCCGGGCTGACCCAGGCGCTGCTGGCCTCGGATATGGACGGCGCGGCGGCCCTGCTGGGCCAGATTCACGCGCAGCTGCCAGTGGAAGACGTGCTGACCGCCGTGCTCTCCCCCACACTGGTGGAGATCGGGCAGCGGTGGGAACGCGGCGAAATCACGGTGGCCCACGAACATCAGGCCAGCGCCTTTGTGCGCGCCCGGCTGTCGCACCTGATGGAACTGGCCGGCGTGCAAGAAGGCTTCGGGCCGCTGGCAGTGGCCGCCTGCGCGCCGGGCGAATCGCACGAACTGGGCCTGATGATGCTCACCCTGGCGCTGCGGCGCCGGGGCGTGCGGGTGGCGTACCTGGGCGCCAACGTGCCGCTGGGCGATCTGGCCGTGTTTGCCCGCCTGCGCCGGGCCCGCGCGGTGCTGCTGGCCCTGAACGGTGAGTGGGCCCTGGCCGCCACGCGCGCGCACCTGCACGATCTGGACGGCCTGGGCGCGCCGCTGTTTCTGGGCGGGGCGCTGCTCAACGCCCGCCCCGAACTGGCGGCCGAACTGGGCGGCCTGTACGCGGGCCCGGACGCGCCGCGCGCCGCGCAGATCATCGCCGCGCAGCTGCACCGCGCGCCCGAAGAACCACAAGGAGACGCATGAACATACTCGTGACCGGAGCCAGCGGCTTCGTGGGACAGGCGGTGGTGCGCGAACTGGTCGCGCGTGGGCATATGGTGTGGGCCGGGTCCAGGCGCGGCGAGGCCAGTGGCGGCGCCCACGGCCTGAAGCTGGACGTGACCGACCCCGGCAGCGTGGAGCGGGCGGTGGCGGCCAGTGATCCGGCGGCGGTGGTGCATCTGGTGGGCATCATTGCCGAGACGGGCGCGCAGACCTTCGAGCGGGTGCATGTAGAGGGCACCCGCCACGTGCTGGCCGCCACGCCGCGCGGCGCGCGCTACGTGCACATGAGCGCCCTGGGCGCCCGCGAGGACAGCCAGAGCGGCTATTCCAGTTCCAAGGGCCGGGCCGAGGCGCTGGTGCGCGCCAGTGGCCTGCGCTGGACCATCTTTCAGCCCAGCCTGATTTTTGGGCCCGGCGACGACTTTTTTGGGCGGGTGCTGCGCGAACTGGTGAGCACGGCGCCCGTGGTGCCGCAGATTGGTGACGGCTCATTTCCCTTCCGGCCGGTGGGCGTGGCGGACGTGGCCCGCGCTTTTGCCACAGCCGCCGGGGGCGAGGTGGGCCTGCGCGACACCTACGCCCTGACCGGCCCCGAGGAATTCACCTTCCGGCAGCTGCTGGAACTGGAACTGCAGGCCCTGGGCAAACGCAAGCCCATCGTGCCGGTGCCCCTGGCCCTGATGAATCTGGCCGTGCCGCTGATGCAGGTGCTGCCCAAGCCGCCCATCACGCGCGACCAGTACGCCATGCTCAAGGAGGGCAATTCGGCCCCCAACGAACCGGCCCGCACCGTCTTTGGCCTGTCCATGCAGCGGCTGCAGGACGTGCTGCCGCAGATTGTGGGGCCCGGGGCCAGCCGCCCGGCCGCCACCACACCCTGACGGGGCCCCCGTTCACGTTTACAGAACCTGAACACGCCTCTTCTAGCCTGGGGCCATGACCTTCAAGCCTCTGGCCCTGACCACCCTGGCGCTGCTGCTCTCTCCCCTGCCCGCGCAGGCCCAGGCCGACCACAGCATGCACGGCGCAGCACCAGCCACGGCCAAAGCCGCCCCGGCCGGGCTGGCCACCCTCAGCGGGCGCGCCTTTGACCGCGCCTACCTGTCCATGATGATCGCCCACCACCAGGGCGCCGTGGACATGGCCCGCGCGGTGCAGGGCCGGGTGAAAGACGCGCAGGTGAAAGCCTGGGTGGCTGCCGTGATTCGCGACCAGAGCCGGGAAATCTCGGTCATGACGGGGTGGCTCTCTGGCCTGGGCGGCGTGGACACCGCGCGGCGCGACCAGATGGCCGGGCACATGAAAGGCATGGTGGCGCCGCTGAAGACGGCCGCCAACCCGGACCGCGCCTTTGTGCAGGGCATGCGGCCGCACCACGCCTCGGCGCTGGAGATGGCCAGCCTCGCCCTGCAAAACAGCGGGGACAGCCGCATCCTGAAGCTCTCGCGCGACATCATCACGGGGCAGGCGGCGGAACTGTACGCGTTTCAGGTGTGGCTGCTGCGCCAGAAATAAGCGGCGTGCCTCCGGGCACCCTACTCTGGGAACAGACGCATGGCCCGCATCCTGATTGTTGACGACGACCCCGCCATTCTGGACATCCTGGGGGCCTACCTGCGTGCCGAGGGCCACACGGTGCTGGAAGCCCGCGACGGCCTGGGCGCCCGGCAGGCCCTGGCCAGCGCCGATCTGGCCATTGTGGACTGGATGCTGCCGGGCCAGAGCGGCCTGGAACTGGCCCGGCAGCATCGGCGCGCGCACCCGGACTTTCCGCTGCTGCTGCTGACCGCCCGGGGCGAGGAAGAAGACCGCCTGCGTGGTCTGGACGCGGGCGCCGACGACTACGTGACCAAACCCTTTTCCCCGCGCGAGGTGGTCGCCCGGGTGCGCGCCCTGCTGCGCCGCGCCCGCCTGGGGGCCAGCGTGGCGGTCTCTGGGCTGTGGCTGGACGAGGGGCGCCGGGCCGCCCGCCTGGACGGCCAGGAGCTGACCCTGTCCCGACTGGAGTTCGATCTGCTGCTGACCCTGGCGCGCCACCCGGGCTTCGTGTGGTCGCGCGCCCGGCTGCTCGAACGGGTCTGGGGCCCCGATTTTCCTGGTGTGGAACGGGTGGTGGACGTGCAGATGGCGGCCCTGCGCCGCAAACTGGGCGAGCAGCCCGATCACCCCCGGTTCATCGAAACGGTGCGCGGCGTGGGCTACCGCTTCCGGGAGGACGGATGATACGGGGTCCGGAAAATTCTGTAACGTCCTATGGAATGTTGCCGACCAGAGGCCGAGGGAACCAAGACGGAGTTCCGGGCATTGGCCCTGAGAGGCTCCGCAGGCGCGGACCATCCCCTTCTTTCCGGATGTGCCGGACATGGACGGCATCCGTATGAGCGCGCCCCGGGCGGCCCGGCCCGGCGCCCCCGCATGAGGCTCTTTCCCCGCCTCTTTCTGGGGCACCTGCTGGTGACCGTGCTGGCCCTGGGCGCCCTGCTGGGGCTGGCCGAGTGGAGCGCGCCCGCCTTTTACCACCACCACGTTCAGCAGATGGTCGCGCTGCTGGGCCCGGAAGGCCGGGCGCTGCAGCCGGACCTGGAACGCGGGATGCGCGGCACCCTGACCGGCGCGCTGCTGGCCGCCCTGCCCTTTGCGGCGCTGGTGGCGGCGGGCACGGCCCTGCTCACCTCGCAGCGCATTGTGCGTTCGGTGCGGCTGCTCTCTGGGGGCAGTCAGGCCCTGGCGGGCGGGGACTACGCGCGGCGCCTGCCTGAAGAGGGGCGCGACGAACTGGCGCAGCTGGCCCACCACTTCAATGTGCTGGCCGGCGAACTGGACCGCGTGGAGCAGGACCGCGTGGCCCTGATCGGCAACGTGGGCCACGAGCTGCGCGCGCCGCTGGCCGCCCTGCGCGGGTACGCCGAGGCCCTGAGCGACGGCGTGCTGCCCCCCGAACAGGCCGCACCGGCCATGACGCGCGAACTGCGCGCCCTGGAACGGCTGGCCGCTGATCTGAGCCTGGTGTCGCGGGTGGAAGCCGGGCAGGTGGCCCTGCACCTGGGCCCCTGCGAGGCCGGCGAACTGCTGCGGGCCGCTGCCGAGCGCTTTGCCGACGCCTACGAGGACCGGGGCGTGGCGCTGCGGGTGACGCCCCCACCCGGGCCGCTGCCCCTGCTGGCCGATTTCGAGCGGGCCCTGCAGGTGCTGTCCAACCTGCTGGCCAACGCGCTACGGGCCACGCCGGGCGGCGGCCACGTCACCCTCAGCGCGCGGGCCCAAGCCGGGCAGGTGGTCCTGAGCGTCACCGATTCCGGCCACGGCATTCCCGCCCAGCACCTGGAGCGCATTTTCGAGCGCTTTTACCGCGTGGACCCGGCCCGCACCCGGGGCGACGGCAGCGGCGTGGGCCTGACCATTGCCCGGGGCCTGGCTGTTCAGATGGGCGGTACCCTGCGCGCCCAGTCCGGGCCGGGCGGCAGCACCTTTACCCTGACCCTGCCGGCCGCAGAGGCGCCCAGAGACGGAGGGTGACCGCCGCCTACACCTCCCCCTGCGGGGCCAGCACGCCGCGCAGGCGAATCAACAGGTCCTCGGCGCGCTCGTAGCCGGGGCGCAGAAAGACGAGGGCCATGGTGCTCCAGTCCTGCACGGCCGCCACCTCCTGGCCGCCGCCCTGCAGCTTCAGGTGGGGACAGGCGCCATATTCCACAAAGCAGTCGAATTCGGCCGCCACCGCTTCCAGGGCCAGCGTGTTCTTTTCGGTCCAGCGAATTAAGTAGCTCGCTGTTGATCTTTAGATCAACCGAGCGGGCTGGAACAGCTGCGCAGCAGAGCGAGTCTCGAAAAAAGGACGTTGCACCGGGAGTGGAGACTTTTCGGTGCTCTTCTGAACAGTCGCAACGTAAGGTGCAACGTCCTTAGGTACGGCAGCAAAAAGGCGGGCTTGCCACACGAACCGCCCAGGCCCACCAGCGGCTGGCCCCCGCCACGCTGGGCACCTCGTCGCGCAGCCGGGCGCGCGCCAGAAAGGCGGAACGGTCGCGCACCTGCGCCGGACCTGTCTTGAGTGAAGCGACGTAAGGACCAACAGTCAATTTGGGCATACCGGGGTTCTCCGGGAAACATGGGAGAGCGACAGAGGGAGAGCTTGATCTTCTGGCCGGACGTACCCAGCCACGAGGGGTGAGGGACCACCCGCCCCCACCCCCTCTGCCGGCCAGCTTACGCTGGGCTTGGCGTGCCGCTGGGCACTGTGGCAGGCGGCGGGGGCCCGGGGCGCAGCGGGGGCTGGAAGGCGCGCAGCCGCAGCGCATTGCTGAGCACAAACACGCTGGAAAAGCCCATGGCCGCCGCCGCCAGCACCGGGTTGAGCAGCCAGCCCAGCGCCGGGTACAGCACGCCCGCCGCCACCGGAATCAGCACGATGTTGTAGGCAAAGGCCCAGAACAGGTTCAGGCGGATGTTGCGCAGGGTGACGCGGCTCAGGGCGAAGGCATTGGGCACGCCGCGCAGGTCTCCGCCCATCAGGATCACGTCGGCGGTTTCCACAGCCACGTCGGTGCCGGTGCCGATGGCCAGCCCCACATCGGCCTGGGCCAGCGCGGGGGCGTCGTTGATGCCGTCGCCCACAAAGGCCACCCGCTGACCCTGGGCCTGCAGGTCTTTCACAGCCTCACTCTTGCCGCTGGGCAGCACCTCGGCCAGCACCGTGTCTATGCCCAGCTGACGGGCGATGGCCTGCGCGGTGCGGGCGTTGTCCCCGGTGATCATGGCCACCCGCAGCCCCAGCCGGTGCAGGGCCTGCACCGCCTCGCGGCTGCCGTCCTTGATGGGATCGGCCACCGCCAGCACCGCCGCCAGCTGGCCGTCTATGGCCGCGTACAGCGGGCTCTTGCCCGCATCTCCCAGGGCCTGGGCCTGCGCGGCAAAGGGGGTCACGTCCAGGCCCAGCCCGGCCATGTAGCGGTCGGCGCCCACCTGGACGCGCTGGCCCTGTACGACCGCGTCCAGGCCAAACCCGGGGACGGCTTCCACCCGCTCTGGCTGGGAGATGGCCAGCCCCTGCCGGGCAGCGGCCTCCACCAGCGCGCGGGCAATGGGGTGCTCGCTCTGGCTCTCGGCGGCGGCCACCAGACGCAGCACGGCCGCACGGTCGGCGCCGGCGGCCGGCAGCAGGTCTGTCAGTTCAGGGCGGCCCCGGGTGAGGGTGCCGGTCTTGTCCAGCGCCACCACGCCCACCCCCTGCAGGCCCTCCAGCGCGCCGCCACTCTTGAACAGCACGCCCAGTTCGGCGGCCTTGCCGGTGCCCACCATGATGCTGGTGGGGGTGGCCAGCCCCATGGCGCAGGGGCAGGCGATAATCAGCACCGCCACCGTGGTCACCAGGGCAAAGCTGGGCCCGCCGTACGCCAGCCACAGGGCAAAGGTCAGCGCAGCGATGCCCAGCACCACCGGCACGAACACCGCCACCACCCGGTCGGCCAGCCCCTGAATGGGCGGCTTGCTGCCCTGGGCGGTTTCCACCAGCCGGATAATCTGCGCCAGGGCCGTATCGGCGCCCACGCGCGTGGCGCGGAAGGTCAGGGCGCCGTGGCCGTTCAGGGTGCCGCCCACCACGCCAGCGCCCGGCTGCTTGTTCACCGGCACCGGCTCGCCCGTGATCATGCTCTCGTCCACGTAGCTCTGCCCCTGCACCACCTCGCCGTCCACCGGAATCTTCTCGCCGGGGCGCACCACGATCAGGTCGCCGGGGCGCACCTCGTCGGTGGGCACGTCGTGTTCCTGATCGCCGCGCCGCACCCGCGCCATGCGGGCCTGCAGGCCCAGCAGCTTCTTCATGGCCTCGCTGGAGCGGCCCTTGGCCAGCGCCTCAAAATACTTGCCCAGCAGCACCAGCGTGATCACCACGCCCGCCGCCTCGTAGTACACATGGGCCGTGCCTCTTGGAAAGAGGCCCGGGGCCACGGTGGCCACCACACTGTAGGCAAAGGCCGCCGTGGTGCCGATCATCACCAGGGCGTTCATGTCGGGCGAGCGGGCCCGCAGGCTTTTCCAGCCCAGGCGGTAGAACCGCCGCCCCGGCCCAAACTGAATGGGCAGCGCCAGCGCCAGCATCACCCAGTTCAGGGTGGTCATCACGCCGTGCCCAAAGGTGGTCATCAGTGCGTCGTTCAGGGCCGGAATCAGCATGGGGCCCATGGCCAGCAGCAGCAGCGGCGCGGCGAACAGGGCGCTGAAGGTCACCTGCCGGCGCAGTTCAGCCACCTCGCGCGCGCGCGCCTCGCGGGCCTGGTCCTCCTGGGCCGCTGGCGTGGGGGCGTCCAGCACCTCATAGCCCGCGTCCCGGATGGCCGCTTTCAGCGCACCTGGGCCCACGCTCTGGGGCAGGTAGGTCACCGCAGCGCGCTCAGTGGCCAGATTCACACTGGCGCCCAGCACGCCGTTCACCCGCAGCAGCGCCCGCTCCACGCGGCCCACGCAGTTGGCACAGGTCATGCCCTGCACCCCGAATTCGGCCTGGGCGGTGACCGGCTCATAGCCCACGTCCTGCACCCGCGCCAGCAGCGCCTGTGGACTGGTGAGAGCAGGGTCGTAGGTGACAGTGGCGCGCTCGGTGGCCAGATTGACACTGGCCTCCTGCACCCCCTCCACCTTGCCCAGCCCCCGCTCCACCCGTCCCACACAACTGGCGCAGGTCATGCCCTGGACGCCCAATTCGATGGTTTTCAGCATCGCGTTCCTCCCTTACGGCCTTTTCTCAAATCCCCCCATGGGGGATACAGACGCCCTCAGCATAGGCTGATCCTGGGGGATTAACAAGAGTCGAGAGCGAAAACTGCTGCTGGGCGGCGTATCCTTCTGGGGACCATTGACACCCCCAGGGGGAGGATATACGCTACAGCCATGACCCAGATTGAACTGGATGTAACGGGCATGACCTGCGGCCACTGCCAGGCCGCCGTGACCAAGACTCTGAAAAGCGTGCCCGGCGTGCAGGACGTGCAGGTGGACCTGCAGACCGGGAAAGCCGTGGTGCAGGGCGCGGCCCAGCCCGAGCAGCTGATCGCGGCCGTGCAGGAAGAGGGCTACGGCGCCCAGGTTTCGGCCCCCTGATGACCCACGATCCGGCCGCCGCCTGCCCCGCACCCACCCCCCAGGAGGGGGTTGAGGCCCACACCCACGCGGGCCACCTGTGCATGCCGGAAGACAGCCGCAAGCGGGCGGCGCGGCGGCTGGCCATTGCGCGCGGCCACCTGGAAAGCATTCGCCGTTCGCTGGACGACCCCCACGTGTACTGCGTGGATGTGCTGCGTCAGATCAAGGCGGTGCAGGGCGCGCTGGACGGCGCCGCCAACGTGGTGCTGCGCGGGCACCTGGAAGCCCACGTGGCGACCGCCGCCACCCGGGGCGACGAGCAGGAACTGGTGGACGAACTGATGGACGTGCTGAAGTACCTGTAGGGTTCAGCTTCCGTTCCACACCCGCACCACACGGCAGAGGGCAAGCCCCATTGAGGCTTGCCCTTCCCGGTTGAACCCAGCCCTTACGCGCCGAAGAAGCGCAGCAGGGGGCGCCACCAGGGAATGGCCAGCAGCACCGTCAGCAGGGCCAGCCCGCTCCACAGGGCCGCCGCACCAAACTTCGCCTGATCGCCAGTCGCCTTGCGGGCGCGGCTGCTGGCCAGCGTGGCAAACACCGCCGCCAGCAGGCCCAGGCCCAGGTGCTCCCATTGAAAGCTGGAGCGCGGGGCGCCGGCAAACACCGGGATGTTCTGCATGCCCATGAACGCGAACAGCAGCAGGCCCAGCACCACCTGCAGGTGCAGGCTACCCATAAACGCCACCACCGGGCGGCGGTCGGCCGCCGTGTAGGCCCGCCCTGCCGAGCGGCCCATCAGGCTGGCCGCCACCGCCCAGATGCCCGTGAGCAGAATCACCCAGCGGTTGAGGTTGTGAAGGGTCAGCAGCACCAGATACAGGCTTTCCATGCCCATCAGCCTATCGCTTACCGAGCGGTCAGCTCAAGGACACGAGCGGCGGGCGGAACACGGACACCCCTTGTGGTTCCCCCGGCAGTGCTCAGAACACCACGGTTTTGTTGCCGTGGACCAGCACCCGGTCCTCCACATGGGCCTTCACCGCGCGCGCCAGCACCTGCCGCTCCACGTCGCGGCCCAGGCGCATCAGGGTGTCCGGGGTTTCGCGGTGGGTCACCGGCACCACGTCCTGGGCGATGATGGGCCCGGCGTCCAGTTCCTCGGTGACGTAGTGACTGGTGGCGCCGATCAGCTTCACGCCGCGCTGAAAGGCCGCGCGGTAGGGGTTGGCGCCCACGAAGGCGGGCAGGAACGAGTGGTGAATGTTAATGACCGGCTTGCCGAACGCGGCCAGAAAGTCGCCCGAAAGAATCTGCATGTAGCGGGCCAGCACAGCGAATTCGGCGCCCGCTTCCTGCAGCAGCCGCACCTGCTCGGCCTCGGCCTCGGCCTTGTTCCCTTTGGTCACGGGGACCACGTGAAAGGGCAGGCCAAACATCTCGGCGTCGCGGCGCAGGTCCTCGTGGTTGCTGATCACCAGCGGAATCTCCACATTCAGTTCACCCCGGCGCTTGCGCCACAGCAGGTCCAGAAAGCAGTGGTCGTACCTGCTCACCAGCACCGCCATGCGCCGGGGCTCGGTGGTGTAGCTCACGCGCCACGTCATGCCAAAGGGCGCGGCCACCACCGCTGCAAAGGCCCGCTCGAAGGGCTCCCGCGCGAGGTCCAGCCCGGCCACATGAAACTCCATGCGCATGAAAAACGTGCCGCCCTGGGGATCGGTGCTGTGCTGGTCGCTGTGCAGGATGTTGGCGCCGTGATTGTGCAGAAACTGCGACACGGCGGCCACGATGCCGCCCCGGTCCGGGCAGGTGATGGTCAGCACAGCGGTGTGGTGGGGATCAAGCGCGTGGGGAGCGGAAGCCGGAGCCGTCATATCCGGCGAGCATACCCCGCCCTGGGCAGTGGTAGCCTCGCGGACGTGCAGACGAACCCTCTTGTCCCCTACGACCCGGAGCTTCACGCGGCGCTGCTGGCCGACTACTGCCTGATGGCCGGGGCAGGCGAGCGGCTGCTGGTGGCGGGCGGGCAGGAGGCCACGCCGCTGCTGCGCGCCCTGACCCGCGCCCTGCTGACCCGGGGGGCGCGCCCGGTGCCCCGTGTGGACTACCCCGGCCAGGATGAGGATTTTGCCGAGCTGGCCAGCGACGCCGTGCTGGACGCCGCCCACGCCGCCGATCTGGCCGACGTGCAGGCGCTGGACGGCAGCCTGCGGGTGCTGACCCCCACCCCGGGGACGCCGGTGGACGCGGCCCGGCGCGCCCGCCTGCTGGCTGCGCGGGCGCCCATCGCCGCCGCGCGCGCCCGCAAGAAGTGGAGTCTGACCCTGTACCCGACCGCGCACGCCGCCGCACAGGCCAGCATGGATGCAATGCAGTTCGGGGATTTCGTGATGCGCGCCATGTTCCTGGACCGCCCGGACCCGGTGGCCGCCTGGGGCGAGGTGCGCACCATGCAGGCCCGGATCATTGAACGCCTGAGCCGCGCCGACGTGGTGCGGATTGAAGCCCCCGGCACGGACCTGACCCTGCGGGTGGGCGGACGGACATGGGCCAACAGCGACGGGCGGCGCAACATGCCCAGCGGCGAGGTCTTTACCGGGCCCCTGGAGGACAGCGCCGAGGGCGTGGTGACCTTCACCGTGCCCGCCGAATACCAGGGGCAGGTGGTGCGCGGGGCGCGGCTGGAATTCCGGGGTGGGCTGGTTGTGGACGCCACGGCTGAAGAAGGCGAAGCCGTCCTGCACGCCGCGCTGGACACCGACCCCGGTGCCCGGCGCCTGGGTGAACTGGGCATTGGCACGAACAGCGGCATTCAGGTGCCCACCGGCAACATCCTGTTCGACGAGAAGATTGGCGGCACCGTTCACCTTGCCATTGGCAAGAGCTACCCCGAAACGGGCGGCGTGAACGCCAGCGCCGTGCACTGGGACCTGATTACCGACCTGCGCGCGAGCGGGCGCCTGAGCCTGGACGGCGAGGTGGTGCAGGAAAACGGCCAGTTCGTGATTTAAGGCCATGCCAAAATACTGGCCCCGTCTCCGAAAACCTCACCCGAGCAGTCTGTCTGTGCATGTCTGGGTGGATGACTTACCCGCTGGTTACCAGTTGCCGCCTGGAACAGAAGTGCGTGTCGCTGGGGGCCGCCCGGGTTCCTGGCCGGAGCGCCACGCGGCGGTCAGTCTCGACTTCATCTCTGGCTTTCCACGTTTTGGGCTGCTGGGCGGCACCTTCACACCCAAGTCTGAGGGCGACTTCGTGGTGGTGTTGCCAGCGCCAGTGCCGCTGGACGACGTGCCTTATGGTGAAGCGCCAGATCGCCGCGCCGGGCTCCCCGGCGAATTTCACGCTGCCGTGCTGCGGGGGCTGGCCGAACCCACAGCATCAGAGCCATTTGCCCTCCCCGCTGGCACGCTCACGCTGGAGGCGGCCGGGCACGATGTGGTGGGCACCTCCAGCCTCGTCATGCTGCGGGTGGCCCAGTCGCTGCGCCGCCTGCTGGCCCTGCCCAGCTTCTCGGAAGCCCTGCTGACCGATCCAGCCCTGTACGAACTGCGCCCGGCAGCTGAGCCTCCTTCTCCCCTGTCCAATCGCTAGCATGACCCGCATGACTGGTCCCATCTGGGTGTTCAGCGGCAGTCCGGGCGCGGGCAAAACCAGCGTTTCGCGCGCGCTGCTGTCACGTTTTCCGCTGGGGCTGCACCTGCCTATTGACGATCTGCGCGAACTGGTGGTCTCGGGGCTGGCCCAGCCGGCGCTGGACCATCCGCCCGAGGCCGTGCGGCAGTTTGCCCTGGCCCGCACGGCCGCCGCCCACCACGCCCGCCTGTATGCCGAGGCGGGCTTTGCCGTGGCCATTGACGACGTACTGTGGCCCACCGACGTGGCGCCCATGGCCGCCCACTGGGCAGGGCTGGACGTACGCCCGGTGCGCCTGTACACCACCCTGGAGGTGGCCCACTTCCGCAACCGAACCCGCACGAACAAGACCTACGACACCCGCGTGCTGGCGCCGCTGATTGACGGCCTGTACGGCCAGATGCCGCCGCAAAGCTTCCGGGAAGCCGGCTGGGCGGTGGTGGACAGCACGCACCTGACCCTGGAGCAGACGGTGGAGGCAGTGCTGGGGCTGACATGGCCCGTGTGAGCGACCCAGCCGTGGTCTCTGGCACCTGGTTCGTGGTGCGCACCAGTCTGCCGCTGTGGCACACGCGCGACAACCCCAGCGTCACCTACGCCCCACTGCCGGACGGCCGGGTAATGGACACGGTGCGCTTCACGCGGCGCGGTCGACCCGGCTTGATCGTGGGGCTGGACCGGCCCCTGCCGGGCGGCGGCTGGGAATGGCGCGGCCTGAGCCTGCTGACCCGCTGGACCCCCAGCCGCTGGCAGGTGCTGCACGCCGAGGATGTCTGGGCGGTAACGGTCTTTGCCCGCACCCCGTTGACCCCGGCCGGCCTGGATGTCTACGCCCGCACCCGGGCCCTGAGCCCCGCGCAGGAGATCAGAGCCCACGAAGTGTTGCGAGGCCTCTCCGGGGCGCAGCCGTTTCTGGCTGACCTGTTCTTCCCTGTTCACGACGAGGGATAGACCGCCGACGGACCGGGCCGCCCTTTCTCATACAGATTCCGAAAAATTCCGTAACGTGTTCCGGAATTTTTTCGACCAGCGGAAGAAGGAAGAAATACGGATTTCCGGGAATTGGGCTGGAACAGCGCCGAAGGCGGGGAACATCCAGCTCTTTCCCGGATGTTACGGAAATGGACGGCAGTCCGTATCACCTGCCCGGCCCGTCATGCCACCCGGTTACACGTCCCGTTCGCCGGGAATGGGCGCCTTCTTGCCCGTGACCGCCTGCGCGGCCTGCATCCCGGCCATCACCGCCGCTTCCACGCAGCCCGCGTTCAGGCCCGTGTTCAGCCAGTCGCCGGTCAGCACCAGATTGCGGTAGCCGGATTCGTCGGCGCGCAGGCGGTGCTGGCTGCTGCTTACCACGCTCATCACGTAGCGCTCGGAGGGGTCCATGTTCGCGCGCCAGTACTGGGCGTCGAACCGGGCCTCACCCTGGGTGTCGTCGGGCGCGCTCAGCAGGTTCCAGTTGAACTCGCCGGCCGGGCCCACGGCGGGCAGCAGGGCGGTCAGCTGCTGCTGCACCTGATTCAGCGCACCCGCCCTGGCCTGCTCGGCGCAGTGGACGGGAAAGGCGGTGTCACTGGGCGGCGGCAGGCCCTCGTCGGGGAACACCGAGCAGAAGTAAGACACATTCTTTGGGGCCCCGGGGGTGTCTGGCCAGTCCTCCCGGCACAGCAGCTGGTCCATGGGGGCCCAGGTGTCGTAGGGTTCGGTAAAGCCGCTCAGCACGGGCTGCTGGCCGTCCGGCTGCGCGGTCCAGCCCAGTTCCGAGAGCGTCTGGTTAAACCACAGCTGATACGCCTGGGTGGGAACGGTTTTCACGAAGGTGGTGGCGTTCTTCAGCGCCTCGCTGCCCGCCACCAGCTCCGGGGCCACCAGCGGCACCGAGGCCACCGACACTCCCAGAATCACCCGGTCAAAGTCCACGCCTTTTGTCAGCGTGACTTCGGGCAGCGGTTTGCCGAACGTCTGCTCGTACACCTGCGGCCAGGTGCTCCAGTGCGATTCCAGATTGGCGCCGCTCTGCCGCAGCGCCTGGGCCTCTTCCGGCAACAGCTGGTCCAGGTTGGGCCTATTCGGCCAGCAGGCCAGTCCCTTCACGTACACGAAGGGGTCGTAGTGGGCCTCGCCGCTGGCCACGGTGGCCTGCCGGGTCAGGCGGATGGTGCCCACCTCGTCGCCGTCGCGGGTCAGTGCCTCGACCTTGTGGAAGAACTTGAACTTCACCCCGCGTGCCCTGAGGGCCTGATAGGCAGGCGAGAAGATGGTGTCGCCCATGCCGGCCTGCATCTTGTACATGATGCTGCCCTTGTAGCTCAGGCCAATCTTCATCATGGCGCGCAGCAGGGTACCGGCTTCCGCGTTGGGGCGGTCATAGTCGCCGCCCTCGTAGGCGAAGATCAGGTCGTAAAAGCCGCGAATGACCGCGCTGTTCACGCTGTAGCGCTCGTTGGCGCCGTGCTTCAGCAGCCAGTCGCGCAGGTCAATGTCGTTGATTACGTCAAAGCCGCCCTTCAGCACCCCGTCACGCAGCAGGCCCAGCAGGGTGGTCACGCCCAGGTCCAGGCAGATGTAGGCGCGCCTTATCTCGTCGTCGCGGTCCAGCAGGGCGCACAGCAGATGGTCAATCCAGCCCTTGATGCCCTGCAGGGTGTGGGCCAGCAGACTGTGCTCGTTCTCGTTCCCCTGCAGGCGCGTGGGCAGCGCCGAGTCCAGCTGACAGGCGCCCTCGACGGTGTGCAGCACACTGGCGGCCAGATGCTCCACATCGGCCTGCAGCGCGGCGGCGAGGTGGTGCAGCCAGGAATCGTGCTGCCCGGGTTGCTGCTGCGGGGCGGCCACAGGTTCGGGCACGTGCAGGTGGCAGATGTCCGCCAGCCACTTCCTGATCTGGGCCAGCAGCGCCTGCGCGGCCTCCCACAGCATGGGGTGCTCGGCACCGTCGCCCGGGGTGCCGGGGCGGTGCGGGAACATCAGCGGCCAGGGGCGCCATGACTCGCCAATATGCTCGCTCAGGACGATGTAATCGTGCGGCTTAAAGGCGTCCTGCCACGTCGCCAGCGGCGCGCCGGGGGGCCGTCCCAGGTCGCCGTAGATGCCCTGAATCATGCGAAAGGCGTTCTCGTAGAAGCCAAACCAGATGTGCAGGCCGTGTTCCTCGATGCGCTGCCCCGCCGCCGCGTTGCGCCCACTGGCACCCTTGCCGCCCAGGCGCCAGCCCATCTGGTACAGGGTGATGTCGTATTTGTCCTGCCAGTCCTTTTCCTGCGTCAGGTGGTACGCCGCACTGATGGCGCCCACGCCGCCGCCCAGAATGGCGATCTTCTCGGGTGGGGTGCGGGCCGGGGGCGTGAGCTCCTGGGCCTCGGTGACGGTGAAATCAAAGCGCACCTCAAAGGGCAGGTGGGCAGGCTGATCGCCCAGGGAGAGGCCCAGCGTCTCGTGCAGGGGAAACGAGGCGAAGTCGTGCAGGGTACAGGTATAGCCCTGCCCGAACAGCTGGCCCCCATGCACGGCGTTCACCACGGCGGGCGCGGCCACCACGGCCTGATACACCGCCCCCACCCCCGTGCCGTCTGGAAACTGCTTCAGGAACAGCTGGTCGGTGCGCGGCTCGGCCAGCAGCGACAGCAGGTCTTCCCAGCCGGCCAGATCGGGAATCAGGAAGTCGGGCAGGTGGGCCAGCCCCTCAAAGGCGCCGCGCACCAGATCCCCGAAGGTCTGAATGGGCCGGGCGCGGTCCTTCAGGCCGCCCAGCAGGCCGCCGCGCGCGTGGGGCGTGAGCTCCAGCAGGGGGTGCCACGCAATCTGGGTGCCCGGCGAGAAGGGCTCGAAGCCCTTGACCCGCAGCCGGAAATCCCCCGCCTCGCCTGCAGCGGGCATCTCGTACTGGCAGTCATATTTGGGGTAGCCGTACAGTTCGCGCCCGTTGATCAGCGCCATGGTGTCGTCCACCCAGATGTGCACCGGGTAGAAGTACAGGTGCTGCAGCCGTCCGCGGTCATCCAGTTGCCCCACCGGAATCCAGGTGATGATGTCGGTTTCGGTGATCCAGCCCTTGGCCGCGTCGCTGGGATGAGCAGAGTGCGCGTGGCCCACCCGCGTGAAGGTGAGCATGACGTAGGGCGACAGCACGCGAAAGGTGGCGTGGCCCTGCGCCGCGCGGTTCAGGCCCGCGTCCACAGTGGCCTGCAGTTTTTCGGGGTCGCCCTTCAGAAAGAAGCCGCGCATGTCTGCGCCCTGCAGGACCAGCGGCGCGTGCATGAGAACAGAGCCCGGAAGGAAAAGGTAATCAGGTCGGGGCATGGGTTCACGCAGTCTTCATGAAAAAGGGTGAGACCACAATGGGGGTATAGACCCACCCAACAGGCCAAGCCGACCGGCATCTCTGCAGGAAATGATGGCTGCAGCGAAAGGGCGGCGGGAGCGGCATGGTATCTGACGTGAGGTTCCTCACTTTATACTGAGGTCATTCTCTGGGAGGAAAGTGTTCGTGAACTCAGATCGCCGGTCCCGTACTGTTCTGACGGTTCTTGTCCTGCTGCTGGCACTGGTGGGACTGGGCCGCGCCGCCGCGTCGCCGGACGCCCTGACCGTGTCCTCTGCGCTGTACCGGGGCACAGCGGACGCTTTTCCCGCCACCGGGGCCGCCGTGCCCACCTGGAAACAGTCACTCCGCGCCGTTCCACGTGTGCGCCTGACCGGCGACGAGTCATGGCTGGTCATGGAGCTGCGTAACCCCAGCCAGAACCGCGAATGGGTGTTCTCGCCGCAGGGCTCCCTGATTGAACGGGTCAGCGCCCGGCTCTACCGCCAGGGCCGCCCGCCCCAGATCATCGAAACCGGCTACCGCGCCGAACACGCCTACATGCTGCACTATGGGGTGGACATCACCCTGGCCCCCGGCGAGCGGGCGTGGCTGGTGGCGCGCTTCAGCAGCCCCTTCTACGCCTCGCAGCCCGAATTCGTGGTCAGCTCCCGCGCGGACTACCGCCGCAAGGTCTCACGCGAAAACTTCCTGATTCTGGCCGCGCTGGGCGCACTGATTACTCTGTCGGTCTACAACCTGTTCGTGTACGCGGGCACCCGCAACCGCTCGTTTCTGTACTACGCGGCCTACATGCTCACCTACTGCGCGGGCTGGGCCTTTACCTTCCACATTCCCGCCGACGTGTTCGGGCTGCGCGACCTGCGGCTGCATTACCTGTGGTTTTTCCTGCTGCCGGTGCTGAACACGCTCTTCTACCTGCACTTTTTGCAGCTGGACACCCGCCTGCCGCGCCTGGCCCGTCTGAGCCGGGGCGTGATCTGGCTGTCGCTGGCGCTGCTGCCCAGTTCATTTTTCCTGCTGCCCTATGCCCACGTGCTGGCCACGGGCGCCATTTCACTGTGGCTGGTGCTGGCCCTGGTGGCGGGCGTGATCAGCTGGCGCCAGGGCTTTGAGCCAGCGCGCTTTTTCGTGCTGGGCCTGCTGGCCCTGTTTCTTCCGGCCGCGATTATCCTGCCCGGCAATGTGGGCCTCACGCCGGACGTGCCCTTCAATTCCGAACTGTTTACCCTGCTGGGCGGCACCCTGGACGGCCTGCTGCTGGCCTTTGCCCTGGCCGACCTGATCCGGCTGCTCAGCCGCCAGAACCAGGCGTCCATCGCCCAGTTGCGCCAGGCCCTGACCCTGGCGCGCACCGATACCCTCACGGGGCTGCTCAACCGCTACGCCTTCGAGCAGGCATTCAACGCATCCGGCAACCAGCTGCTGATTGTGATGGATCTTGACGGTCTGAAGGGCATCAACGACAAGCAGGGCCACCTGAAGGGCGACGAACTGCTGCGCGCCTTTGCGCGGCATCTGCGCACCCTGGAAGGCGAGGGCATCACCACCTACCGTCTGGGCGGCGACGAGTACGCTGTGCTGGCTCCCCCCAGCGAGGAAAAACGGTTGGTGGCCCGGGTGCGCGAGATTGAGAGCGAGATGCAGGCCGAGTACCCCACCTCTGGCGTGAGCTTCGGGGTGGCGCACACCGGCCACGCGCCCAAGATCTCGGCCTTCGAGGAAGCCGATCAGCGCATGTACCGGCAGAAGATGTCAAAAAAGGGCGTGGCGCGTCCGTCTCTGCTGACCTGAGACGCACGCGCTTCTAGAGACGAACCTCACTCCCCCTCAGACCGGGTGTACAGGTAGAGTTCGCTGCTGGTAGCGACCACCAGACACTGGCCTGTTGGGGAAAACCCTGTGGCGCGCAGTTCAGGCTCTCTGGCAATGACCGCGCAGCCTTGTGCAGCGTCTGCCTGCTCGTACCAAGTTGGCCGCTTCAAGATCACGCTGCGCACAGGCCACTCGAAAGTTTCTATGTTCACGGTCCAGCCATCGTAGGTGGTAGCGGGCAGCCCGCCCCCTGCCAAGCCAGCCATGCGCACCTGGTGCCCGGCCAGCACGCCAATACCTAGGGCCAGCAACTCCCCCCCGCTCCACCAATCCGAGCCTGTCTCTGCATCCCGGGCCAGCCGTTCGCCTGTTAAGCCGTCCACCACACCACGGCCCTGCGCAGACACGATCAAGAGCCAATCTGAACCTGTGCCAAAACCCACCTCAGTCAGGCCCCCCACCGCGCGTGAGGTGGTGAGCCGCCACGGCGCTGGAGGCCGCACCACCGGCAGCAGAGGCAGTTGCTGCTGGATATTGCGGATGTTCTGCCCAATATCGCGCCGGTTCATTCAGACACAATAGGTGCGGGCCAGGACGTTGAAAGCGCGCTAGACAGGAGCGTCTCCCCTAGCCCACCACTTTCCTGACCGTGGCCGAGAGCTTCGGCGGGTACATCAGGGCAAACTGGCCGCGCTGGTCGGCCCACACACGCGCCATATCGCTGTAGCGCATGGCCACGTAGCCCAGCAGCGGGTCCATGATGTACACCTGCGCCGACTGATCGTTGTAGCCCACCAGCACCCGCCAGTGCGGAATCACCCGGCCCGCCGCCGTGATGTGCGACTGCAGCGCAATCACCGGAATGCCGCTGCGAATCGCCGCCTTCACCGTGTTCAGGCTGCCGCCGGTGTACAGGCGCGCTTCCAGGCCCACCGTGGGCGCAAACTTCACGATGGCCTGGGCGCTCATGTACGAGCGCTCGGTGGGGCGGGTCTGGCGGCTGACCTCGGCCATGTTCATCTTCAGGCCGTAATAGGCCAGCACCTGGGTCAGGCTGGCGGGGCCGCAGGCATTGTAGGTCTGCCGGACCAGCGGCATCCCCTGCAGCACATACCCGGGCGGCGGGGCCGCCTGCGCCGAAGCCAGAACCAGCCCGCCGAACACCACCACAAAAGCCGCGCGCATCTGGGCAAAGATCGCACGCGGCCCATCACCGGAACCTTTCAGGGAGGTGGTGGGAGGTGGGTTGTCGGTTGCAAGAAGGGCTTTGCCCACAACCCACGCCCCACAGCCCATCACCGCCTCTACACCCTCGTCAGGTCCTTGGGCAGCGGCAGGAATTCAATTTCTGGGTGCTGCTCGGCGGTGTATTCCAGGTCGTACTTGCTGCGAAACAGCATCACGGGTCGGCCCTGGTCGTCTTCCACGTGGCGGGCAAAGCGGGCCACACCCGCCGGGTCGCCGGCCAGCCAGCGCACCAGCCCATAACTGGTGATATTCAACTCCACCTCCACGCCGTATTCCTCCTGCAGGCGGGCCTGAAAGACCTCGAACTGCAGCGGACCCACGGCGCCCAGGTAGGGGTCGCGCGCTCCATCGGTGGGGTAAAAGACCTGCACCACGCCTTCCTCGGCCAGCTGGGTCAGGCCCTTCATGAACGCCTTGCGCTTGCCCACGTCTTTCAGGGCAATGGTGGCGAAGGTTTCGGGGGTAAAGCGCGGAAAGCCCGGCAGGGTCACCTTGGCGTCCACACTCACCACGTCGCCAATCTGGAACACGCCGGGGTTCACCAGCCCCACGATATCGCCAGGGTACGCCTCTTCCACCTTCTCGCGGTCCTGGGCAAACAGGGTGTGCGCCTGCGACAGGCGCAGCTTGCGCCCGGTGCGGGTGTGGGTCACGTCCATGCCGCGCTCAAAGTGCCCGCTCATCACGCGCATGTAGGCGGTGCGGTCGCGGTGGGCACGGCTCATGTTGGCCTGCAGCTTGAAGATGAAGCCGGCAAAGGGCGCTTCCGGGGCGCGTTCGCCCAGGTTGGTGTCCACCGGACCTGGGGGCGGGGCCAGTTCCACGAAGTTGCTCAGGAAGTGCTCCACACCGAAGTTGTTCATGGCGCTGCCGAAAAACACGGGGGTCAGCTCGCCGTTCAGAAAACCGGCCGGGTCGAATTCGGGCATGGCGCCCTGAATCAGCTCCACGTCTTCCCGCAGCTTGGCGGCCAGATCGGCGCCCACCATCGCTTCGAGCTGCGGGTCGTGCAGGCCCGCCGTCTGCACAGGCGCGCGGTGCTTGCCCCCGGAGGTGCGCTCGAAGGCCAGCACCTGCGCCGTCTGCAGGTCGTACACGCCCTTGAAGTCCGGGCCGTCGCCAATGGGCCACGTCAGCGGCACCGCCGTGATTTTCAGCGTGCCTTCCACCTGCGCAATCAGCTCAAAAGGGTCCTGGGCGGGGCGGTCCATCTTGTTCACGAAGGTGAGAATGGGAATGCCCCGGTTGCGGCACACGGCGAACAGCTTTTCCGTCTGGGCCTGCACCCCACGCGCGGCGTCCAGCACCATCAGCGCAGAGTCGGCGGCCGTCAGGGTGCGGTAGGTGTCTTCACTGAAATCCTGGTGGCCCGGGGTGTCCAGCAGGTTCACGTGGCGCCCGGCGTACTCGAAGGTCAGCGCCGAGCTGGAAATGGAAATGCCGCGCTGCTGCTCAATGCTCATCCAGTCGGACTTGGTGTGGCTGCGGCCTTCCTTGGCGGTCACGGAGCCCGCTTCCTGAATGGCGCCGCCGTACAGCAGCAGCTTTTCGGTGATGGTGGTTTTCCCGGCGTCGGGGTGAGAGATGATGGCAAAGGTGCGGCGGCGGGCAATCTCGCTGGCAAGCGCCGCAGAGGGCTGGTCGGGACTCGTCATGGGAACTCCTGCGGGCCTGAGGGGCGCGGCCCGGCGGTCTGTGGGTGGGGGTAAGCGCGGTCTCGACTCTCGCTACGGGGGCGTGAGGAGTGCCGTCATGGGGCCATGATAGCGGCCCCAGGCACCGGGCGTCACGGGGCCCGCTGGCGGTGCTAAGTGCGTTGCGCCTCATGGTGCGACTGTTCAGGAGAGCACCGAAGTGTCTCCACTTCCGGTGCAACGCACTTTTTTTCGAGACTCGCTCTGCGGCGCCGCTGTTCCAGCCCGCTCGGTTGATCGGGGGCTTGGCAGCGAGCGACTTGACCTGCCGCGCCGGACCCGCCCGCCATCCCGTACGCTGGGGGCATGACCCCTGCTTCCCGCGCCGGCCTGAGCGCCGTGCTGGCCACCGCCATTGCCTCTGCCGCCTTTCTGGCCACCGGCTTCGTGGTGGTGCGGGGCCTGGCGGACCTGAGAAACGCCAGCGACGTGATTAACGTGACCGGCAGCGCGCGGCGCTCCATCACCTCGGACCTGGCGGTGTGGACGTTTACCGTGCGCAGCGCCAGCGACACGAGCCTGCAAAACGCCTATGCCCAGTTCCGGGCCGCGCAGCCTGCGCTGGACACCTACCTGCGCGGCCAGAACTTCGCCCAGGGCGAGCTGAGGCGCGAGCCTGTGAGTGCCGGGCCCGAGAGCTATAGCACGATTGAAACCATTGGCGGCGAGAACGAGGAAGTGCAGCGCACGCGCTACGTGGTCAGCCAGTCCTACCGCGTGCAGTCCGGCGAGATTGACCGGGTGCAGGCCGCTGTGGGCGCGGCGACCTCGGCCTTTGTGGACGCCAGCACCGGCGGCGTAACGGTGGAAAGCGGCGAGATCAGTTACCTGTACACCAAACTGGCCGACATGCGCCTGACGCTGCTGAAAGAAGCCAGCCAGGACGCCCAGCGCCGCGCCCAGGCCATCGCCCAGAGCGCGGGCAACGAGGTGGGCGCCGTGAAGACGGCCCGCATGGGCGTCTTTCAGATCACCCCGCGCTTTGAAACCAGTGTGGAGGACAGCGGCAGCTACGACACCAGCAGCCTGGACAAGGACGTGACAGCGGTGGTGGAAATTGACTTTGTGGTGCGCTGAGGGGGGGTGCTGAAGGCGCCGGTGCCCAGCGCCGCCTGTTGCTCAACGGGTCGCCGTTAGCGCCGCCAGCGCCTCGTCTATGGTGTTCAGCCGGGCCTGAATCAGGGTGGCGGGGTCACGGTGGTCGCCGCCCGCCAGCACCGTGACCAGGGGCGTGCGGGTGCGCGCGGCCCAGCGAAAGGCGCGGCGGTCACGCGCCCGCACACCGGCAAGATTCAGGGCAAGGCGGCCCAGCTGGTCGCCGGCCAGCACATCGGCGCCGGCCAGGTAAAAGGCGAAGTCGGGGGCAAAGGCGGTCACCACGGGCGCCACCTGCTGGGCCAGCGCAGCCAGATAGGCGGCGTCCCCGGTCCCGTCGGGCAGGGGCACGTCCAGACGGCTGCGCGCCTTGCGAAAGGGGTAATTGTGCTCAGCGTGCACGCTGACTGTCAGCACGTGCGGCTCGTCGGCAAGGAGGGCGGCGGTGCCGTTGCCCTGATGCACGTCCAGGTCCAGCACCAGTACCCGCGCGGCCTGGGCGGTGTCCAGCAGCCAGCGGGCGCTAAGGACGTTGCACCTCACGTTACGACTTTGCAGGAGAGCACCGCAAAGTCTCCACGCCCGGTGCAACGTCCTTTGTTCGAGACTCGCTCTGCGGCGCAGCTGTTCCAGCCCGCTCGGTTGATCTAAAGATCAACTGCGAGCGACTTATTGATACCTGCCGAGGTTGGTCACGCCCTGAGGGTTTGGCTCTCTGCGGAGGAGAGGAGAAATCGCCCTGCCTGTCGCCATGTGCCTCCTCATGATCCGGATGTCCTCTGTTCCCGATCTCCGCAGATATCAATAATCACCACATCGTTCAGAAAGGAAAAGCCCTCGGCGTGGTCGGCGTGGGCGTGGTGGGTGCCGCCGCCCAGGTTCAGCCCCCACCCCAGGCTCAGGGTGGCGCGCGTGGCAGTCAGGGTGGCGCCGCTGCTGGCCAGGCCGCGCGCGGTCACGGCTGGCGTCCAGGCAAAGCCCAGCGCGCGTTCTTCGGCCCAGGTGACCTGCCCCTCGCGCCAGCGGTGCAGATACGCCGGGTCATGCACCCGCTCGGCCAGTGCCCAGTCCAGATCGGGGGCGTCGTGCAGCGGGCGGGGGCCTGTTCCAGCAGGGTGACCAGAAATTCACGCGGCAGAAACTGGCGGCGCGGCGTGCCCTGCCCTGCAAAGGCCGCGTGCCGGAACGCCGTGTGGGCCCGGAAGGGATGCGGCGGCAACGTCACGCCCGCAGCGTAACTGGGCCGCCGCAGACCGGAAGGGCAGAGGCCGCCCTCCCCATTCAGCCAGGGGGCAGAGCTGGCCAACCGGAGGGCGTATGTTCGCCCCGCGCGGCGCACCATGGCGGCATGACCCTATTGACTGATCTTTCCAGCGCCATGGCCGACGCTGTTCAGGCCGCCGCCCCCAGTCTGGTGACCGTGCAGGCGGCCCGCCCCGTCAGCGGAACCGTCGTGGCCCCCGGGCAGGTGCTGACTGTGGCCCACCTGCTGCACACCGATGACGTGACGGTGCTGGGCGCCGGTGGCCAGCGCCTGAGCGCAGCGGTGGCAGGCCGCGACCCGTCCACCGACCTGGCGCTGCTGCGAATAGAGGACCTGGACGCCCCGCCACTGGCCCTGGCCGGCGGGGTGCGGGTGGGCGAACTGCTGCTGGCGGTGGGCCGCCCCGGCAGCGGCCTGCAGGCCACCCTGGGCTTTATGGCGCGCCTGCCCCAACCGGGGAACTGGCTGCCCACAGGCGCCGCGCCCTTCCGTGGCGTCAGCGGCGGGGCGCTGCTGGGGGCGGGCGGGGGGCTGGTGGGCCTGCTGAACGCGGGCGTTTCACGCGGTGAACTGCTGGCGGTGCCGGCCCAGCGCGCGCTGGAGGTGGCCGCGCTGCTGGCCAGCACCGGCCGGGTGCCGCGCGGCTACCTGGGGCTGGCCACCCAGCCGGTGCATTTTCCGGGTCCCGGGGACAAGCCAGTGGGCGCGGCGCAGCGCGACGGTCGGGGCAGCCCCTGGGGCCGGGGACCGGGGGAACGCGGCTGGGCGCGGCGCACCGGGCGCCTGGGCCTGACGGTGGTGCAGGTGGAAGCGGGCAGCCCTGGCGAGGCGGCCGGCCTGCGGGTGGGCGACGTGCTGCTGGCCCTGGACGGCGAGGCGGTGCGCCACCCGCGCGAACTGCTGGGCCGGGTGCGGGACCGTGCTGGCCAGTCCATCACCCTGAAGGTGCTGCGCGGCGGTGAGGAGCAGGACGTGACCGTGACCGTGGGGGAGCGCTGACCGCGCTTGACCCCGCCCGGGCCGGCACCTCAAGCGTTCTGACTCTTCCGTGGGGCTTGCCCTGTGAACAGGCACCCGCACCGCCGGGCGCAGGACGCCGCAGCTCTACCGGCCGCCGCTTTGACCTTCGCTGCGGGGCAGGGCGCTACCCTTGAGCATGACGCTGCCCGGGATGATCGCCCAGCCCACTGTGCGGGTGGCCCTGGGGTCCGCCGTGCTGGCGGCGGGCGTGGAGGCCATTCTGGCGGGGGCCGGGCTGTACCCGCCCGCCGGGGACGAGGGCCCCGACGTGCTGATCGTGGATGACCGCTGGCTGCCCGACGCCGCCGCGCTGGCCGGGCAGGCAGTGGTGGCACTGGGCTCGCGCGCGTGGGCAGGCACGCTGCACAGGGTGCTGACCGGCGGCTGGGCGGCCCTGCCCCCAGACGCCACGCCGGGCGAACTGGTGGCGGGCGTTCTGGGCGCGGCGGCGGGGCTGGTGGTGGCGCCGCCCGGCACCCTGTCTCCCGAAGCGGCAGACGATGACCCCCTGCCCGCCGAAGTCACCCTGACCCCCCGCGAACACGACGTGCTGGCGCTGCTGGCCGAGGGCCACAGCAACAAGCGCGCCGCCCGCGAACTGGGGGTCAGCGAGAGCACCGTGAAGTTCCATGTGCAGGCGGTCTTTACCAAGCTGGGCGTGCAAAGCCGCGCCGGGGCGGTGGCCCGGGGCGTGGCGCTGGGCCTGCTCAGCGTGTAAGGGGCGCCGGGTAGAACAGCCCGTGCAGGTCCAGCGCCTCCGGGGGCGCGGGGCGGGCGATCAGGTAGCCCTGAATCAGGTCGCAGCCCCAGTCCTGCAACTCACGCAGCTGTTCAGGGCGCTCCACGCCCTCGGCCACCACCTTCAGGCCCGCCTCGTGGGCAAAGGTAATCAGCGCGCGCACGATGGGCCGCGAGGACCGGCCCCCCTCCGGCTCGCCCTGGTCCTGAATGAGCGAGCGGTCCATCTTGAGCCACTGGGCAGGCAGGCGGTGCAGGCGGCTGATGCTGGAATAGCCGGTGCCAAAGTCGTCCAGCGCCAGATTCAGGCCCGTGCCGGCCATCGCCGCTTCGTGGGGGGTGCCGTCCTCGGCCATCACCGCGCCCTCGGTCACCTCCAGAATCAGGGCGTCGGGGTCCAGGGCGTATTCGGCCAGCAGGGCGCGCACGCTGGCGGCAAAGCCGGGGCGGGCGAACTGGCGCGGCGCCACATTCACGGTCATGCACAGCCCTGGCCACTGCGCGCGCCACTCGCGCAGCTGGCGGCAGGCCTCGCGCAGCACCCAGTCGCCCAGGCGCACTATCAGGTCGCTGGTCTCGGCCACCGGAATGAAGCGCCCGGGGGGCAGCAGGCCCAGCGTGGGGTGCTGCCAGCGCACCAGGGCTTCCAGGGCCACCAGTTCCAGGCTGCGCGCCTGCACGATGGGCTGGTAGTACAGCCGCAGTTCCTGGCGGTCAATCCCCACACGCAGGGCCTGTTCCAGTTCCAGCCGTTCCAGGGCCGCCGCACCCAGATCCGCCTGAAAGCGGCGCACCGCGTGGCGCTCGCGCTTGGCGAGGTACATGGCAAGGTCGGCGTTCTTCTGCAACGTGGTCACGTCGCTGCCGTCTTCAGGGGCCAGGGCCACGCCAATAGACGCCGTGACCGTCAGCTCGCGTCCGGCCAGCGTGAGGGGCTCGCTAAGCGCCGCCAGAATGCGCCCGGCCGCCGCCTCGGCTTCCTCGTGGGCGCGCACCCGCCGCAGCAGCACGGTAAATTCGTCGCCGCCCTGCCGGGCCACCAGATCGCCCTCGCGCACCGAACGCCGCAGCCGCTCGGCCACCTGAATGAGCAGCTGATCGCCCACCGCGTGGCCCAGGGTGTCGTTCACCTGCTTGAAATGGTCCAGATCGAGGAACAGCACGCCCAGCGGCTGGCCGCCCGCCACGGCCTCTTCCAGATGGCTCTCAAAGGCCGCGCGGTTCAAGAGTCCGGTCAGCGCGTCGTGCTGGGCCTGATAGGCCAGCCGCTCCTGGGCCTGTTGCAGCGCGGCGTTGGCACTGGACAGCTCCTGGTTGCGCAGCTGCTCCTGCGCAGCGCGGTGCTCCAGGCGCTCCACCTTCAGCTGGGTGGCCAGCACCTGGGTGCGGCGGCTGAGCACATCGGCCATCAGCGCCTGTTCGGCGGTGGCGGCGCGGCGGGCGTGGTGCAGCGCCTCGCGGTACAGCCCCAGCGCTTCCAGCACCCCGGACAGGTGCAGGTTGGCCTCGGCCTGCCGCAGGGTCAGCCGCAGCTCGTCGGCCAGGGCCACCGCCTGCGACAGCACGGCGCGCGCACCCTCCAGTTCGCCCTGGCGCGACAGCACGCGGCCCCGGGTGACCAGCACGTCGCACAGGTTCTCGCGGTCGCCCAGTTCCTCCGAGCCCTGCGTGGCGGCCTCTGCATGGGCCAGGGCTCCCTCCAGGCGGCCCAGGGCCAGCAGATTGGCCGCCATGTTGGCCAGCAGCAGAAACTCGTGCTGGCGGTACCCGGCTTCGCGGGCGCGGGCCAGGGTGGTTTCATTCAGCGCCAGCGCCTCTTCAAAGCGGCCCAGTTCGTGGTAGTCCAGCGCCGCGTTGATGGACGCGCTGGAGATCAGGATGGGGTGCCCAATCTGCCGGGCCAGTTGCAGGGCTTCCAGGTGATAGGGCAGTGCGGTGGCGTAATCGCGCAGGTCCAGGTACAGGTTGCCAATGTTGTTCAGGGTGCGCCCCTGCCCCACCCGGTCCCCAATGCCCTGCACCATCTGCAGGCAGCGCAGGTGGTATTCCAGGGCCTCGCCCACCTGACCGGTCTTCACGTGGGTGATGGCCAGCCCGTTGAGGTTGCGCGCTTCAATGGCCGTCAGGCCCAGGCGGGCGGCCAGCGCCGCGCTCTCCTGAAACGCCGCGCTGGCTTCGGGGTAGTTGGCAAGGTAAAAGTGCCCGTAGCCAATGAGCATCCGGGCGCGCGCCACACCCGCTTCAAAGCCGCTGCGCTCGGCCAGGGCCAGCGCCTGGGTCGCCAGGTCCTGGGCACGCTGCATGGAGAGCATCAGCACCGCGTCGGCCTCGTCGTTGAGGCGGTCCACTTCCTGCCACGCGGCAGGCGAGGAGCGCAGAGAAGACGTTTGAAGCGGCATGGGCAAGCACCTCCGGGGCCGGGCATAGGAACAGCAGGCAGCCTGACCTGAGAGGTTGAAGATAGGGGGCGCCCTCTCACAGACTTCTGAATCTGGGGGAATGAATTGACAGCCCTGCGCGGGCCGCTGTGCAGGGGCCCGTGCAGGGCAGCTCAGCCCGGCACGCCGGGCGCCGGCGCGTCTGGCTCCAGCAGCAGTTTGGGGGTGAATTTTAGGCCGTCGGCCGCCACCAGGTGGGCAGGAATGCCGGCCACATGGCGCATGGCCCGCTCGGGCGGCACGCCGTGCAGGTGCCCGTACACAATCAGGTCCGGCCGGGCACCTTCAATCACGCGGGTCAGGGGATTGGCCGGGTAGGGCGGGGTGGCGGGCGGATAGTGCAGCATCAGCAGCAGCCGGTCGCCGGGCTGGCGCAGGGCCTGGGCAGCCGTCACGCTCAGGCGCAGGCGCTCGGCCTCGCGCTCCAGCAGGCGCCCGTCGTCGGCCGGGAGGGGCTCGTGGCCCGGGGTCAGCCAGCCGCGTGTGCCGCACACCACCACGTTGCCCACCCGCACGGCGTCGTTCACCACCGCCAGCATTCCCGGGGGCAGGGCGGCGCGCAGTTTGCTGGCGGTGGGCCACCAGTAATCATGGTTGCCGCGCAGCAGCACCTTGGTTCCGGGCAGCGCCGCCACGGGCGCGAGGTCCTGCATCGCTTCAGGCAGGCGCATGGCCCACGACAGGTCGCCGGGCAGCAGCACGAGATCGCCAGGGCGCACCACCTCGCGCCAGCGGTCGAAGATGGCCTGCGGGTGCCCGGCCCACTGCGGCCCGAACACCGTCATGGGTTTGGGCGTTACAAAGGCCAGGTGCAGATCGGCGATGGCGTATACGCGCATACAGGGCTCCGGTACAGAAAAACCCTCCCGCGCTGGGGAGGGCCGTGGTCCTAAGCTGGTCGGGGCGAGAGGATTCGAACCTCCGACCCCTTCGTCCCGAACGAAGTGCGCTACCAGGCTGCGCTACGCCCCGAAGTCCGACCAAGCACCCACGCCACAGGCGGCAGGGCAGGGGGTAGTCTACGCGCGCGCTGGGGGGGTGTCAAGCAAACGGCGGATGGTGGATGGCAGATGGCTCCAGGGCAGACTGAGGAAGGTCTGACCTGATGTGAAGGCGGCTCTGGCTGTCCTGTGATACGGATTCCGTTCATTTCCGTAACATCCAGAAAAGAGCTGGATGTTCCTTCAATTCCCGGAAATCCCTACTTTTTCCCTCTCCCTCCAGTCGGAAAAACTCCATGACACGTTACGGAATTTTTCGGAAGTCGTATGACTCAAGGGGCCAGCACCGTTGAGGGGGGCCTGTGACCAGGCTCAGAACGTAGCTTCCCGCTCTTGCGAGCGGCAAGAGGCTGGGCTTCGGAAGAGGCGTGAGCCGGCAAGAGGGTCCAGCAAGCTTCCCTCATCCCTGCAGGGCCCGCCCATGGCACCGGGCCACGGCTGATCACCTGCCCTGTTCCAGACGGTTCATACGGATTCCGTCCATTTCCGTACCATCCGGGAAAGAGCCGGATGTTCCTCCAATTCCCGGAAATCCGCCTTCTTTCCTGCTCTGCTGCGCAGCTCTTCGAGTCCCTCTGGTCGGAAAAGTTCCGCAACGTGTTACGGAACTTTTCGGAACCCGTATCAGTCTGTTTCCTCTTCCCCGCTCCAGTCGGGTTCCTGGTCCTGAGCGGCCAGGAAGGCGCGGATGGCGGGCCAGATCACGCTGCCGGGATAGCCGCGCCGGGCCAGAAAGGCAAAGGCACTGGCCTGAGGATCGCGCTTGCGGGCAAACGAGGGCCAGCGGCGCTCCAGCAGGGCCGCCACCTCCTCGGCCTCGCGCGCCGGGTCGCGGGTCTGCAGGGCGTCCTGAATCAGTTCCTCGTCCAGGCCGCGCCGCTTCAGGGTGTGGCGCACACGCACGGCGCCCACGCCCCGGCGGGTGTTCTCGGCGCGGGCCACCTGGGTGTCGTCCTGATAGCCCAGTTCCTGCACCCGCGCCAGCACCTGCGCCACCAGTTCGGGGTCGTCGCTGCGCCGCTCCAGGCGGGCGCGCAGTTCCTGGGCACTCAGGGCGCGCTGGCCCAGGGCGCGAAAAGCGTAGGCCAGCAGGGCGTCGCGCTGCTCCTCAGGGGTGGGGGGGCGGCGCGGGGGGTGCACCCGTTCTGCGCCGTCAGCGTCGGCATCGGGGGCCCGGCGTGGCCCGGCGCGGCGGTATCGGCCCGTCATGCCCCGCAGTATGCCGCTTGCCGCCGCCCCCAAAGGCAGGTATAGTCACGAGGTTGCCCATTCCCTGCCTGGGGTGGGTGGCCCGGGGCCAGCAACCTGCCCCGGCGCGCCGGCCCCCCCTCGCGGGGCCCCCGGACGCTCGCGTTCCTGCCCAGCAGGAACCGCCCCGACTCCGCCAGACTGGCGGCGGGAGAACAAGGAGAATTCACATGGCCCTGCGTCACAAGTCCGCCCAGAAACGTCACCGCCAGAGCCTCAAGCGCCGCCTGCTGAACCGCAGCCGCAAGAGCACCATCAAGACCTTCACCAAGAAGGCCGTGGTGGCCGCCCAGACCGGCGCCGAGGACCTGAACACCCTGCAGAGCCGCGCCGAGAGCCTGATTGACAAGGCCGCCAAGGGCAGCACCCTGCACAAGAACGCCGCGGCCCGCAAGAAGAGCCGTCTGGCCAAGGCGATCAACCGCGCCAAGGCCGCGCAGCAGGGCTAAGTAGCTCGCTGTTGATCTTTAGATCAACCGAGCGGAGCGAGTATCGAAAAAAGTACGTTGCACCGGGAGTGGAGACTTTGCGGTGCTCTCCTGCAAAGTCGTAACGTGAGGTGCAACGTACTTAAGCCCGGGTGGCCGGGCGCGGCACGCCGCCAGCCACAACAAAGCACCCCCACCGGACCCGGCTGGGGGATGCTTTTTGCCTGCGGCATTGACTGTGCGGCTTACTTCACCACCACGCGCAGCGCGCAGCGGCCCTCGCTGCCGGCCTTGATCAGCGGCAGCTGCCAGCGCACGTTGGTGTACTCGCTGGGCTTGACCTCCACCTGCCGCTGCACCTGGCGGCCGTTCTCGGTCACAGTCACGGTCTTTTTCAGGGGCGCGGGGCCAAACGTCTTGCCGCCGTCGGCGCTGAACAGGGTGGTCACGCCGCTGACGTTGCACGCCGCGCTGCGGAAGGTGGTGGCCGGGTCCACCCTCATGTTCAGGCTCATGTTGCGCAGATCGCTCCTGGTGACGCTCTGCCAGGTCTGGGCCATGTCCAGCAGGGTGCCGGGCACCACGGCGGTCTTGCTGGCGTCGGTCAGGGTTTCCACCGTCTTGCCGTTTTGCGTGGTCTGGGTGACCACCGAGGTACTGGCCGTGAGTTTCAGCGGACTGGGCACAGCCTGGGCCGCCGCCAGCGACAGGCCACACAGCAGGGCCACCGCAGAGAACAAGTTGTGTTTCATCGTGCAACCTCCAGAAATCAGGGAACAGGCCCATTGCACACCCGGCGCTTGACCCCAGTCTGATCTGGGGCGGCGCCGGGCAGGCTGAGTGCAGTTTTACCCCGGCGCGCCATGAGGGGCGTGGGAATGCCCCCGGCGGGTGTGCTGGGGCACCTACGCCTGGGCACCGCGCGACTGCACCACGCCGGCCAGCACGCGGGCAATCTCGTGAATCTCGCTGGCGTCCTGGCCCTCGACCATCACGCGAATCAGATTCTCGGTGCCGCTGGGGCGCAGGTTCACCCGCCCCTTACCGCGCAGCTGCTCCTCGGCGCGGGCCACGGCGGCCCTCACCTCGCCGTCGGCGGCAATGGCTTTCTTGTCAGCCACGCGCACGTTCACCAGGGTCTGCGGGTACATCACCAGATCGTCGAACAGGGCGTCCAGGGTGGTGTTCAGGGCCTTCATGCTCTTCAGGGTCAGCAGGGCGCTCAGCACGCCGTCGCCGGTGGGCGAAATGTCCAGAAACAGGACGTGGCCGCTCTGCTCGCCGCCCAGGTTCAGGTGCCGTTCGTGCAGGCGCTCGTGAACGTAGCGGTCGCCCACAGCGGTGCGTTCCAGGGGAATGCCCGCCTCCTTGAGCTTCACCTCCAGGGCCATATTGGCCATGATGGTGGTCACCACGCCCTGCTCGCCACGCGCGCGGGCATTGAGCAGCAGCATGTGGTCGCCGTGGATCACGTTGCCCCGGCTGTCCACGAACAGCGCGCGGTCGGCGTCGCCGTCAAAGGCCACGCCCAGGTCGTAGGCCCCGTCACGCACGATGCGCTGCAGGTGCTCCAGGTGGGTGCTGCCGCAGTCGCGGTTGATGTTGCGGCCATCGGGGGTGGTGTACACCGCGAACACGTCGGCGCCCGCCGCCTGAAAGACCTTGGGGCCCACGCGGTAGGCCGCGCCGTTGGCGCAGTCCATGGCAATGCGCAGCCCGCTCAGGTCCGGGGCGTGCCCGCGCAGGTAGCCCACATACAGCCGCTCAGCCTCGGAGTAATTGGTCACGCCGCCCAGGCTCACGCCCGTCACGGGGGGCAGCCCGGCCAGGTTGTCCAGGGCCGCCTCAATGCGGTGCTCGGTGGCGTCGCTGAGTTTCTGGCCGCCCGGCCCAAAGAACTTGATGCCGTTGTCCTGATAGGGGTTGTGCGAGGCGCTGATGACCACGCCGGCGTCGGCGCCCAGGTAGCGGGTGAGGTAGCTGACGCCCGGCGTGGGCAGCACGCCCACATGAATGACATGCACGCCCCGGCTGGTCAGGCCCGCGGCCAGCGCCGCTTCGAGCATGTCGCCGCTCTGACGGGTGTCCTTGCCGATCACCACACTGGCGTGTTCGCGCCCCGCCTTGAGAATTTCCCCGGCAGCGGCGCCCAGGTCCATGACCCAGGCGGCCGTGAGGGGATGCGCGCCCGCGACCGCGCGCACGCCGTCTGTTCCGAAATACTTCCGTTCACTCATGATCGGACGCATGATACGCCCGCGAGTGTGTCACTCCCGATCCCCAACATTGAACCCGGTCCAAGGAACGCACCCCCCCGGCGCCGTTTTGCGTACCGTAGGGCATGAGCGGATTTTCAGCAGGGTCCTTCTCGTTCAGTCGCAGCGGTCACAAGGGCGGTTTTGTGGGGCATGGCAGCCACAGCAGCCACAAACGCCACGGCTACGGGCACAGCGGTCACTACCGCACCACCAAGAAGTCCTCGGGGTGCCTGGGGGCGTTCGTGTTTGCCGCGCTGGCAGCGGGCGGCTCGGTGGCTGGCCTGTTCTCCCTGCTGGGCTGAGCGGGGCGCCGCCTCCATTTCCCCTTCCCTGCCCCCCACCCTGAGGGACCGGGCCGCTGACTGGGGCGCCACCCTGCAGGGCCGCGCCCCGGCCACCGGGCCCCGGATGTGGCCGCCCGAGCTGCGGGCAGCCTTCCCCGGGGCCCGCGTGCTTGAAACCTGGACCGGCGAGGGCGCCGCCTTCGCGCGCTACCGCAGTCCCGGTGGGCCCCTGTTTCTGAAGTATTTGCCTGCCGGCTGGCGCAACCCGCGCGCGGCCGAGCGCCTGCGCCGGGAAAGCCGTTACCTGCGCGAGCTGGCGCCGCACGCACCTGTGTCCCACGCCCCGCACCTGCACAGCGCCGCGCGGGCCGAGCCGCCCCTGGCCCACCTGCTCACAGTGGACCGCACAGACGCCACCTGGGGCTGGGGCGCCTTTGTCACCGATGCCCAGCGCGAGGGGGCCCTGCTGGACGTGGTGCGCCTACTGGCCGGGCTGCACGCTTTCTGGGCCGGCCCGGGCCAGCCGATGCTGAAAGGGCGCTGGACCTGGCAACCGCAGGAGGTGCTGGCCCGCAGCGCCCCGGTGTCCCCGCCAGACGCCGCTGGGCCGGGCGCGGCCGAGGCCCTGCGGGCGGCGGCGCAGGCCCTGCCCAGTCTGCTGGCGCGGGCCCCGGTGTGGACCCTGGTGCACGGCGACATTCACGCCGGGCAGGTGCTGTGGCCCCGCGACGGCGGTCCACCGGAACTGATTGATTACGGACAGCTGCACCCCAGCGTGCCCGGCGAGGACCTGGCACATCTGCTGGCGCTGCGCCTGGACCCGGCCGAGCGTACCCGCCTGGGCCCGGCCCTGCGCGCCGCGTACGGGGAGGCGCTGGCCGACCGGGGCCTGCGCCTGTCGGCGGCCGAACTGGCCGCGCAGGAACGGGCAGGTCTGGCCCTGAACCTCCTGTCCACGGCCCGGCAGGCCCAGCGCCGCGAGAGCAGTGGCGTGCAGCAGGCCCTGGCGGCCGCCGTGGCCGCGTGGTGGGAGTAAGACGGATTCCGAAAAGAGGCGTTGAACCGCGACAGGCTCAGCCCTCCACCACCTGCACGTCGGCAGCGTCCAGAAAGGTGCGGTAGCGCGCCAGTTCGGTCTTCAGGCTGCGGGTGAACGCGGCGGTGCGGCGCACGCCGGGCACCAGCCCCACCTCGGCCACCAGGGCCGGGCCATCCAGGCGCAGGTTGGCCCAGCCCACCGCCCGCTCCCCCTGAAAGACAGGCAGCGCGTAGTAGCCCAGCCGCCGCCTGGGGGCCGGGGTGTACGCCTCGAAGCGGTAGGTCCAGCCGTGCAGGTGCGCAAAGCGGCGGCGGTCCCACACCAGCGGATCGAAAGGACCCACCACGCGCACCCCGCGTGGGGTGTCAGCCTCCAGGGTCCACGCGGCCGGCCACACGTAGCGCACGCCGTCCACCACGGCGCCCGCCAGTTCCCCGCGCACGGCTGTGCGAAAGGCGGCCCGCAGCGCCCCGTGCAGGTGCGGAAAGCCGAGGTGCGAGAGCCCCACCAGATAGCCCAGGCTGGCTTCGGGCAGCGGGCCATACAGTTCGGCCAGCAGATGCACGGCGCCGCGCAGGCGGTCCGGTTCGGGCAGAGGGTTCAGGCGCAGCGCGGCCAGATGGGGGGCCGGACCATACACCCGCACGCCCCGCGCCCGGCGCACCACCCGCGCCTCGCCCCGGCGGTGCAGGGCCTCCAGCACACGGGTCGCCGCGCTGGATTGCCCGCCCCAGGCATTCACCACGCCCCCGCGCCCCAGCTGGGCCGCCGCCTGCCGGGGATGCAGTTCACCCGCCTCCTCCAGCAGCGCCCGCACCGCGCCCGCCAGCTCCGGGTGCGACTGCAGCACCTGCGGCTCGACCTCGCGGGGGTGCAGCAGGGCCTGCACGCGCCGGGGCACGAAGCCGTAGTTGGGCAGCAGGTCCTCCTCGGCGTCCAGGGCCGGGTACAGGCGTTCCAGGTCGCCGGCGCGGTAATCCGGCAGGCGCGCCATCAGGGTCAGGTCCTGGGCGCGGGCGGGGGCCCGAATGGGATCAGCCTGCACGAAGCCCAGGGTGTTCAGCGCCGCCTGCACGCCGGGCTGGGGCGCCAGCGTGCGAAAGGCGGCGGCCCGCAACACCGAAGGGGTGGGCGTCATGGGGCGCAGGGTAGCAGAGCGGGCGAAGCCTCTGGAGGGCTGGTCTCCCCTACCCCGGGGGGCCAGCAGCGCTGGAGAGCGGGATCCCCGCGCCCACGGCCCCGCGCCACGCGAAAGGGTGCGGCCTTCCTCCGGCCGCACCCATGTTCCCTGCCCTGGCGGGCCCTGCTGGCGTCTGGTCCCTACTTGATCGAGCCCGTCAGGCCGTTCGGGTAGAAGCCGCCCCGGCTGGCGCCCGGGGCCAGATACACGATGTTCAGGACCTCGCGGGTGGTGCGGCCGTACGCCACGCCGTTGTTGTCGGCCGGCGCGAAGACGGCCATGCCCCGGCTGTCGCTCAGGCCCATGTCCTTCATGCCGCCCACCTTGCCGCGCAGGTTGCTGATCGCCTGCACAACCTGTCCCACGTACAGCCCGGCCGCTGCACTCACCTGACGCTGCTGGTAGAGCATGGTGCGAATGGCGCCGCCGTGGTACGCCTCCACGGCCAGAATGCCGGCGGCGGCCTGCAGGTACGCCGGATTGGTGATCAGGGTGGCCGCTCCGTTGTAGGCGGTCACGCCCACATCCTCGAAAATGAACGCGCCGTGCAGGAAGAACAGGTCGTTCAGATAGGGATTAAAGCCGGTGATCTTGCCGCCAGACGCCGCCTGCCCGGCCGCGCGGAAGGCGCCGCTGAGGTCAATGACGGGGCGGGGGGCCGCCGCCTTGCCCAGCGCGCCGGAGAGAAACTTGACGTGCTGCAGCTCGTCTTCGGCAATATCGCGCGCCAGGGCCTGCACGTTGCCGTCCTTGAAGGTCATGCCCCGATTCTGGTCCAGGCCGGCGGGCAGGCGGATCTCGGCGCCGCCCCCAATCCGGCGCAGTTCGGCCACGCGTCCCACCGCCGCAAGGTAAAAGGCGGCTTCCAGGTATTCGAGGTTCAGGGCGAAGTTCAGCACGTCCACATCAATGTTCTTGGCGGGCGCGGCGCTGGCCACACCGCCCAGGCCAAAAGCGGCGGCCCCCAGGCCCACCTTGCCCAGAAAGCCCAGAGCGGCGCGGCGGTTGACGGTTTCGGAGGATTCAGGTGTATGGGTCATGGCAGACTCCTGGGGCACAGCGGGCCCCTGAACCACGCCGCAGGGCGGGTCCGGAAAAAGGGTGGGATAAACGGTTCCGGCACGTACAGCGGGCGGCCCACGCAGCAGGCGCCCCTGAACATCCAGCTGTATGCAGTGGCCCGGCCGGTGGATCAGCGGCCGGGGCAGACATGAATGTCCTGTTAAGTCGCTCGCTGTTGATCTTCAGATCAACCGAGCGGGCTGGAACAGCTGCGCAGCAGAGCGAGTATCGAAAAAAGGACGTTGCACCGGGAGTGGAGACTTTGCGGTGCTCTCCTGCAAAGTCGTAACGTGAGGTGCAACGTCCTTAAGTCGCCCGCTGCCAAGCCCCCGATCAACCGGCAGGGCTGGGACAGCTGCGCCGCAGAGCGAGGGGCGAAAAAAGGGCCTCGCACCGGGAACGGAAATGACTCGGTGCTCTTCTGATCCGGATTCCGTCTGTAACGCTCACAATCCGGAACAGAACCGGATTGCTCACGCCACGCCTGAAGGGACGTGTTTCTGCTGGTCGCTCTGCGAATCAGCTCTGTGAGTCCGCTTGAATTGAATCGCTTTTGTCAGCCATTCAATCCGAGTTCGTATAAGAACTGCCGGGGCAGAGGGACAGCGAAGGGGGCCCAAAGAACCCAGGCCCCAGTCCCCGGCGGAACGCCAGAGCGTGGGGCCCGAGGAACCGGCGTGCGGTGCGCTCAGCGTGCCTGGTCCGGCTCGGCCTCTACCCGCGTGTCCACCACGATCTCGCTGTTCAGTGAGGCCGCCACCGAGCAGTATTTCTCGTGGCTCAGGTGAGCGGCCCTGTGCAGCGCGTCCTCGGTGATGCCCGCGCCGCTGGCAATGTGGCGCACCGTGATGCGGGTGTAGCGCTTGGGGGCAGTCTCGGCGCGCTCGCCTTCAACCTCGATGCGGTAGTGCGACAGCGGCGTGCGGCGCTTGTTCATGATTTCCACCACGTCATAGGCGGTGCAGGTGGCCAGGGCGCCCAGCAGGGCCTCCATGGGGGACACGCCCACCTTGACGGCGCTGTTGTCTATCAGCAACTGGTGCCCGCTCTCGCTGACACCCAGGTAGCGCTGCTGGCCCAGCCAGGTCACGTGCAGGGTCTTTTTCATGCCTTACGCTAGCGCGCTTCCGGGGTCCATGTCCGCCAGGGGGTCCAGCGCGTCATCGGCCACGCCCGTTTCCTCGTCCTCCTCGGGCAGGGGCAGGCGCACGCGGAAGGTGGCGCCGCCGCCCGGCGTGTCCACCACGTCAATGGTGCCGCCGTGGGCCGTGACCACCTGCTGGGCGATGGTCAGCCCCAGGCCGGCCGACCCGGCCTCCTTGCCCCGGTAGAACTTGTCAAAGATCTTGGGCTTGACGTGATCGGGCACGCCGGGGCCCTGGTCCACCACCCGCACCTCCACCTCGCCGGGGCGCGGCTGAATGTCCAGGCGCACCAGCTCGGCGTTGCCGGTCACGCGAATGGCGTTCGTGACCAGATTGACAAACACCTGGGTCAGGCGGCCTGGGTCGCCCACGATTTCCACGCTGCTTTCGGGGGCGGCCACACCGTAGTCGCGCCCCACCTGCCGCAGCAGCTGGCCCAGGTTCATGAAGTGCATCTCGATGCTCTGCACCAGTTCCCCGCGCGAGAGCTGCAGCAGGTCGTTGACCAGCCGGGTCATGTTCTCGGCCACGCGCTGGGCGTCCAGCAGGGTCTGCGAGCCGCCCACCTCGCGCTCGGCGCGGCGCAGATAGCCGTGCAGGGCGGTCAGGGGGGTGCGCAGTTCGTGGCTGGTTTCGGCCAGAAAGGTCTTTTGCAGGTTCAGCGCCTCTTCGAGCTGCCGGGCCTGAATTTCCAGGCGCTGGCTCTGGCGCTCGGCAGTGTTGCGCAGCCGCTCCACCTCGTCCAGCCGGGCACGCAGGTTCTCGTTCAGGGCGCGGATTTCCCGCTCGGCCCGCTCGCGTTGCAGGCGGGACTCCACCTCGGCCATGGCCCGGCGGATGCTGCTGGGCAGGCGCTCCAGGCGCTGCTTGAGGATGTAATCCGTGACCCCCTCGCGCAGGGTGTCCACGGCGGTTTCCTCGCCCATGGCCCCGGTCACGATGATGAAAGGCACGTTGGGCCAGCGGGCGTGGGCGGCGCGGTAGGCGCTCAGGCCGTCGTAGCTGGGCAGGGCAAAGTCGCTCAGGATCAGGTGGGGGGGCTGACCTTCCAGCGCGGCCAGAAAGCCGCTTTCGTCCTCCACGCGGGTGATCTGCACCGGCCAGGGCAGCTCGCCTTCCACGTGCATGGTGACCAGTTCATGGTCCAGTTCGTTGTCTTCCAGGTGCAGGATGCAAAGAACCCCGCTGGCCCCGGGCAATTCGGTCGGGGCGCGGTCGGTGCCGGGCGACGCCGGGCCGGGCGCGCTCAGGTCGGCGCTCACGCCGCGCCTTCCAGCGGCAGGGTCACGGTGAAGACCGCGCCCTCGCCGGGCTGCGCGTCGGCGCTGACGGTGCCGCCGTGGCGCGTGACGATCCGGCGCACATTGGCCAGGCCAATGCCAATTCCCTCAAATTCTTCGGCGCGGTGCAGGCGTTGAAACACGCCAAACAGTTTATCCGCGTAACGCGGATCGAAACCCACGCCGTTGTCACGAACCGTCACTGTCACCTGGCCCCCGTGGGTATGCGCCGAGACCTCAATACGCGCCGGGTCGCGGCCCCGGGTGTACTTGAGGGCGTTGGACAGCAGGTTCGTGAACACCAGCTCCAGCAGCGCCTCGTCGCCCTGCACCACCGGCAGCGCGCCGGGCACCTCGAAGTGCACCTCGCGGCCCTGGCGGTCCGGTTCCAGGGCCTTCCAGCTGCTCAGCACCAGGTCGCGCAGGTTCACCGGCACGCGGCGCAGCTCCTGGCGGCCCATGCGCGAGAAGCTCAGCAGGTCGTCAATGAGCTGGCTCATGCGCCCGGCCGAATCCCGGATCACGCCCAGATACCGCCCGCCCTTGGGGCTCAGGCCCTCGCCCACCTCTCTGGCCAGCAGGTCGGCAAAGCCCACGATGTGCCGCAGCGGCGTGCGCAGGTCGTGGCTGACCGAGTAGCTGAAGGCTTCGAGTTCGCGGTTGGCCGCTTCCAGTTCCAGGGTGCGCTGCGTCACCCGCTCCTCCAGCGACTGGTTGAGCTGCTGCAGGTCGGCCTGGGCGCTCAGCACCCGTTCCTGCAGGCGGTCGTTGCTCAGGGCCGAGGCGAAGCGCTGCGCGAGTTCCTGGGCCAGATCCGAATCGCGGTTGCTGATGGGCTGGCGGTAGAGCAGGCCCAGCACGCCTTCCAGGTGCCCGCCGCGTCCCATCAGGGGGTAGAACAGCGCGCCCGTGGCCCCCACGCGCGCCAGGGCCGGATCGCGGTCGGTGAACACGGGGTCCTCGGTGGCCAGCACGCGCTCAATGGCCTGCGCCGTGAAGGCTTCAAAGGCGGGCGCCCGCCACGCGCCGCCCGGCGAGGACGCCGAGAGCCGGGTGGGCCCCACGGTCCACAGGGCGCCGCTGTCCACAAAGCGGCTCAGGCGCAGCAGGGCGGCGCGGTAGCGTTCGGCGGGCATCTGCGCGCCTTCCTCGCTGCGGGCGGTGAGCTGCTCGGTCACGTCGGCCAGCAGCCGCGCGGCGTTCTCGGCGTACACCGAATCGTCCACATCGGTGCTGGTGCCCACCCACTCGATCACGCGGCCCTCGGCGCCGCGCACCGGCAGGCCCCGCGTCACGAAGGTGCGGTAGACGCCGCCCTCGCCGCGCAGGCGGTGCTCGGCTTCGAAGGGCCGGGCCGCGTGCAGCGCCGCGCGCCAGCGCCGGGCGTAGTCTTCCCGGTCATCGGGGTGCAGCAGTGGCAGCAGCCCGGCCCCCGCGTGCTCGTCGCCCACGTAGGCGTTCCACTGCCGGTTGAAGTACAGCGCCTGCCCCCCGGCGTCGGCCAGCCACACAATCTGCGGCATGCCCTCAATCACGCCCCGGTAGCGCTCCTCGTTGCGCTGCGCGAGGCGCTCGGCCTGCAGGCGGTCGTGAATGTCGGTGGCGGTGGTGACCCAGCCCGTCACCCGCCCGCTGCCGTCCGAGATGGGCGCGACTTTCAGCACGAACCAGCGCTCGGTGCCCTGCAGGCGCAGCCGGGCCTCGGTCTGCGCGCCCTGCTCGCTGGCCACAGCGCCGCGCCACATGGCCGCGTAGGCGGCATGGTCCTCGGGGTGCAGGTGGGCGCTCAGGTCGCCCGGCCCCAGTTCGGCGCGGTGCTGCTGATTGACAAAGGTGACCTCGCCGCTGGTTTCACTGACCTGCACGATGTGCGGAATGGCGTCCAGCACACTGCGCGAGCGCCGCTCCTCGGCCTGCAGGGCGCGCTCGGCCGCCACGCGCTCGGTCACGTCCCGGATCACCTCCAGCAGGCCCAGGCGCTCGCCACCGGGGTCGCGCACCTCGGAGCGCTGGGCCTCGCCGTAGAACTGCGTGCCGCCGTGGCGCACGTACGGAGTGGTCAGGGCTTGGAAGGTGGCGCGGCTGTCCAGGCGCCGGTCCAGATGCAGCGCCGAGAGCCGCTGGCCGGCCAGGGCCTCGGCCCCCAGACCAAACTGCGCGCTCAGGGCCGGATTGACCATGCGGATGCGGCCCTCGGTGTCGGTAAAGGCCGCCGCGTCCTGCATGGCGTGAAAGATGGCCTCGAATTCGGCGCGGGCCTGCTCCTGGCGGGCGCGGGCCTGGGCCAGCGAGACGTTCAGGCCCTCGGCGCGGCCCCGGGCATCCACCTGCGCCTTGACAAGCAGGAAGGAAAACCCCGCGATCAGAAAGCCGGTGAGCGCCACCAGCGCCGGAATCAGGGCGGCGAGGTCACGGCCAAAGCCGGGCCCGGCGCCAAAGCGCACCTCCCAGGTCTGCCCCACCAGTTCCAGGGTCTCCTGGGCGCGAAAGGACTGGTCGCCCAGGTCCGGGGGCGCGGCGCTCAGGGACTGCCCACCCAGCCGCACGTCGGCCAGCAGTCGCCCGCCCTGCAGCGGGGTCAGGTCCTGCAGAAAGTGGTCGGCGCGCACCGCCACGTACACGAAGCCCTGCAGCTCGGTGCGCTGGACGGGGTTTTGCCACACCGGCAGCATCATCAGAAAACCGCGCAGCCGCTGGCCCTGGGCGTCGCGCTGAATCAGGTGCAGCGCGCCCGTGGCCTGGGCCCGGCCCTTGCGGCGCGCGCCGTCAAAGCCCCGCTGGCGCCCGGGTTCGCTGTACATGTCAAAGCCCAGGGCGTCCAGGTTCTGCGCCACGGGCGGGCCAATCAGGGCAATCACCGCGCGGTGCGCCCGGCCGGTGCGCGCGGGCCGCACCTGCACCGGGGTGCCGGCCGCGCGCAACTGGCGTTCCAGCGCGGCGGTCTGAACGGCGGGCGTCCAGGCGGCGTAACCCACCGCCTGCACCCCGGGGTAGCGGCCCGGCAGGTCCACGCCCTGCACGTAGCGCGCAAAGACCGGTTCATCCAGCCGCTGCCCCCAGGTCTGCCAGCCGGCGCGGGTGGCTTCCAGCAGGCGCTCGTAGATCTGCACACGGGCCGCCAGGGCCTGGGTGTAGACATCGGTCTCGCGCTCGAAGCGGCTGCGCTGCTGCTCGCGGGTAAAAGTATTCACCACCAGCGCCATCACGGTGGTCAGGATCAGCACCAGGGCCATCACCATCACCGGGGCCGAGGCGCGGCGCAGGGCGTTCACGGCTGGGCTCCGGCGTCCAGGGCTCCCAGAAACACCTCCACCGGCACGGTGACCCCGGTCCACAGCCCAAAGGCCAGCCGCGCCTGATGGGCCAGCATCCCCAGCCCGTTCTCGGCCCGCAGACCCAGGGCGCGGGCCTCGCGCAGCAGGCGGGTGTCCAGAGGCCTGTACACCATGTCGTACACCAGGGCGCCTGGAGGCAGCCCGGCCAGACAGGCGGCGTCCAGCGGTGTCTGGTCCGGGGCGTCCAGGCCCGCGCTGCTGGCATTGATCACCAGCGAGATCTCTGGCCAGGGCACGTCGGCGGCGGGGGCGGCAACCACCGGACGGTCCGGGGCCGGGAAGGCGCGGGTCAGCGCCTGGGCCCGCGCCGGGGTCCGGTTGACCACCCACACCCGCGCCTCGCCCAGCCGCAGCGCGGCGTACACGGCCGCCCGCGCCGCGCCGCCGGCCCCCAGCACCACCGCCTGCGCACCCGGCGTCCAGTCAAACCCCGCGTCGTCCAGCGCCGCCATCAGCCCCGGGGCGTCGGTGTTGTCGCCCAGCAGTTCCCCGTTGCGGTGAACCACCGTGTTCACCGCGCCGATGGCCCGCGCCGCCGGGCTGAGTGTGTCCAGCAGGGCCAGCGCCGTTTCCTTGTGCGGCAGGCTGAGGTTGGCGCCCAGTACACCCGGGGCGCGCAGGGCCGCCAGGGCCGCGCCCAGGTCGCTGGCGGGCACCCGCCGGGCCCCGTAGGTGCCGTTCAGGCCAGCGGCGTGGAAGGCCGCCGCATGCATCCGGGGCGAGAGCGAATGGGCGGCGGGGTCGGCCAACAGGAAGGCGTGCAAAAGGGGCGCAGCGTCCGGCACGGTCACGCGCCCAGTGTACCCACCCCGGGCCCGGGCCGCGCCCGGCTGGCCGCTGTGCCCCCAGGACACCGGGCCTTCTGACCCCAGGCCGCTGCGCTTCCCCCGTTCTGTACGGCCGGGTTCGTGGGCGGCCAGACGCCGGCGACCTCCTGGCCCATGCGGGTTCTGGTCCATGGGCATCCTGGCGCAGAGGAATACTTCATCTGGCCCATCTGCGCCGCAATTGTGGATCCGCACACGTCCGCCCCCCGGGGGGGCCCACAAAATGAGAGCCGACCCTTAATGCCCCACGCCCCCCTTTCCTTCCCCAGCCACCAAGTGGGGAAGGACTGTGCTTTGGCACGACTGGAGATCATTTGACGCAGCTTCCCCAAGGCGGCGCCAGCGCCACCATTACCCTCGACAACCCCCGCGAAGCCTACGCCCTGCTGGGCCCGAACGACGCCAACCTGCGCCGCATGCGCGAACTCACCAAGGCCAAACTGGTGGCGCGCGGCGAAACCGTGACGATTACCGGTGAAGAAGCCGACGTGCAGCACGGCGAGCGGCTGGTCCGCGACGCCCTGGACCTGGTGCGTTCGGGCGGCGAGCTGACCCCCGACAGCCTGCTGCGCGCCGCCCGCCTAAGTGGCGAGGGCCGCAGCCTCGCCCAGGAAACGCAGGTGAGCGGCCTGAGCCTGCCGCGTGGCCTGAAGCCCAAGACCCCGGGGCAGAAGCTGTACCTGGACAGCATTGACAAGAGCGACATCACCTTCGGCGTGGGTCCGGCCGGAACCGGCAAGACCTACATGGCGGTGGCCATGGCGGTGCAGGCCCTGAAGGCCAAGAAGGTCAAGCGCATCATCCTCACGCGCCCCGCTGTGGAGGCCGGCGAGAAGCTGGGCTTCTTGCCCGGCGACCTGCAGGCCAAGATTGACCCCTACCTGCGCCCCCTGTACGACGCCCTGCAGGACATGCTGGACCAGGAGAAATTCGAGTCCTACCTGACCAGCGGCGTGATTGAGATTGCCCCGCTGGCCTTTATGCGCGGCCGGGCGCAGCCGCTGACCAGCCAGGTGCTCACGCCTTTGGGCTGGCGCGAGATGGGCAGTCTGGAAGTGGGCGACCACGTGATCGGCTCGGACGGGCGCCCCACGCGCGTGGTGGGCATCTATCCCCAGGGAGACAAGGACGTGTACCGCGTGACTTTCAGCGATGGGGTCAGCGTGGAGTGCTGCGAGGAACACCTGTGGACGGTCCACACGCCCTCGGACAGGCGGCGGGGCCGCCCCGGGCGCGTACTGGAAACGCGCGAGATGATGGGCAACCTGAGAAGCAACCACCAGCACCGCTACGAAATTCCCCTGCTGAGCGGCCCGGCCGCGTTCCCCGAACAGCCGGTGCCCCTGGAGCCCTACGCCCTGGGCCTGCTGCTGGGAGACGGCCGCACGACCTGCACCAGCACACCCAGTTTTTCCAGCGCCGACCCTGAACTGGTCCAGGCCCTGGAGGTGGCCCTGAACGCACAGGCCCCCGAACCTGTGCTGGCCCTGGCGCACAAGGACCGCTACGACTACACCGTGCGGCATACGGCCGGTGGGCGCGGCGGGCAGCGCATCGCCAATCCCGTGACCAGCGCCCTGCGCACCCTGGGGCTGGACGGCAGGACCTCGGCGCAGAAATTCGTGCCCGCCGTGTACAAGCACAATGCACCGGCCGTCCGCCTGGCGGTGCTGCAGGGCCTGCTGGATACAGATGGCGGCCCCGTCACGCAGGCGGGCCGCTCCTGCCGGGTGCAGTACACGACCACCTCGGCCCAGCTGGCCGACGACGTGAGCGAACTGGTGCAGTCGCTGGGTGGCGTGGTCCACCGCCGGGTGCGGGCCGCCGAAGGACGCACCCCGGGACTGGCGGATGGGCGCCCTGTGGCCTACCGCCACGATGCCCATGTGCTGGACATCCGCCTGCCCGCCGGCGTGGCGCCCTTCCGCCTGAAACGCAAGGCCGACCGCTACGCCGAACACGGCGGCGGGCGACCCATGCGCTTTATCACGGCCATTGAAAAGGTGGGGCGCGCGCCCATGCAGTGCATCCGGGTGGCCGCCGAGGACGCGCTGTACGTCACCGAGCACTTTGTCGTGACGCACAACACGCTCAACGACGCTTTCATCATTCTCGACGAGGCCCAGAACACCACCGGCGAGCAGATGAAGATGTTCCTGACCCGCATGGGCTTTTCCAGCAAGGTCGTGGTCACGGGCGACGTGACCCAGATTGACCTGCCCCGCCACATCACCAGTGGTCTGGCGGTGGCCAAGCGCGTGCTCAGCCGCATTGAAGGCATTGCGTGGCACGAGTTTACCGAGGTGGACGTGGTGCGCCACCCGCTGGTGGGCCGCATCATCAAGGCGTACGAGGTGGCCGAGGAAGCCGAGCAGGACAAACGCGCCGCCCGCCGGGGCGAGTTTGCCAGCATCCCAGAGGGTGAAGGTGATCCGGTGGGGTGAGGGCTGATGGTTGAACGGTGACGGTTGATAGAAGGACCCCGGTGTGACGCTGCGCCGGGGTCTCTTGCTCTTGGTGGGGCGGCGCTGGCTCCCTGGTCTACACTGGCCCCTGTGATTGACCTGATTGTGCGCAAGACCCCGCCAGCGGGCCTGCGAACGGCGCTGCGGGCCAGCCTGACGGCGGCGATGACGCATTTTGGCGTGCAGGCGCGCGAGGTCACCGTGGTACTGGTGGGCGACCGGACCATCCGCGCCCTGAAACGCGAGCACTGGGGCGAGGACGCCGCCACCGACGTGCTGAGCTTTCCCACCTGGGAGCCCGGCGATCCCTTCATGCCGCCGCACCTGGGCGACATCGTGATCAGCCTGGACACGGCCGCGCGGCAGGCCGGGGCACGCGGCCACAGCCTGAGCCGGGAAGTGGCGCTGCTGGCCAGCCACGGCCTGACCCATCTGGTGGGCCATGACCACCCCCACGCCGAGGGCCTGGGGTTTGAGGAAGGCGCCACGGGCGAGGACTGGGCGGTCTTCCACGCGGCCTGGGACGCGGCGCGCGCCGCCCTGCCGGCCGGTGTCTGAGCCAGCGCCACAGCGGCCCCCAGAGCGACCGGCTGGCGGCTCGGCCCTGAGTGGGCGGCGCTTTGTGCGTTCGGCGGGCTACGCCTGGGCCGGGGCTGCGCACGCCTACCGGCACCAGGCCAACTTCCGCATTGAATGCTGGGCGGCTGCGCTGGCTCTGGGCCTGGGACTGGCGCTGGGAGCGCCGCTGGCCCCGGTGGCGCTGGCCTGCGGGCTGGTGCTGGGGCTGGAACTGCTGAACACCGCCCTGGAAGCGCTGGTGGACCTGGCCAGCCCGGAACTTCATCCGCTGGCGAGGGTGGCCAAGGACACGGCGGCGGCGGCGGTGCTGCTGGCCAGCCTGAGCGCGCTGGTGGTGGGGGCCGTTACCCTGGGGCCGCCGCTGCTGCGCCTGCTGCCGTGAAGGGGTACAGTCGGCCCCCAGGGTCTATGGCAGCATGCGCGGCGTGAGTGCTCCTGCCTTGACCCTGCGGGGCCGCCGCCCGCGTGACCTGAACGTGCTGCGCCGCTGGCTGACTGACCCGGGCGCCGAGTGGCGCCAGTGGGACGCGCCGTATTTTCATGCCAGCAACACCACCGAGGCCCTGGGGCGTTACGTGGAGCGCCTGGCCGAGACGCCGCCCAGCCCGCACGAACGGGTGATTGACCTGGGTGGCCAGTGCATTGGCATGGTCAACCGCGCCGAGGAAGACCCGGCAGGCGGCGGCTGGTGGGACCTGGGCGTGCTGATCTACGACCCCGCCCACTGGGGCCAGGGGCTGGGCACGGCGGCGTTGCGGCAGTGGGTACAGGCGACACTGGACGAAACAGAGGCGCACGTCCTCACTTTCACCACCTGGAGCGGCAACACGCGCATGATCCGTGCGGCGCGGCGCTTGGGTTTTCAGGAGGCCGGGCGCGTGCGCGAGGCCCGACTGGTGGGGGGGAAGCACTTTGACCGCGTGCAGCTGGACCTGCTGCGGCGCGAGTGGCCGGGCGAAGGGGGGTAACGGTGGCCAGCCCGAACAAACCCCGCACCCGGGAGGCGCCCCCGGTGAACCCCCCAGGCTTTCTGGCCACCCAGGACCTGAAGGACCGGGGCTGGACCCCCGCGCTGATTCGCCGCTTTCTGGGCGAGCACGACAGCACACGCCCCAACGGCCTGAAGATGGGCCGGCGTCGCCTGCCGCCCGTCAAGCTGTACGAGGAAGCCCGGGTGCTGGATGTGGAACGCCAGGACGTCTTTCTGGCCGCCCAGGCCCGCGCTGCCGACGCCCGCGAACGCGCCGAGCGCACCCGCGCCGCCCGCGCGCAGGCCCGCGCCGAGGCCCTGGAAACGGCGGCGGCGGCCTTCGTACCCGTGGTGCAGCCCCAGCCGCTGCGCAAGGGCGCCGTGCGGCAGGCCCGCGCGCCGTACCTGGCCCAGCTGGACGCGGTGCTGGACCATCTGGCCGCGCCCCTGGCGCCCCTCAGCGAGCGCGAGCGCGCGGCCCTGGCCGGGTTGCTGCGCCGCCGCCTGGACGAGGCACTGGCAGCGGCCTATCCCTGGTATCCGCACCCGGACGGGCCAAAGCGCACGGCCACCCGCCCGACCGAGGCCCGCCCCAGCGACTGGCGCACCTGGGACTGGGAGTAAAGGGGCTGACCCGTGAAAGGCAGCCCCCCGCGTGAGCGAAAGGGGCACAGAGGACTTCGGCCAACACGGCCACAGCTGCCCCAGCCCGTTCAGCGCTTCAGAGTTGGCAAAAAAGCCCCCCCCACAACGGAGAGGGCCGGGGAGGAGGCCTACAGCGCGGCTTTTCGCCCTCGCAGGCTGGCCAGCCCGGCCAGCACCACCAGCGCCGCCGCCACCAGCACGCCCAGGGCCACGATGGCTGTATCCGTGCGGGCCACATACACCCCGTAAAAGGCCCAGAGCAGCACAGCAGCGAAAGCGTAATCGTGGAAGCGCACCAGGAAGAACACCCCGATCACGGCGGCGATCACCACCAGCAGGGCTGACCAGAGCTGCGGGCTCAGGCCGAGGGCGCCGCCCGTGACCCCAATGCTGACCAGAAAGGCGGTGACGTTCGCAATGGTCGCCACGCTGATCCAGGCGAGGTACAGGCTGGCCGGCACCTGCAACGCCAGTGCCTCGGCGCCCAGGGGCTTCAGGCCGCGCACAGTCAGGTACAGCCAGATCAGGCTGGCCAGCAGCGCCAGCATGATGGGCACGCTCAGGCCAATGTTCAGGCTCTGGAAGGCCAGCAGCCAGGAGACGTTCAGCACGTTCGCCAGCAAGAACGGCCAGAACAGCCGGTCATAGCGCGCCGTGCGCTGGCCGGGCAGCGCCTGATACACGGCAAACACCAGCAGGCCCAGGAAGATCGGGCCCCACACCGCAAACGTGAGCCCGGCGGGGGTGAACGCGTTGGGCAGGGCGTCGCTCACCTCCTTGTTGCTGTTGCCGAACAGGGGCAGGGCGTTGCTCAGATAGTTCATGAGCAGGGTCAGCAGGGTGGCCAACACCAGGGTGATCTGCCGCGCAAGTCCAGTCATGGCTTTACGGTAAGCAGCTTTAGGGGTGAAGAGGTGTCAGAACGACAACGTTCGTACCTTTAGGGGTTCTTGAGGCTTCATCCATACATTGCCCAGCTGACTGTGTAGAGGCTGTGCACGCGGCAATCGGGCTTTCCCTCAGGTGTCATAAACGGCGGTCAGTTCTGGGTGGCGCGGTAACAGGCCGGTAATGACCTGTCGGAAGAGGTGCCGCAATTCATCGCCTGATATGGAGATTGACCTATATGGGCCCTCTGTATCAACCGTCCACTCGTCCTCAGCTTGCGGCTCAGGGTCATTAGGTTGAGGGGCATAGATGGTTCGAGATGCACCGCCAAGAGCATAAATGTAATAGCCCTCGCCCATAGGATCGAATCGCTTCATAAATCCAGAAGAATCCTTGACTCTTTTTTGTATAATGTCGCCTACGGATCCCGAAATGAAGGTGTAAAGAATATTCTCAGGGTCGTCAGATATGAAATACGAGCCATCACCTCTAAAATTTACCGCTCTATAATTCATTTCAAGCCTCCAATGGTAAATGCTTTATCATTGACGTACCAGCTTGCGATTTCCAGTCGACCACTCACTTGATTTTTAACAATGCGAACATCAATGGGCATCATAACCGTCTTATTGGATCTATTCAAGACAGGGACTTCCACGGTGATCACCTGATTATCCGTCGTCAATGGCTTACTAGACAAAAACTTCCCCACCTGGTTGGCTATAACCGGCTCCAGAGATTCAAGCGTTTTGGCGGTTCCGCCAACTGTTTTGGGCTGTTTCACCGCACGACCTTTGAAACTGTATGTATACTGGCTGGCTGTATCAAGTTTCCCAGCAGACGAAGTTTTGTATGAAATAGTTTTGGTTGCCGCCTTATTGACGATCACTTGATCACCGTATATGTCGAGCGCCTTCTTCCAAGCCTCAGCTGAATGTCCACCCGCAAAACCCCGTTCGAGCATCGTGCGCTGTGCCAGTTGATAGCGGTAACCCTCAGGCAGCTCGGTCCCTGCCTTCCACTGCGCCGCCTCTCCGTATTTCGGTCTGTTTTGCGGGGTTTTGCCAATCTCGGTCAGAAACTTGATGTTGTATCCACCGCTTGCTGGCAACATGGCATTTGCGCCAGACAGAAAACCGCTGCGGGGCCCACCAGGGGTGTTATAGAACTCAAAGCGGCCTATCGGTTCTCCCGCTGAACCTGGAATAGGCTCGACGACAACGCCTTTGGATGCTGGAATCGCCAATTTGGCGGCACTTCCTGTTTGCAAGCTGATCTGCCCGCCTGTATCGAGTTGTGCTCGGGCTAGAAAATCATTGCTCACCACATGTGGGCGCACATCTTTGAGCAGGCCGTCCACTTGACCAATCTTGGGAAACCGCGCGCGCAGTTCAGCATTGGCAGCCTGTACCCGCGCGGCGGCTTGCTGCGGGGTTTCACCTGTTCGGACATTAGGATTCACGTCCAGAAAGAGTTGGTTGGAAGTGACCTTTTTGGCGTCGTACTTGTACGCGCTGGCTCTGGCCTGCTGCTGCGCCTGCTCATATTGACTGCGCGTTCCCGTTTCACTGGCTGGGCGCGCTGGTGTGCCTCGCTGGGGCAGTGGCTGAGTCCCACCCTGGGGTGGCGTGCTGCGCCCACCCATGGCCCGGATACCTAGAACCGCGCCAACAATACCGGCGCCCAGCGCTGGCAATTCACCCACACCGGAGCCGAGCATGTCATGGCTCAGCGTGTCACCAATGGTTTTCACCTGACGGGTCGAACCTGTCACGGCCAGATTCAGGGCCGTTTCGTTGTACGTGGCGGACCACACTTTGTAAGGCACCACGGCCTGGGGCAAGGCATAGAGCGCCCCAGCCTTCTCACGGCCCGTACTGACAGCCGCCTTCTGGGCCAGCGCATAGGCTGCCGCCAGCTTGGCCTTCACCTCAGCTCTGCGGGCCGGATTGGACCCAGCATCGGTCAGGTCAGCCAGAAGCTGAGTCCGGTAACGGGCCAGATCGCGGAGGTCCTCGATGTTGGCTGTTCGGCCTGCTGGCTGAAGGAAAGCCGTTGCCAACGCCTGATTGATGGCCTGAATCTGTTTGGTGCCAGCAGGCCCAAACACCTGCCCAGCCTTGACAGCGGCGCTGCCCGCCACAGCAACAGCGTAATTCTGATGCAGGAGTTCAGTGGCAAGGACCTCGTTGGGACGGCTGATTTTCTTCAGGGCAACCCGGGTCTGCTCCGTGGCGGCTCGGGTCGCAGTGGTCAGGGTATTGGTGAGTTGCTGAGCCGGTTTCTGCGGCTTGGCCAGGGCCACAGGGGCAGGACTGGCGGGTCTGGCCGCCGCAGTGGACGGGCTCTGGGCGGGCGTTCGGGCGCGCAATGGGGTCGTCGTCACACGTCACCTCCTTACGCCAAATGTGGCACAGGAGGTGAGGGAATTCGAGCGACTGTGACGAGGTTGAGCCCTCCTGTCCTGCGCCACTTGGCAGGCGTTTTTACACCTTGCCAAAGCTGAAGGTCAAACCTCCTCTCTCACCTTCCCGGCGTCAGGGTCCCAGATCACCTGCCCTCCACCCGCCCCACGTCTCCCTGCGTTCAGGTCGTGTAGTCCGCGTTGATGCTCACGTATTCGGCGCTCAGGTCGCAGCCCCACGCCTCGCCCCGGGCCTCGCCCACGCCCAGGGCCACGGTGAACACCACTTCCTCTGCCTGCATGCTCCGGCTCACGGCCGCCGCGTCATAGGGCAGCGGCTGGCCGGCAAACACCGGCTGACCCTGCACGCTCACCTTCAGCTGGGCCACGTCCACGGCGGCGCCGCTGCGCCCCACGGCCATGATCACGCGGCCCCAGTTGGGATCATTGCCGTGCACAGCGCTTTTCAGCAGTGGAGACACGCAGCAGGTGCGCGCGGCGGCCAGGGCCTCGGCCTCGGTGCGCGCGCCCTGGACCTGCACGGTCAGCAGTTTGGTGGCGCCCTCGCCGTCGGCGGCGATCTGCCGGGCCAGGTCGCGCATCACGCCTTCCAGGGCAGCCAGGAATTCGCCCAGCGGCACCTCGCCCGCCTGTCCGTTGGCCAGCACGGCGGCCATATCGTTGGTGCTGGTGTCGCCGTCCACCGTCACCGCGTTGAAGGTGCGGTTCACGATGGCCGGAAAGGCCGCGCGCAGCGCCTCGCCCTCCACTGCCGCGTCGGTAAAGGCAAAGGCAAACATGGTGGCCATGTCCGGGTGAATCATGCCGCTGCCCTTGGCCGTGCCCACGATGCGCGCGCCGGTGCTCAGGGTGGCGTGCGCCGTCTTGGGCCGCGTGTCGGTGGTCATGATGGCGGCGGCGAACAGGTCGGCGCCGCTCGCCAGTTCGTCCGGCAGATGCTCAATGCCGCTGAGCACGCGGTCCATGGGCAGCAGGTGCCCAATGATGCCGGTGCTGGCGGTCAGCACGGCCGCTGCGGGCACGTTCAGCACGCTGCCGAACGCCCCGGCCATGTCCGCGTTGTCGCGTTCGCCCCGCGCGCCGGTGGCGGCGTTGGCGTTGCCCGCATTCACCAGCAGGGCACGCACGGGCCCGCCCGCTGCGTACAACTCGCGGTTGCGCTCCACGCACGCGGCGGCGGTGGTGGAGCGGGTGCCGGCGAAGGCCCAGGTGCAGTCGTGGCTGGACACCACACCGCTCAGGTCAGTCCTGCCGCTGGGCTTGATGCCGGCGGCCATCGCAGCGGCCGTGAAACCGGTGGGAAGGGGAAGGCTCATGCGGGGAAGTGTAGCGGGCGCGGCCCGCCCCCGGCCTATACTCGCCGCACATGACAACAGGCAGCGGGGGACAGGCAGATGTGGTGGTGGTGGGCGCCGGGTCCGGCGGGTGCGTGGCGGCGCGCGCGCTGCTGGACGCCGGACTGCGGGTGCTGCTGCTGGAGGCCGGCGGCCCGGACACCCACCCGCTGATTCGCGCGCCGGGGGCCTTTAGCAAGCTCTTTCGCACGCGGGTGGACTGGAATTTTTCCACCGTGCCCCAGCCCCACGCTGCCGGGCGCAGCTTCTACTGGCCGCGCGGCAAGGTGCTGGGCGGCAGCAGCGCCATCAACGCCACCATCTGGATTCGCGGTTCAAAGCGTGATTTCGACAGCTGGGGCGAGGGCTGGACCTGGGCCGACGTGCTGCCTACCTTCCGCGCGCTGGAGGACTACCGGGGGCCCGCCTCGCCCACCCGGGGCCAGGGCGGGCCCATGCCGGTGGGCGCGCGGGCGCAGTCGCATGCCCTGAGTCACGCCTTTGTGGCCTCGGCGGCGCTGGGGCTGGGCCTGCAGCCAGCAGACACCTTCAACGACGGGGAACTGGCCGGCGCGGGCCTGCTGGAAAGCAACCACCGCGGCGGCGAGCGCTACAGCGCCTTTCGCGCCTTTCTCAGGCCGGTGCTGAACCACCCCAACCTGACGGTGCTGACGGGCGCCCACGTGCTGGAACTGCTGTGGAACGGCACCCACGCGGCGGGCGTGCGCCTGCGCTGGCAGGGCCGCACCCTGGATGCCCCGGCGGGCGGCGTGCTGCTGAGCGCCGGAGCCCTGCAAACCCCACAGCTGCTGCTGCTTTCGGGCGTGGGGCCCCGCGCGGCACTGGAGCGGCTGAATATCCCGGTGCGCGCAGCGCTGGGCGGCGTGGGGGCGGGGCTGCAGGACCACCTCGCCGTGCCGGTGATTACCCGCTCCCTGGTGCCCTCGCTGGACAGTGGCCCGCCCGCCGCCGCGCTGGCCCGCTACGCCTGGAACCGCACCGGGCCCCTGAGCAGCAACGTGGCCGAGGCCGCCGCTTTTTCCCACGCCCGCCCCGGCCTGCGCCCCGACGAGGACCCGGACATTCAGTTTCACTTTGGACCCGCCTACTTCCGTGACCACGGCTTTCAGACCGCCCCCGGCGCGCACTTCTCGGTGGGGCCGGTGCTGGTGGACGTGCACAGCCGGGGCCGCCTTACGCTGGCCTCGCGCGATCCGCTGGCGCCCCCGGTGCTGGACCCGGCCTACCTGACCGACGAGCGCGACCTGCAGAGCCTGCTGGCGGGCGTGCGGCAGGCGCGCGAGATTGCGGCGGCTCCGCCCCTCAGGGGCCTGCGCGGCGCCGAGGTGCTGCCCGGCGAGGGGGTGCGCAGCGAGGCGGCGCTGCGCGCCTTTGTGGCTCAGGAGTGCGCCACGCTGTACCACCCGGTGGGCACGGCGGCCCTGGGCGACGGCGACGGCGCCGTGGTGGACCGCACCCTGGCGGTGCGCGGCACCCGGGGCCTGTGGGTGGGCGACGCCAGCGTGATGCCGCGCATTCTGCACGCCAACACCAACGCGGCGACCATGATGATCGGGGCGCGGGCTGCCAGGTTTGTGGCGGCGGCCCTCTAAAGCCCAGAGCGTCAGGACGAGGCCCAGAGGGCCGCACATTCCTCATGCCCAGTTCATGAGCAGCCCCCGCGTGGCAGGTAGGGTGGCACAGACATGAGGCGCTTCCTTTCTGTACCGCTGACCGCTGCCCTGGGCGCGGCCACCCTCGCCAGTGCCGTGCCCGTGAAACTGGGCAACGTGCCCGTGACGGTTGAACCGAACGCCAAACTGCTGACCCTGAGTGCCGCCGGCATTCGCACGGCCTTTCCCTCGGCCGCTGGCCGCCCTGACGCTGTGTTCATGACCGAGGACCGCAAGGTGAGTGTGGCCTTTGAGTGGCGCGCGAGCAAGCTGGCGCAGAACGAGGTGGCCAAGCTGGTCGAGCAGTTTCCCGGCGTGATCCGCGCCCAGGTGCCCAACATCCGCAGTCTGAAAGCCAATCTGGTGCAGGTGGGCGGCGCGCCCTGGGCCCAGTTCGTGTTCACCACCCCCGGCCAGGGCGACGAACTGCGCCGCGAACTGATGGTGACCAGCGCGGGCGGGCGCATGCTGGTGATCACCATTGCCGGTAACCTCAAGGACTACTCGAAAAATGAGGCCGTGGTGCGCACCCTGGCCAACAGCGTCCGGGTGAACTGAGGGGACAGGAGTTGATGCCGCCTTCCCGCGTCCGGGGGGGCGGCTTTTTTTAGCCATGAGCTCTGGGCCATGGGGGAAAGATCGGGAGGTGCGGCCGGAATGGGAGAAGGAGGCAGTAGGCCCACCCCCGTCTCTCGCTTTTTCCCCATGGCTCATGGCCCAGAGCCCAGAGCCCTTTACTCTTCTCCCTGTGAACTACGATGACTTTGCCGACCTGTACGACCACCAGTACGACGTCTACCGCGACGACCTGCACCACTACGCGCGGGTGGCGGAGCAGGCGGCGGGGCCGGTGCTGGAGATCGGGTCGGGGACAGGGCGGGTGACCACCTTTCTGGCGCGGCGCGGCGTGCAGGTCACCGGGCTGGAGCCCAGCGCGCGCATGATCGAGCGGGCGCAGGCACGCGCGGCGCAAGGTGGGCTGACGGTGCGCTTTGTGCAGGGCGAGGCAGGAACCTTCCGGCTGGAGGACCGGTTTGCCACCGTGCTGGCCCCCTTCAATGCCCTGATGCACCTGTACACGCCCACCGAGCAGCTGCAGGCCTTGGAGAACATTCACGCGCATCTGGTCACGGGGGGCACCTTTGCCTTCGATCTGTACGTGCCGCGCTTTGGCAAGCCAAACACCGTGCGCCACGAGGGCGAAACCTTCCACGCCCCGGACGGCAGCCGCACCGACGTCTTTCTGGTGCAGCGCCACGACAAAGCGCGCCAGCACGTCACCACCGAGTACCACGTGGACACCACCGCCCCGGACGGCACCCTGAAGCGGCGTCACTACACCCTGACCCAGCGCTATTACACCCGCTTTGAAATGGAATGGCTGCTGCGCTGTGCGGGCTTCGAAAGCCCCCGGGTGAGTGGCTCCTTTCAGGGTGGCCCGCTGGAAGAAGGGAGCGAGGTGATGGTGTTTACCACACGCGCGCTGTAGGCACGGAAAACAGGCAGCGGCTCTGCGCAGCGGGCCAGTCGGCCGTTATGCCCGCGCGGTCCTTGCCGCCTATATTCAGGCCGTCACCGTCGGCCCAGCCCACTTTGAAGGGGCCAACCCACGTCTCCTGAAAGCCCAGCTGTGCCTGCCAGTCCTGCCGCGCCAGGGCCTGAATCTGGGCCGCCTGCGCCGGGCCCACGCGAGCACAGACGCGCAGTTAAGTATCTCGCGGATCATTGTTAGATAAACTGAGCGCCGAGGGCAGTTAAAGCGGCGCCGAGGGCATCGCGCAGCTGAGCAACAGAGTCATAGCAGCGCCTGGGCATCAAAAAGCCCTTGAGTTGTCGCCAGACAGTCTCGATGTGATTCAACATCGGCGCGTAGGGCGGCAGATACCGGAGATACAGTCCCTGGGCCTCCCAGTGGGGGATCTTCCCGCGCAGGGCCGCGCCCTTGTGAAAGGGCGCATTGTCCAACACCACCACGGTCAACCGCTGGGGGTCACAGGTCCGTGCCACGGTGTCGAGGAAGGCCATGACCTGTTCGCCCGTGCAGTTTCCGTTCAATTCGCGCACGTCCAGGCGGGTATCGGCCCCGTCAAACGTGAAACAGCCCATGAGGTTGATGCGTCCACTTGATCCCCACCGTGTGGGGATCTCGAACTGACACCCCGAGCCCCGAGGCGTCCACGTCGAACCGATGGACAGCATCAACCCCAGGCCCGTCTGATCCAGAAAACTCAACCGGAGTTTGCCATCCAGTGCCCCCTTTTCAGCGTCTCGATGGACGCGGCGTGTTCGTGTTGCAGGGTTGGGTCGAGCGTTTTGGCGGGCGAGTACCTCGCCCGCTTCCAGGTGTAACCCAGGCGGTGCAGATGCTGGGCCATGGTTCTTGGACTGATCGTTACCTGAAACTGCTGTGCGACGGCCTCGCAGAGCATCGAGGCTGTCCAGAAGCGGTCTTCTCGCAGTTTCTCGTGGAGGAACGGCTCGATCACAGCGGTGACCAGCGGCGGTTTGCCTGGGGCTTGCCCATCGGCAAGCCCCGCGAGGCCCTGCTGCTCAAAACGCGTCAGATCGTTGTGCACCGCTTGCGGATTGCGATCAAAGTGCTGCGCGAGTTGGGTGACCGTCCAGCCGGCACGGTGCAACCGAAGCAGGGTCGCCCGAAAGCGCACTTTCGGATGCACGTGGACATTGAATTCCAGCGCACGGAGCTGCTGGTCAGCAGCTTCGCTGATCTCGATTCGTCGCGTGGGACGGCCCATGCCCGAATCCTACTTCTTATCCACCAGCTACTTAAGTCGCTCGCTGTTGATCTTGAGATCAACCGAGCGGGCTGGAACAGCGGCGCCGCAGAGCGAGTCTCGAACAAAGTATGTTGCACCGGGCGTGGAGACTTTGCGGTGCTCTCCCGAAAAGTCGCAACGTAAGGTGCAACGTCCTTAGGTCAGCGCCACGCGCGTCACCGCTTCCCGCTGGGCCGGGCTGGGGACAGCGGCTGGTACCCAAGCCATCACGGTGTTGATGCGGTTCAGGTTCAGCGCCACGGCGTCCGGGTTGGCCCCCGTGGTCAGATAGACCTGCACCGGGGCTCCCCGGACGTTCACCTGCAGTTTGGCGGTATAGGATTCCAGCCTCGCTGGGTCAACGGCGCTCACCGAGGCCTGCACGACCCCTGGCACCCAGCACAGCACGTCGTTGCGGGTGACAGGATCCAGGCCGCCCGCACTGGCCCGGGCGAGAAGCAGTGGGAGCAGCAACCAGCGGCGCATGGCCAGCAGCTGGCCGCCTTTGCCTGTGCTCAGGCGCAGCGGTCTTACCACACCGCAATGTGGCCGTCGGTGCGGGTCTCGGTGCCGCCTTCCAGCACGCCGGTCTGTGGATCGCGGCGAATCATCTGGCCCCGGCCAAACGAACCGGCCTCGGGCTGCACCGTCACGCTGTGGCCCCGGGCCATCAGTTCACGGGTCAGCCCCTCGCCCAGGCTGGGCTCGACCTCCACGCGCAGGCCGTCCAGCCACTGCCAGCGCGGGGCGTCCAGCGCCTGCTGGGGGTTCATGCCGTAGCGCACGGTGTTCAGCACCACCTGCAGGTGGCCCTGGGGCTGCATGAAGCCGCCCATCACGCCAAAGGGGCCCACCGGGGTACCGTCCGCGCGGCCCAGAAAACCCGGAATGATGGTGTGGTAGGGCCGCTTGCCCGGCGCCAGGGCGTTGGGGTGCGCGGGGTCGGTGTGAAAGTTGTGGCCCCGGTTGTGCAGGGCAATACCGGTCCCGGGCACCACCACGCCGCTGCCAAAGCCCATGTAGTTGCTCTGGATCAGGCTGACCATGCCGCCGTCCTCGTCGGCTGCGGCCAGGTACACGGTGCCGCCGGTGCTGGGGGCGCGGGTCTGGGGGTCGTGGGCCCGCTCGCCCAGGTGAGCGCGGTGGGCATTGGCATTGGCGCTGGACAGCAGCCCTGGTACGTCCACCGGCACGTGGCGTGGGTCAGCCACGTCGCTGTGGGCGTCGTGAAAACCGCGCTTCATGGCTTCAATCTGCAGGTGCAGGCCCCGGGGATCGTCGCGGCGCTCTGGCAGCTCCAGCCCCGAGAGCACGTTCAGGGCGATCAGGGCGGCAATACCCTGGCCGTTGGGCGGAATCTCGTAGACGCGGTGGCCGTCGAATTCGGTGTGAATGGGCGTCACCCACTCGCTGCGGTGGGCAGCCAGATCGGCGCCAGTCAGGAGGCCGCCCCCGGCGCGGGCATGGGCGCCGATCTGCGCGGCCAGCTCGCCCTCGTAAAAGGCGGCGCCGGCCGTGCGGGCAATCTCGCGCAGGGTGCGGGCATGACCGGGCGAATGCCACAGGGCGCCGGGGGCCGGCGTGAACCCATCCGGCAGGAAGGTGGCAAACCACTCGGCCATGTCGGGGCGGTTCAGGCGGCGGTAAATGGTAGCGGCGCGCGCCCAGTTGGCCGCCAGGACGGGTGAAAGCGGGTAGCCCTCCTCGGCGTACCGGATGGCAGGGGTCAGGACCAGTTCAAAGTCCAGGCGGCCAAGGCGCGCGTGCAGGTCGGCCCAGCCGCGCACGGCGCCGGGCACGGTGACCGGGGTCCAGCCAAGCCGGGGCATCTGGCCGCCGTGGTGCTCACGCAGCACGTCCAGGGTCAGGGCCGCAGGGGCCGCGCCGCTGGCGTTCAGGCCGTGCAGCTCACCCCCGGCCCACACCAGGGCGAACAGGTCGCCGCCGATGCCGTTGCTGGTGGGCTCCACCACGGTCAGGGCGGCAGCCGTGGCAATGGCGGCGTCCACGGCGTTGCCGCCCTGCTGCAGCGCCCACAGCCCCGCCTGGGCGGCCAGTGGCTGCGAGGTGGCGACCATGCCCCGGCGGGCATACACCGGGCGGCGAACGGTGGGAACGTCTGGGTTGTAGGTCACGGCCGCAGGGTAGCGCGCAGGCGCAGGGCTATGGGCTCTGAGCCCTGAGCTATGCGCCACGAGGAAAGGCGCCTGTGCCCATGGCTCATGGCCAAAAAACGGCCGCCCAGCCGGCGTGGCTGAGCGGACCGTCCCCTTGCCTTCCCCTTTTACCCCGCCGTGCTCTTGCGGCCCCGGGTGGCTTTGGGGGCTGGGGTGGGGGCCGGCGACGGCACCGCCACGCCGGGCAGCACGCCGGCCAGATCGGCGGGGGTGATGGGGCGTTCCTGGGCGCCGATGCCGGTGGCGGCCAGGGCCCCGGCGGCGTTGGCGGCGCGCGCCGCTTCCGACATGCCCGCGCCGTTCAGGATGGCGTGGGCGAAAGTGGCGGTGAAGGTATCGCCTGCCCCCGTGGAATCCACGACCTGTCCCTCGGGGCGAATGGCGTCCACCAGTTCAGTCTCGGTGGGGGTCCAGGTGATTGAACCCATCTTGCCCACCTTCACCACCACGCGCTGCGCGCCGGCTGCACCCAGTCCGGCCAGCGCGGCGCTGATGGACCCGGTGCCGGTCAGCGCCTGCAACTCGTGCTGGTTGAGCATCAGGTAATCGGCGGCAATCACGTCGCCCAGCAGCGAGGTGCCCACCTTGTTCACAGCGCCGGTGCCCAGGTCCAGAAACACGGGGACCGGCTTCTTGGCGCCGCGCGCCGCCGCAATGGCGGCCAGGGTGTACTCGCGCTGCGGGCCCTCGGTCAGGGCGTAGGCGTTGATGATCAGGGCGTCGGCGCCCTCAATGTCGGCCACCTTCAGGCCCGCCGGGTCCAGCTGGCGGTTGGCGGCGCCGTGGCTGATCATGGCGCGCTCGCCGCTGGCCGTCTGCATCACGGTAATGGTGCTGGTCAGGCGTTCGGGGTCGCGCTGAATGGCGCCTTCCAGAACGCCGCTGTCGCGCACGTGGCTCAGGGCGTATTCGGCAAAGGGATCGGTGCCCACCCGGGCGGCCAGGGTGACGGTGTGACCCAGACGGGCCAGGGTCACGCTGATGGTGCCGCCCGCGCCCCCGGGCTTCATGCTGGCCTGCGTGGGCGTGACTTCCTCGCCGGGCTTGGGCAGGCGGCGCAGGTGATACAGATGGTCGACGGTCACGTCGCCGATAACATAGAACTTCATAACCCTCCAGGGCGCACAGGGCCCTCAGTCGTCACAGAATGGCGATCATGGCGGTGAAAACGCGTGCGACTACCGTACCACGCCCAGTTTGACGGCCATGTCACGCAGGTCACCCAGGGCCACGTCCTCGGCGCGCACGTCGCCGCGCAGGCCAGCCGCCGCCAGGGCCTCGTCAATGGCCTCGCCCTCAAAGCCGCCCAGACGCAGGTTGTTGCGCAGCGTCTTGCGGCGGTGGTGCAGCGCCGTTTCCACGAAGCTCAGGAACTCGGGCTCGGGGGCGGGGCGGCTGCGGTCAAAGTCCAGCCGCACCACGCTGCTGGTTACGTCGGGGGCAGGAAAAAAGGCCCCCTTGGGCACGTCGCGCACGTGGCGCACGCTGCCGTACAGCGAGGCGATGGCGCTCAGAAAGCCGTAGTTGTCGCTGCCGGGCTTGGCCGCGAGGCGCTGCGCCACCTCTTTTTGCACCAGCACGGTGGCGCTCACGATGCCCGGCGCGCGCATGAAGCGCGAGAGCAGCAGCCCGGTGATGTAGTACGGCAGGTTGGCGATCACGCGGGTGCCGGCGGGCAGCGACGCGTAGTCAAAGTTCAGGGCGTCGCCCCAGACCACCTGCACCTCCAGCCCGTCCAGGGTCTCGGCCAGCACCGGACGCAGGCGCTCGTCCTTTTCCAAGGTGGTGACCTGCGCGCCACGCCGGGCAATTTCCTGGGTCAGCACGCCCAGGCCGGGGCCGATTTCCAGCACCGGCACCCCGGGCTGGGCGCCGCCCGCCTCGGCAATGGCGCGCAGGATGTTGCCGTCAATCAGAAAGTTCTGGCCCAGGCTCTTGGTGGGTTTCAGGCCGTGGCGCGTCAGCAGTTCGCGCACGCGCGCCGGGGAATACAGCGGCGCCAGAGCAGGGTCGCGCGGGGTGGGGTCAGGGTGAGACATGAGAGAAGAGGGGGTGACCGGGAGGGGCCGCCCGCGCCGGAAACGCGTCAGTATACTCGGCGCGTGAGTCGCTTAGGAGCCGCTGCAGTCTGGTCGCCTGTTCCCTGCCGCCGGGGGCGGGCATGAGTGGGCTGCCGGAGGCCCCGGCGCTGCCTCCCGTCCGCGAACTGGTGGCGGCGGGCGACTGGCGCCGCGCGGCCATTACCGCCCGGCTGGCCGGCGAGGCCGCGCCCGTGCAGGAGGCCCTGGGGGCGCTGGACGGGGTGCAGGACGCGGTGCGCGCCCGGCGCTACCCCTCGGCGCGCCGGGCGCTGGGCGAGTACCGCCGCGCCCTGGACGACGCGCCGGGCGAACCGCTGCTGGCCGCGCTGCGCGCGCAGGTGCCGCCTGACGAGGTGCTGGCGGCCCTGAACGCCCTGGAGGGCAGCCAGAAGGAAACGGACCCGGCGGCGCTGCAACAACGGCTCTCGGGCGCCCTGGCCCAGCCGCTCACCCGGGCCGAGGCGCTGAACATGCAGGGCATACTGCACGCGGTGCGCGGCGAGGCCGACGACGCCCGGCGCGTGCTGGACGAGGCCCGCCTGGCCGACCCGGGGCACTACCGCGCCCTGACCAACCTGGGGAACCTGGATATGGAAGCTGGGCGCTTTGCCCAGGCCGAAGCCACCTACCGCGAGGTGCTGCGCATCAACCCCGACTATGACGGCGGGCACCACAACTTAGGGGTGGCGCTGCGCCGCCAGGGCAAGGTGGCCGAGGGCGTGCGCAGTATTCGCCGGGGCCAGCGCCTGGCCATGAAGCGGTCCAAGGACGACACCGACGCCGAGATGAAAGAGCGCTTTGCTGCCAGCCCGGCGCTGCGCCACCTGCGCTGGGGGCTGCTGGCGGGCCTGGGCCTGATCGCCTACCTGGCCCTGCGCGGCGGCTGAGATGAACGGGGCCAGGGAGGGTGAGGCCATACTGACCCCGAACAGCGTGCGGCGCCTGGACGCGCGCCTTGCGGCAGCCGGGCTGCTGGACCTGGCCATGGAAGAGGCCGGGCGTGCGGCAGCCGATGAGCTGACCCGGGCCTTTCCCGGCCGGGCAGCTCTGCTGCTGGCGGGTGGGGGTGCCAATGGCGGCGACGCCTTCGTGGCCGCGCGGCATTTGCTGGCGCTGGGCGCGCCCGCCACCGTGCTGGCGCTGCCGTCGCGTCACCCGCTCACGCGGGCCAACCGGCGGCGCTGGCGGGCGGTGGGCGGTCAGACGGTCGCCCTCACGCCAGCGGCCCTGAGCCGGCGGGCAGACGCGAGCACCGTGCTGGTGGACGGCCTGCTGGGCACCGGCTTTCAGCCGCCGCTGCGCCCGGCCCTGGCCGGGGTGATCGCGGCGCTGAACGCGGCCCGCGCGCTGGGCAGCCCGGTGCTGAGCCTGGACCTGCCCAGCGGCCTGGAGGCCGAACTGGCCGGGGCAGACCAGAGCGTGCAGGCCGACGTCACCGTGACCTTCAGCGGTCTCAAACCGGCGCTGCTGTTTGGCCCGGCCGCCGCACGCGCTGGACGGGTGGTGGTGGCCCCACTGCGCCTGCCGCCCGGCTGGGCCCTGGCCGAGGCGGTGGCCACGCAGCCCGGCGACGCCGAGCTGGGCGCAGTCCTGCCTGTGCGCGGTGCCGACGCCCACAAGGGCACCGCCGGGCGGGTGTGGATCGTGGGCGGCCATCCGGGCACGGCCGGGGCGCCGCTGCTGGCCGGGCTGGGCGCCCTGCGCGCCGGGGCCGGGCTGGTAACGGTACACAGCGGAACCGAGCTGCCGCTGCTGTACCCCGAGCTGATGGTGCGCCATCACGCCAACCTGGGGGCCTTTCTGGCCGCCGAAGACCACGCCCGCCCGGACGCCGTGGCGCTGGGCATGGGCCTGGGGCCCGGGGCGGCTGGGCACGCCCGCCGGGTGCTGGCCTGGGGGCTGCCCACCGTGCTGGACGCCGACGCCCTGCAGCCCGAACTGGCCGGACACGGGCACGCCGGGTGCCTGTGGACCCCGCACCCCGGCGAGGCCGCGCGCCTGCTGGGCGTGGGCACGCCCGACATCACCCGTGAGCCGCTGGCGGCGGCCCGCGCCCTGCAGACCCGGCTGGGCGGCGTGGTGATCCTCAAGGGCGGGCCCAGTGTGGTGGCCGACGATCAGGGCCTGAGCGTGTCGCGCGGCGGGCACCCGGGGATGGCCAGCGGCGGCATGGGCGATACCCTCTCGGGGCTGCTGGCCGCGCTGCTGGCCCAGGGGCTGGGGCCGGGCGAGGCCGCCCGGGTGGGCGTGCGTCTGCACGCCCGCGCCGGCGAGCGCGCCGCGCGGGTCTTCGGCTACGGCCTGGGCGCCACCGACGTGGCCCACGAACTGGGCGGCGCCTGGGCCGACCTGCGGGTGGCCCATCCGGGCAACTGACCCACCCTTCAGGTGCAGGAGCGTCACGCGGCCGGAAAGATGGTACCGTGCGCTCATCCATGCAAGGGCTTCTGAGCGACGTTCCGCTTCTGGGTGTACTCGAGCTGATTCACACGACCCGTCAGACGGGGGTGCTGGAGGTTCAGACGGACGTGCCGTTCACCGTGGCGTTTGTGGGCGGAGAAATTGTCTCGGGGGGCATTCTGGACTGGCTGGGCACCGAGGCCATTCACGCCTGCCCCCTGCTGGTGGACGCCGGCATGTTCATGTTCTCGCCGCGTGCCGTCACCGGCGCGCCCCTGGGGCCTTACGGCCACTTCTCCACCGACTGGGCCCGCCTGAGTGACGAGTGGATACAGGTGTGTCAGGTGATTGGCAGCCCCAGTCAGGTGTTTGAAGGCCGCGTGCCGCTGTTCGACGTGCCGGGGGGCCGCTCGGTGCGCTCGGCGGCCCTCAGCGCCGAGATGCCGCTGTTTCAGGTGGCGCAGACGGTGGCCCAGAACGTGCAGAGCGGCGCGCTGGAACCCCGGGGCCGCTTCGAGTGGCAGCGCCTGAAGCTGCAGCCCACCAAACAGCGCGCCGCCCTGCATCCGGTGGCCCGCCTGCTGGACGGCGAGCGCACCCTGGGTGACGCCGTGGACCAGGGCACGCCGGTGGCCGATGTGCGCGAGTACCTGCTGGGCGAACTGCGGCTGGGGCTGCGCTTTTCCGGCAGCGGCTGGGTACTGCGCGATCTGGTGTGGGAAACCCAGCACCTGCAGGGCGGCGAGGGGGAGAGGGTCATGGGGGGGTAAGGAGAGAGCCGGTGCTGAGCGGGCGCACGGTCCTGGCACCGGATCAAACCCAGCGCGCTGCTGGCCCTTTCAGGCACCGCCTGGGCGCCGGTCGTGGCCAGCGCGGCGCGCTCTGCCGCACGTCCTGGCCCAGTCTCAGGGACACGGGGCCTGCATGCCCCACCCGCCACTGACCACTCCCCACCCACCACTCACCCCTCCCCTACAATGGCGAAATGGTGTTTCTCTCGGCCCTGCTGCTGCTCGTGGCGTTTCTGGTGGGCACGCTGCCCGCAGGACAGACGCTGCTGTCCCGCGCGGGCGTGAATGTCCGCATGACCAACGCGCATAACCTGGGGGTCGAGAACGTTCTGCATCTCGTGGGCCCCCGGCTGGCCCTGCTCAGCGCCCTGCTGGACGCCGCCAAGGGCTTCGTGGCGGTGCTGATGGCGTCCAGCCTGGGCCGCCCGGAGGTCACGGTGCTCGCGGCGCTCGCGGCGTACCTGGGGCACCTGAATCCGCCGCGCGCCCTGTACGGCCAGCGCCCGCCGCGTGGCCGGGGCAACCTGCTGCTGCTGGGGGTGCTCTCGGCGCTGGCGGTCACGGGCGCCCTGCCGCTGTGGGCAGCGGCGCTGCCGGTGGTGGTGTACGCCGGGGTGGCCGGGTACTGGGGTTTTGTGAGTGCCGCCACGCTGGCGGGCCTGCTGGCCTTTGCGCTGGCCGTGGCCCTGCTGCCGCTGGGCCCGGCTGCCAAGCTGGGCGCGCTGGCGCTGCTGGTGGCCGCCACGTGGCGCTTCAAGGAGAACCTGGGCCGCCTGCTGGACGGTACCGAGCCCCGCCTGGGTGACCCGGTGCCGCTGGCCGGGCGCCGCCCCGACGAGGTGGTGGCCGCCTTCATGATTCACCCCATGACGCTGGAGAACTTCTGGAGTGCGCAGCGCTTTGCGTGGCTGCGTCCCCTGGTAGAGCGGGGCATCATCAGCGAAAAGGGCGTGCGCCAGCTGGCCGAGAGCATGCGGCCCATGAAGGTGGGCGAACTGCACGGCATCCGTACCCTGGACGGCAAGCGCATTCGCTGTTACCTGCTGTCCAGCCCCCTGCTGCCCGACGTGTTCCGCGACCAGCCGGAACTGGCCACCCGCCGCGCCATCGAGGGCGCGCGGCTGGCCCAGGAACTGGGGGCCGAGGTCTTTGGGCTGGGCGCCTTCTGGTCGGTGGTGGGCAACAAGGGGGTGGACGTGCAGGCGGCCGTTCCCGAGATCACCGTGACCAACGGCGGCGCCTACACCTCCGGCACCATCAAGGCGGCCATTCCCGGCATTCTGGAGCACTTTGCCGCGCAGGGCCGCGACCTGAAGCACGCCACGGCGGGCGTGGTGGGAGCCAACGGGGTGGTGGCGTTCGGCATTGCGCGCACCATCGCCCCGCAGGTGGGCCGGCTGATCATGGTGGGGCGCGACGTGGAGCGCCTGGAACGCAGCGCCGCCACCCTGCGCCGCGCCGCGAAAGACACCGAGATCATCACGACCACCAGCTATGAGCCGCTGAAAGACGCCGACCTGATCTTCTCGGCCACCAGCGACCCCAATCCGGTGATCTTTCCGCAGCATGTCAAGACCGGCGCCTGGATCTTCGATGAGGGCCGCCCCGCCGACGTGCATGACAGCGTGCTGACCATGCCGGGCGTGCGCGTGATTCCCGGCGGCGTGGTGCGCCCCCCTGGCGGCATGACCAGCAACATTGACCTGCAGTTTGGCGAGGGGCAGGTGCCCGCCTGCCTGGCCGAGACCCTGATCATTGCCGCCACCGGCGAGCACTGGCGCAAGAGCCTGGGCCCGCAGACCCTGAGCGAGAACATCAATTTCTTCGTGGAGCAGGCGCAGAAGCTGGGCTTTGAGGTCGTGGACTGAGCCGGAGAACATGAGCGGGGAACAGCGCTGCCAGCGGCACCCGCCCGGCGGCGCTTTCTGTTGACCCCTCATCCGCGTTCCGAAACATTCCGTCACGTCTTCCGGAATTTTCCGACCGGAGGGACTCGCAGCGCTGCGCAGCAGAGCAGGTACAGAGACGGATGTTCGGGCATTGGGCTGCTCCCTGCCGAAGGTGGGGAACATCCCCCTTCTTCCCGGATGTGACGGAAATAGTCGGAGTCCGTTTCACTGCCGCCCCAGGCTGTTCTCTCCTGCCCTGCCCGGGCTGCGGGCCGCAGGTTCGGCGCCCTTCTCAGCACAAATACTCTAGGCTGCGCGGTGCATGAAGCGGTGGCTGGGGCAGGCAGTGATGGGGGCATGGGCCGCAGTGGCCTGGGCCGGGGCGCTCCCCTTGGCACTGGGGCCCGCCCGCCCGCCCGTGGTGGTCAACTGGCCTGCCGATGCCTGCCCGCTCCCCACTGCGCCGCTGGAACGCGCGGTGTGGCAGGTGGTGCGCGCCCGGGGCGGCAGCGACGTGTCGTGCGGCAACGCTTTTGCGGGGTACCTGCGCACGCCGCAGAGCCTGGACACGCCCCAGGACGCCTTTAGCCAGATCGCGGCGCAGGTCGAAGGCGCGCGGCGTGAAGTGCTGCTGACCAACATGGAGTGGCAGGGGGGCCAGGGGCAGCCCGGCTGGACCCTGGCACAGGCGGTGGGGCGGCTGTACCGCCGCCTGCAGGCCACCCCCGCCGCCTACCCCGATGGCCTGACCGTGCGCCTGCTGCTGGGCGGCGTGCCCCAGCTTGGGCCCAGTGGGCAGGCCACCCACATCCTGACCCTGGCCCGCGACCTGCGCGCCGCCGGGGTCCCGTTCTCGGACCCCGGGCGAGGCTGGACCGTCACGCTGCTGAACTACGCTTCTTTTCCCCACAGCCACGTCAAGCTGCATGTGATTGACGGCGAGGACGTCACGGCCGCCGGCTTCAACTTCACCGCCTGGCACCTGCCGGCCAGCCAGCCGGGCGGGCGCGCCCTGCACGATCTGGGCCTGCGGCTGCGCGGGCCAGTGGCGCAGGCGGGCGTGGCGGCCTTTGACGACCTGTGGCGCCGCAGCGAGGCCCTGCGCTGCCCGCCCCAGGTGGCGCCCGAAGAGGTGGAGGCGGCCTGTGCCCTGGGCCCGGCGCCGGCGCCCAGCCATCCCCCGGCGGCGGGGGTGGCCCGCCCCGCCGGGCAGGCCCGCGCGTGGCTGCTCTACCGCCGCCCCGGTGGTGAGGGGCTGGCCGACGACGCGCATCTGGCGCTGCTGGGCGCGGCCCGCGAGAGCATTGACCTGATGCAGGCAGATTTTGGCGCGGGGTTGAGCTGCTGGTACGCCTACCTGCACCCCGAAGGCTGCGCGTTTGCCGATCTGCCGGTGTACTTTCCGGCGGTGCTGGGCGCCCTGGACCGGGGGGTGCGCGTGCGGCTGCTGGCGGTGAACTACGGCGTGGGGGCCGCCGCCAACCGCTCGGGCGTGGCCCTGCTGCGCCGCGAGATGCGGCGGCGCGGCATTCCCGATAACCGCTTTCAGGCGCGCTATGTGGATTTTGCGATGCACACCAAGGCCCTCACGGTGGACGGGCAGATGGTGGTGGTGGGCAGCATGAATTTCCATTTCAGTGCCTGGGGCACCCTGGGGCTGGCCGAGGCGGCGCTGGCCACCAGCGACCCGGCTGCCGTGGCCGGGCAGGTGACCAGTTTCGAGCAGGTGTGGCAGCGCAGCAGTGTGCCGCTGCCACTGGAACGCTGGCTGGCCCCCTGAAGCGGTGGGCCGCAGCGCACGGTCTGCCGCGCCCCGGCGCTCTACACTGTGGGCCATGATGGCTGCCCTTTTCCTTCCCGTCCACACCTGCCGGGCCCGCCGTGGTTGAGCGGCTGCATCTGGCCAAGCCCCGGGGCTTCTGTGCGGGGGTCGTCATGGCCATTCAGGCGGTGGAAAAGGCCGCGCAGACCGAAGACAAGCCGGTCACGGTGTACCACTCCATCGTGCACAACCACACGGTGGTGGAGCGGCTGCAGCAGCGCCACGGCGTGCATTTTGTGGAAGACCTGAACGACATTGACACCTTGCCCGAAGGCGGCGAAACCGTGGTGTTCAGCGCCCACGGCATCAGCCCCGCTGTGCGCGAGCGGGCGCGCGCCCTGGGTCTGAGCACCATTGACGCCACCTGCCCGCTGGTGACCAAGGTGCACACCGAGGCCAAGAAGTACGCCCGCGAGGGCTACACCATCCTGCTGATTGGCGACAGTGCCCGCCACCAGGAGGTGATTGGCACGCGCGGCGAGGCGCCCGGGGCCACCATTCTGGTGGGCGTGCTGGGCAAGAGCGGCGAAGGGCTGCACGACCCGTACACCGTAACGGTGCCCGACCCCGAGCGGCTGGTGGTCCTGACCCAGACCACCCTGAGCGTGGACGACACCCGGCGCACCGTGGAGATTCTGAAGGCGCGCTTTCCCCGGCTGGTGGTGCCCCCCAGCGAGGACCTGTGTTACGCCACCAAGAACCGCCAGGACGCGGTCAAGGCCATCGCCCCGCACGTGGACCTGTTTCTGGTGCTCACCAGCACGCATTCCAGCAACGGCATGCGGCTGCTGGAACTGGCCGCCGACGCCTGCGGCCGGGCCGAGCGCCTGGAAACTGCGGCGGACCTCGCAGGCCTGGACCTGAGCGGCGTGCGCTCCATCGGCATCACGAGTGCGGCCAGCACGCCAGACGATCTGGTGCAGGGGGTGGTGGCCCACTTCCAGGGGCTGAACCCGGCGCTGCAGGTGGTGGAAGAAGGCGAGTGGGAGAACATCGAATTCCGCGAGCCCAAGAAGATCGCGCCCAGCCAGGCGCTGCCGCGCACCCTGCAGTAGCGTGCCGCCTGAGGCGCTGGGCTTTGCCTTCCGGTTGTTCGTGGTCTGGCAACTGCTGTGGGGGTTGGCGGCCTTCGTGGCGATCTGGCGCGACAAGGAGCTGGCGCGGGAAGGCCGGCGCCGCATTCCCGAGCGCCACCTGCACCGTCTGGAGGCCTGGGGCGGCGCCCTGGGCTCGGGGGTGGCGCAGCTGCTGTTCCGGCACAAGACGCGCAAGGTGGCCTACCAGCGGGTCTACCGGCGCCTGCTGGCCGCGTGGCTGCTGGGCTGGGCGCTGCTGCTTGGCGTACAGAGGCTGGCCGGCTGAGTCCAGAGGGCCCCTTGTACGAATGCATCTTTCCAATTGAAATAAATTTGACCTAGCTTTCTTTCATCCGTTAACATGGCCCGCATGATTGTGGTGAAGGTGGGCGGCAGCGCCGGCATAGATTACGACGCGGTGTGTGCCGACATGGCTGCGCGCTGGACGGCGGGCGAGCGCCTGATTCTGGTCCACGGGGGCAGCGGCGAAACCAACCGCGTGGCCGAGGCGCTGGGGCACCCGCCCCGCTTCGTGACCAGCCCCAGCGGCTACACCAGCCGCTTTACCGACCGCCAGACCCTGGAGATTTTCGAGATGGTGTACTGCGGCAAGATGAATAAGGGCATCGTGGAACGCCTGCAGCGCCTGGGTGTGAACGCGGTGGGCCTGTCGGGACTGGACGGCCGCATCTTCGAGGGGCGCCACAAGGACAGCGTGCGGGCCGTGGAGAACGGCAAGGTGAAGGTGCTGCGCGGCGACCACACTGGCACGGTGGAGCGGGTCAACACCGGGCTGCTGGAGCTGCTGCTCTCGGCCGGGTACCTGCCCGTGCTGACCCCGCCCGCCAGTTCCTATGAAGGCGTGGCGATCAACGTGGACGGCGACCGCGCCGCCGCCGCCCTGGCCGTGGCCCTGAAAGCCGAAGCGCTGCTGCTGCTCTCCAACGTGCCGGGCCTGCTGCGCGCCTATCCGGACGAGGGCAGCCTGATCCGCGAGATTCCGGCGGGTGACGTGGAACAGTACCTGGAATTTGCCCAGGACCGCATGAAGAAAAAGGTTCTGGGCGCCGCCGAAGCGGTGCAGGGCGGGGTGCGCCGCGTGATCTTCGGGGACGCTCGGGCCGGGCAGCCAGTCAGCGCTGCTCTGGCCGGGGCCGGCACGGTGGTGTCGTAACGCGCGCGGCGGGTGCTATGCTTGCCCGCCGATGCAAAGCGCGCCCGACCTGCTGCACTTTCTGACTGTCCGGGGGGGCCAGGAATACCGCGTGACTGCCCTGCTGCGGGCCGGACGCGGCAAAAAGGCCACCGTGCGCGAACTGGGGAGCTACTGCCTGACCGCCCGGGGCGCGCAGGTGCAGGCCACTGGGCCCAGCGGTCAGACCCGCACCCTCAGCCACGAGGGTTTTCTGGACGTGTTTGGCAGCTATACGTTTGGTCCCGCCCAACCCACCGGCGTGCTGACCGATCTGGGCCCGCTGTTCGGCTGAGGACGTAACCGCTGGAACAGCAAGGGGAGCGGCGCGCAGAGCTCTATGCCATGCGCGCCGCTGCTCCATCACCTACTCCTGGGCGACGGGAAACTGAAAGACCTTCAGTGTCACCTGCACCTCGCGTGTCTGGCCGGCGCGCTGCACCTTCAGGGTCACGCGGTCGCCGGGGCGCTTGCCCAGCACGGCGGCGCGCAGGTCGTTGACGCTGGCGACCGGCTGCCCGTCAAAGGCCGTGATCACGTCGGCGCGGTTCAGATCGGGGGTGGCCGCCGCCTCAGCCTGCGGGGTCTCCAGGTTGGCGCAGCCCAGCGCTCCCTGCAACCGGGCGGCCTGGGCCGGGCTGCCGTCATACACACACCGGACCAGCGCGCCCGCTTCTGGCAACCGCGCGCGCTGGCGCTGGGCGGCACTCAGGATACCCACCTCACCCAGCACAATGCCCAGGCTGGGGGTCTGAATCACGGCGTCCTGGCCACCCTTGCCGGCCTGCAACTGGGGCAACAGCTTCTTGACCGTATTCACCGGAATGGCAAAGCCCACGCCCGCGCTCTGCCCAATCCCGCCGGTCAGAATCTGGGTGTTCACCCCGATCACCTGCCCGGCGCTGTTCAGCAGCGGCCCGCCGCTGTTGCCAGGGTTGATGGCGGCATCGGTCTGGATCACGCTTTGTTCCACCGCCCGCGTGCCCACCGGCACCTGCCTCTCCAGACTCGAAATAATGCCCTCCGAGACACTGAAATCGAGTCCAAAGGGCGCGCCCATAGCAATGGCCTTGAGGCCCACGTCCAGCCCATCACTGTTCCCCAGCGGAATGGGTTTGATCTGGGCAGTGGGTACCCCCTTGGCGCGCAGCAGCGCGAGGTCAAAGTCGGGGGCGCGGGCCACCACCTCGGCCTTGTAGGTCCTGGTGCTGCCGTGCAGGCGGATGGTGATGTCGCCCGCACCCTCCACCACATGGTTGTTCGTGATGATGTCGCCCCCCGCCGTGACGAAGAACCCGCTGCCCGTGCCGGTGCGGGGGCCACCTTCGGGCAGGCCGAAGTTGAAGGGCAACTGCTCCTGCAGGCGGCGGCGCAGCTGCGCCTCGGCGCTGCTCTCGTCGCCCTCGGTCACGCTGATGTACACCAGACCGTCGCGCCGGGCCCGCACCACCTCCACCGTGTTCGCCTCGCTCTCGGTGCGGGCGCGGGCCTCGGTGGCGGGCGCCGTGGCCAGGGCAGGGACCATCTGCCCGGAAGTGGGTTGTCCAGCAGTGACCGGAGCGGCAGTGACCGGCGCGGCCTGACGGTCCAGGGCGCGGTCACGCAGGTCGTAGCCCACCAGGGCGCCCAGGGCCAGGGTGCTGGTGAGGGCCAGAAGAGAGAGGGTGCGGTTCATGGGGGAAGTGTGCCGCGCGCCGGTTACGCCTGGGTTAAAGGGGGCCCCGCCGCCTTATGCCGGGCTGAACCTTCCCGGCCGGCGGGGCCGCGCGCCCGCCCACACAGCAGAGCCTCGCCCGGATGTTCTTAGGCGAGGCCGACACTGTTTCTTACTTCTTGTTCTTTCTTACTTCTTGCGCTTGGTGGCTGGCTTCTTGCCGCCGCCACCCGTGGTGCGCTCCTTGGCGTCTCGCATGAACGAGCGCAGCTTGGCCTCGAACTGGGGGCTCTGGCGCCCAATGGCGCGCGGGCGGGGCACCTCTTCGGGTTCTTCGAGCAGTTCCTTGATGGACAGGTCCAGACGCCCCCGTTCATCGCGGCCCAGCACCTTGACCTCCACGTTCTCGCCCTCACGGACATGATCGTGGATGTTCCGGACAAAGGAATGGGCGATCTGGGAGATGTGCACAAGGCCCGTCTCACCGTTCTCGAACTGGATGAACGCGCCGAAGTCCGTCACGCGCGTTACGCGGCCCTCCACGACCGCGCCGGAATCAAGCTGCACCAAAGGAGGTCTCCTTGAAAAGCATGGAGCCCATGGTACACCATCCCCGCCACCGGGTGGGCCGCCGAAGAAGGCACCACATGTTCATGAGCGCGCTAGATTGGCCTCATGAAGTTGCGCGGCACGCTGGGGGGCCTGAACCTGCTCCTGGAACCCGGAGACACGGCCCAGGCCGTACAGGACGCGCTGGCGGGCCGCACCGAGCTGCTGGCCAGCCACGTGACGCTGGAAATTCAAGGCGACGCCGACCCTGACGCGCTGGAAGCGGCCCTGGGGGCCATTCGCGCGGCGGGCGGCACGCCGGGGCGGGTGCGGGCGCCGCGGGTGAGCGTGCCCGCGCCCCTGAACACCGCCCCCGAAGCCCCGGCGCCCCGGCTGCAGATCGTGCCGCACACCCTGCGCGCGGGCATGCGCGAAACCTACCCGGGCAGCGTGATTGTGCTGGGCGACGTGAACCCGGGCGCCGAGATTCTGGCCGGAGGCGACGTGATCGTGGTGGGCGCCCTGCGCGGCCTGGCGCACGCCGGCTGCACCGGCAATACCGAGGCCATGGTCTGGGCGCGGCCCATTGCCAGCGCCCAGATCCGCATTGCCGACGCCGTGGCCCGCGCCCCCGAGGGCAGCAGCCTGAGCACCATGCGCCACCGCGACGACCAGCCGGTGCCGGAAATGGCCCGCCTGCACGACGGCGCGATCCGGATTGACGTACAGAAATAGGGCGTGGGACGTGGGCTGTAGGGTGGAGGGGTTTTTCCATACCCTACAGCCCACACCCTACACCCCTGCCGGAAACCGCACGCCCCCCAGCAGCCGGTTCAGATGCGCCGCGCCTGCCAGCAGCAGGGCGTCGGCGCCGGCGGGGGCCACCAGCAGCACGCCGCCGGGCTGGCCGCCCCCCGCGCGCGGGACCGGCACCGCCACGCTGGGGTAGCCCGCCTTGGCCGCAAGGTGGTACCCACGGATGCCAGGAAACAGCACAAGGTCCAGGCCCCGGGCAAACAGGGTGTCGAAGCCCCGGGCGCGGGTGAGGTTCAGGTCGCGGGTGCGCGCCAGCCGGTAGGTGGCTTCGCCCGCGTCGCCCCGGGTGCCCTGCGCGGCGTGCAGCAGGGTCTGACCGTAGCGCAGCAGGCGGTCGGGGTCGCGGTCCCCGGCCTCAAGTACCTCCTGCAGGGTGCGCGGGCCCTGCTGCACCCCGCAGAGGTAGGCGTTCAGGTCGCCCTTGAATTCATAGAGCAGCACTTCCAGCCCCCAGCCGTGGGTGCCCAGTTCGGCGCGGGACGGAAAGTCAAGGTCCTGCACCTGCGCGCCTGCTTCCTGCAGGGTCTGGCGCACCCGCTCCAGCGAGGCAGTTTCGCGCTCATCCAGCGCCGGTTCATCACAGATGAGGCCAATGTCGGCGCCGCCCAGGGCCGCCTCGATCAGAGCCAGATCGGGCACGGGCAGGCGGCGGCTGGCCTCGTCGTGGGCGTCGGGGCCGGCGATCACGGAGAGAATCAGCGCGGCGTCGCGGGCACTGCGCGTGATGGGCCCGGCCGTGTCCTGGCTGTGGCTGATGGGCACGATGCCGGTGCGCGGCACCAGCCCCAGGGTGGGTTTCAGGCCAATGACCCCGCTCTGGTGCGCCGGGCTGACGATGCTGCCGCTGGTCTCGGTGCCGATGGCGGCCACGCACAGCCGCGCGGCGACGGCCACACCGCTGCCTGAACTGCTGCCGCCCGTGTCCAGCGCCTCGCCCCAGGGGTTGACCGTCTGACCGCCCGCGCTGGAATAGCCGTTGGGCATGCCCAGCGTCATGAAGTTGGCCCATTCGGTGAGGTTGGCCTTGCCCAGAATCACCGCGCCCGCCGCGCGCAGCCGGGCCACCAGCGGCGCGTCTGCGGCCGGCACATGAGCGCGCAGCAGGGCGCTGCCGGCTGTGGTGGGCAGACCAGCCACATCAATGTTGTCCTTGATCAGCATGGGCACGCCGTGCAGCGGCCCGCGCGCCGCCCGGGGCCGGCTGTCCAGGGCGTCGGCGTCGGCCTGGGCCTGGGGGTTGACGGTGATCACTGCGCGCAGCCGGGGGTTCAGGGCCTCCAGGCGCCCCAGGTACAGCCGGGTCACCTCGGCGCAGGTCAGGTCGTCCCGGCGGGTGGCAGCGGCCAGCGTGACGGCGTCCAAGTCCAGGATGGGATCGGGGGTGGAGGGAATCACGCCTTTCACGATACGGCCCCCTACGTCTATGTGCCGCGCTCTGGGTCCCAGTCCAGCGCGCTAGCGTTGCGGGCATGAGGAACGCGTCTGGTCCCACCGTGGCCTTTCAGGGCAATCCCGGCTCGTACGGCGAGATCGCCGCGCTGCACGCCGCGCCGGGAGCGAACACGCGCGGCTATCCCACCTTTCACGAGGTGGCGCGCGCCGTGGAGGCCGGCGAGGCCGCGTGCGGTGTGCTGCCCGTGGAAAACAGTCTGATGGGCGCCATTCACCAGAGCATTGACCTGCTCAGCGACACCGATCTGCACGTGACCGGCGAGGTGGTGGTGCGCGTGTCGCACTGCCTGATGGCCCTGCCGGGGGTGGCACTGGAGGACATTCGCCGGGTGGCCAGCCAGCAGCCGGCCCTGGACCAGTGCACAGCGCTGATTCGCCGCCATGGCTGGCAACCGGTGGCGGCCCACGACACGGCCGGCAGCGCCAAGAATCTGGCGCAGAGCGGCGAGCGCGATCTGGCGGCCATTGCCAGTGCGCGCGCCGCCGAGCTGTACGGTCTGAACATCCTGGCCCGCGAGATCGAGGACGAACCCTTCAACTACACCCGCTTCATGATCCTCTCGCGCCACGAACCCGCCCGCAGCGACGCGCCGCACAAGACCAGCCTGGTGTTCGCCGTGCGCCACACGCCGGGCTTTCTGGTGGAAACGCTGGGCGAACTGCGCGGCCTGAACCTCTCGCGCATTGAAAGCCGCCCCCGCCGCGACCGCGCCTGGAGTTACCTGATCTACGTGGATATTGAGGGCCACGCCCAGGATCCGCAGGTGGCCCAGGCCCTGGCCGGCGTGCTGCGCAAGGCCAGCTACGCCAAGATCATCGGGTCGTACCCGGCGGCCCAGGGCACGGTGGGGGAAGGGGGTGTGGGCTCCGGTCCATGAGCCATGGGCTTTGAGCCATCTGCCATCCGCTCATCTGCCTGCCACCCTTTATCATCTCTTCATGTCTGCCCTGGGCCGCTTCCTGCTCTCACCGCCGGCCTGCCGTGACCTGGGGACCCTGCGGCGGGCGGTGGCGGGACACACCATTCTGGTCACCGGGGCGTCCTCAGGCATTGGGGCGGCCACGGCGCGGCGGCTGGGCGAGGCGGGGGCCACGGTGCTGCTGCTGGCGCGGCGGGAAGGGGCGCTGGGGGCCGTGGCGGCTCAGATTCGGGCGGCGGGCGGACAGGCCCACCTCTACCCGGCCAACCTGGCCGACCCGGCCGGGGTGCAGGCGGTGGCCGGGCGCATTCAGGCGGCGCATCCCCGGCTGCACGCGGTGATCAGCAACGCGGGGCGCTCGGTGCGGCGCCGGGCCCAGGACGGCGAGGCCACACAGGACCTGCCCAGGCTGCTGGCGGTGAATTTCAGCGGTCCAGCCGCGCTGCTGCTGGCGCTGCGCCCGGCGCTGGCGGCCGGGGGCGTGGTGGTGAATGTCTCCAGCGTGTCGGCGCGGCATGTGGGGGCGCCGCGCTGGAGCGCGTACCAGGGCAGCAAGGCCGGCTTTGACCTGTGGCTGCACGCGGCCGGCGCCGAGTGGCCGCGCGTGCGGGTGGCCAGCGTGTACCTGCCGCTGGTGCGCACCCCCATGAGTGCCCCCACCCGCGCCTACCGCTTTCTGCCCGCCCTGAGCGCCGACGAGGCCGCGCAGGCGGTGCTGTGGCCCCTGGTGCGCCCGGTGGTGCGGGCCGCGCCGTGGTGGCTGCGCGGCGTGGAACTGGCGGGCCTACTGGCCCCCCACGCACTGGGCCGCGCCCTGCGGGTTCTGGAACGCTGGGAAGCCGGCCAGGGCGGCCCGGCATGAGGGCCACCTGGAGGGCCCTGCGGGCAGCCGGCGTGCTCTCCCCCGCCCTGCCCGGTCTGGCGGCGGCCATTCTCCGGCACGGGCCCACCCTGTACGCGCTGGTGGCGGGCCACACGCGGCGCACTCCAGAGGCGCTGGCCCTGACCGACGCCAATGGCCCGGTCACTTACGCCGACCTGCAGGCGCACGCCGATGGGGTGGCCGCGCGCCTGGCCGCGCACACCCGCCCCGGCGACCCGGCTGCGCTGTGCAGCGAGGGTGGCCGGGCCTTTGTGGCCGGGCTGCTGGGGGCGCTGCGCAGCGGCCTGCGGGTGCTGCTGGTCCCCCCGGGCCCGCCGGACGAGGTGCGCGCCCGCTTGCAGGGCCAGTCCATTCGCGCGCTGCTGACCGATGACCCCCGGCTCAGCGCCCTGGGCCTGCCCACGGTGGCGCTGTCGCCCGCCGCTCCGGGGCCCCAGTCTCGCTCCGGCTGGCCCCGTCTCGACTGGCCCTGTCCCGGCTGGCCCCGCGCCGGGCGCCCGGTGCTGCTGACCTCCGGCACCACGGGCGCGCCCCGGGTGGTTCCGCGCCGGGTCTCGCCGCTGGCGGCCGGGCGGGTGGCCCTGGCACTGCTGCGGGCCCTGCGCCCGGCCCCGAACACCGCCACGCTGCTGCCGCTGCCGCTGTGGCACGGCCACGGCCTGAGCACCCTGGCGCTGTGCCTGGCCCTGGGAACGCCGCTGCACCTGCGCCGGGGCGCGGACGCGGCAGAGCTGTGGGCCGTGCTGGCACAGGAACGGGTGGGCACCCTGGTCGTGGTGCCCACCGTGCTGCGCCGCCTGCTGGCGGGCGAGGGCCACGCCCCCGCGCTGCACACGGTGGTGTGCGGCTCGGCGCCGCTGGACCCCGCGCTGGCCACCCAGACGCAGACCCGCCTGGGCGACGTGCTGTTCAATCTGTACGGGAGCACCGAGACCGGCCTGATCGCCCTGGCCCGCCCCGCCGACCTGCGCGCCGAGCCCGGCAGCGTGGGGCGCCCCCTGCCCGGGGTGGGGGTGCGCGCCGCCCCGGATGGGCAGCTGCAGGTGCGCGGCCTGCTGTCACGCAGGTGGTTGAACACCGGGGACCTGGGCACCCTGGACCCGGCCGGGCGCCTCCATCTGCGGGGCCGCGCCGACGATCTGATGATCGTGGGCGGCGAGAATGTGTGGCCCGCGCAGCTGGAGGCGGTGCTGGCCGCGCAGCCCGGGGTGCGCGCCTGCGCGGTGTTCGGGGTGCCGTGTGCGGAGTACGGGCAGGTGCCCCTCGCCTTCGTGGAACTGGAGCCGGGCAGTGGCAGTGTGGCCGAGCTGCAGCGGCGCCTGGCCGGGGTGCTGCCCCGCCGCCTGCGCCCCCGCCTGACCGTCCTGCCCGCGCTGCCCCTCACGGAGACAGGCAAGGTGGCCCGCGCGCAGTTGCGGGCGCGCCTGACCCAGCCAGAGGCCGCTGCGCCGGGCTAGCGCAGCCCGCCCGGTTCCAGCAGGGTCCACAGGTGGCGCAGCAGCGCGTCGGTATCAGGAAATTCCCGCCAGGTCACGGGTTCCACCGGTGCCCGGCCTTCACGCAGGTGCAGGCGCAGCCCCCCGGAACGGCGCTCAATGCGCAGCACATATTCCTCGGGGGCGCTGTCCGGGGGCGGGGCGGCGCCCGGCGCTGGGGACGGGGCAGGCAGCTGGGGGGTGGGGCGAACAGGCTTCATTGGGGACCAGGGTAGGCAGCGGGGTGTTGCGCCGGCGTTGCATGGGGCGCCGCCCCGCCCCCACACGGCCGATGACCCGGCGTTTGCCGGGGCGTACACTGAAGGTCCACATGAGTGCACAGGCCGGGCTGTTCCTCAAGACGCTGGGCGTGCCCGGGGTCACGCTGAACGGCGCGGCGCTGGACGTGCCCGGCAAAAGCCTGGCGCTGCTGACCTATCTGGCCCTGGAAGGTCAGACCCCACGCGAGGTGCTGGCGGACCTGCTGTGGACCGACCAGGACGGCGCGGCTGCGCGGCGCAACCTGCGGGTGCAGGTGCACCGCCTGCGGGCCTGCGGGGTGGGGGCGTGGCTGGAAGTTTCGGGCGCGGCACTGGCCCTGCGCCCGGGCGTGCGGGTGGACCTGAACGAGCTGCGCGCCGCCCTGGCTGGGGGCGAGCCCGTGCAGGCGGCCACGCTGGCAGGCGGGCCCTTTCTGGATCACCTGGGGGTACCGGGCGCGGCCCGCTTCGAGGCGTGGCGCGAGGCCACAGCCCACGCCGCCTTTGAAGACCAGTTGCGGGCGCTGGACGCGGCTGCCGCTGCACACGCGCAGGCGGGCCACTGGGCGGCGGCGCTGGAAAGGCACCGCCGCGCCCTGGATCTGGACCCACTGCGCGAACGCACCGTGCGCGCCGTGATGGAGGCCCACCTCGCGCTGGGTCAGCCAGCCGACGCCCTGACCGCTTACGAGGCCCTGGAGCGGCGGCTGCGCCAGGATCTGGGCGCCGGGCCACTGCCGGCCACAGCCGCCCTGAAAGCCCAGGTGGACGCGCGGCTCTCGGGCCCGGCGCCCAGCCCGCGCCCGGCCGTGCCTCTGGTGGGGCGCGGGGCCGACTGCGCCGCCCTGCAGGCTGGCCGGCTGACCCTGGTGCTGGGCGAGGCCGGCATGGGCAAGACCCGGCTGGTCACGGAGGCAGCCGGGGACGCGCTGGTGGTGCGCGGCGCCGCAGAGCTCACGCCCCTGCCCTTCGGCGCCCTGCTGGAACTGCTGCGTGGCGCCGGGCTGCACCGCTGCCCAGAACGCCTGCGGCCTCTGCTGGGGGCGGCCCTGGTTTCGCCCGGCGCCACCCCGGCCCTGGCCGACCGCGCCGCGCTGCTTGACGCCCTGGCCCAGGCACTGGTGAGCCTGTGCGGCGGGCGCACCCTCATTGCCGAAGATCTGCACTGGCTGGACCCGGGCACGCTGGAAGCCGCCTTTCTGGCGTTACACCGGGGCGCGCCGCGCCTGTGGCTGACCGCGCGCCCCGGCGAACTGGCGGCCCGCGCCGATCTGCAGGCGGTGCTGGCCCGCCTGAACCCCCCGCACCTGACCCTGACCGAACTGCCCGAGGCCGAGGTGGCGGGCCTGATTGAGCATCTCTCGGGGGCTCCGGCGCCGCTGTTCAGCCACCGCCTGTTCGAGGCCACGGCCGGGCATCCCCTGTTTCTGCTCGAAACCCTGCGCGACCTGCGCGAGCGCGGGCTGCTTACCGAGCGCGGCGGGCGCTGGCACACCCCCTTTGACGCCTCCACGGTGGACTACGCCGAGGTGCCCATTTCCAGCAGCGTGGCCGCCGCCATCGCGCAGCGCGTGGAGCGCCTGGGGCCCGAGACGCGCCAGCTGCTGCAGGCCGGGGCCCTGTGGGGCGAGGCGTTTCCGGTGGCCCTGGTGGCCGCTGCCTGCGACCTGCCCGAACTGGCAGCCCTGGACGCCCTGGAACGCGCCGAGGCCGCCCGGCTGATTGTGCCCGAGGGCCCGGCCTACCGCTTTGGGCACCACCTGCACCGCCGGGTGCTGGCCGCCGGGGTGGGGGCGCCGCGTGCGCGCTGCCTGCACGGCCGACTGGCGCGGCTGGCCCCCCAGGGCACGCCGGCCGCGACCGTGGCCCGCCATTTTGAACAGGCCGCAGAACCGGCGCTGGCGTGGTCCCACTGGGCCCAGGCCGCGCAGGCCGCTGCTGGACTGTACGCCCATGCCGAGGCCCTGGGCCTGTACGACCGGGCCCTGGCCGGCCCCCCGCCGCCCCAGGCCGCCTTTGCCCTGCACGCCGCTCGCAGCGAACTGTGCCGCCACCTGGACGACCCCGGTACCCGCGCGCAGGCCCTGGCGGCCATGCGCGCCCTGGCGGAACAGACCCAGGACCCGGCTCTGCACGCTGAACACGCGGCCCACCACGCCAAATGCTGCACCGAACAGGATGACTACGAGGGCGCAGTGGCCACAGTCCAGGCGGCCCTGAGCACCTGGGGCCCCCACCTGTCGGCCGATCACCATTCGGCCCTGCTGCTGGAAGCCGGCGCCGCCCTGGCCTGCCTGGAGCGCTGGCCCGAGGCCGAGGAGGCCCTGGGGCGCGCCCTGACGCACACCCCCGCCCCGGCGCGCCGCTCGAACATCCTGTACTGGCTGGGCTACAGCCACTTTCAGAGTGGGCAGTTTGACCGGGCAGCCCAGCACTACCGCGCCTCGCTGGCCGCCCTGCCCGGCGACGCCCCCAGCCGGGGCCGGGTGCTGGGCCTGTGGCGCTACGGCGCCAGCCTGCGCCGCCTGGGCCAGGGCCCGGCCGCCGCCGCCGCCCTGGGCGACGCCGACTCCTGCGCGCGCACCCTCAACGCCGGCCCCCTGCGGGGTCTGATCGTGGCCGAGCAGGCGGCGCTGGCGCTGGACATGGGTGACCGCGCCGCTGCCCGCGCCCTGGCCGCCGAGGCGCAGGCCCTCCTCTCGCCCCGGGGCGACGAGGGCTGGGACGTGTTAAACCCGGTACTGGCGGCGGTGGGACTCCACTGCGCCTCGTCCGTCAGCCAAGCGGAGCGCCGGCGCTGAACAGCCGGTTTCAGCGCAAGCTGGCCCTGACTGAACGGCTGGGGCCATGCCAGGAGACGACGCACGCCGCTCAGCCCACAGGGCATAGCCCCTGCAGGCCAGGGCCACACCGACCGGCACCGCTGCGTACCGCTGCACCGCGTGGGGCAGCAGCGCGGCCAGCGGGGTCAGAAGCGAAACCCTGGCCAGCAGGCCAGCGGTCCAGCGCGGCAGAATGCCGGCGCGAAACGTGGCGGCGCCGAACATCAGCCCGCCCAGCATGTAGGTGCTTCGCCACTCCCCCAGTCCAACGGTTCAAAAGGGCGCAGAACCGTTTCCATTCCCGGTGCGAGGCACTGTTTTCGCTTCTCGCTCTGCGGCGCAGCTGTTCCAGCCCGCTCGGTTGATCTCAAGATCAACAGCGAGGGACTTCACTTAGGCCCACGAAGGTGTGCAGCGCCGGAAGAGGCCCCAGCTGCACCTCACTGGACACGCCACTGGCAAGGCCGAGGGAACCCGACACAAACGCGGACGCCGTCTGGGCCAGCAACGGCAGGATGAACGCCTCGGCAAACACGAAGGCAGTCTGAAGCAGCCTGCTCAGGCCCAGCAGCACGAATCCGGCCAGCCCCAACCACCCTGCCCGGCGTACCTGCCGGGTATACAGCCCGGTCAACCCCACCAGGAACAGCAGGCACATCACGGTTTTTACCGGCGTGATCACCGCCCACGTTCCCGTCGTGACCGAAGCCAGCGTATCGGGCGGATAAAGGGACTGAATTCCCGCAAAAAGAAGCCCGGCGATCAGGGCCGCCAGACCTGCCCAGTGAATCAGTGTGGTGCCTGGTGGGTTCATGGATACTCCTCATGGGTGGTGTGGGGCGGCGCTCCCAGGGTGATTTCAGGCGGACCAGACCGCACTGCCGGCGGCCCAGGCATGACGCCACGCCAGAGGCGCTGGCCGCCCCGTGACCACAGGTGATCTGGGCCGGGGGTGCACCAGCCCGGAGTCCGCCCCGCTGCTCCGGGCGGTTCCAAACGCGCGGCTTGCACCCGCGGCTCCAGGTCTCTCTCTGGCCGCGCCCCGAACCTGTCCATGTGGGGGCCGCGTCCACAGCGCGCCGCTGCGCTATCCTCCGCCTTACCGCGCCCAGACTCAGGCGTGGTCATCCAGAACCGCCAGAGGGTCTTTCCTGCCCAGTGAAGGCGTGGCAACCGGCCAACATTTCGGCACCGGTGCTCACAGGAAGTTTCTGCCCAGCGCTGACGATGGCGCGAGCGGATTCGATGGCCCGCAGGGCGGCGCACAGACGCTGCAACATCACAGGCGGTGGCCGCTGCTCCCCGAAGCCGGGGGCCACCGCTGCCAGCTGGAAGGGGTAAGCACCGTGACGGACCTTCGCGCCGAGGCGCACCACCGTATTCTCATTCTGGACGGGGCCTGGGGCACGCAACTGCAGCGCGCCGGGCTGACCGAAGCCGATTTCCGCCTGCCGGATGCCGATCCGCTGCGCATGTACCGGGGCAACTTCGACCTGCTGCAGCTCACCCGGCCCGACGTGATCCGGGACATCCACCGCGCCTATTTCGAGGCGGGGGCCGACATCGCCAGCACAAACACCTTTAATTCCACCACGATCAGTCAGGCGGATTACGGCACGCAGGCGCACGCCCGCGCCATGAATGTGGCAGGAGCGCGGCTGGCGCGCGAGGTGGCCGACGAATTCACGGCGCGCGACGGCCGCCCGCGCTGGGTGGCCGGCAGCATGGGGCCCACCAACCGCACCGCCACCCTCTCGCCGGATGTGGAGCGCCCGGAGTTCCGCAACGTCACCTTCGATGAGCTGGTGGCCGCCTACACCGAGGCCGCCGAGGGGCTGATCGAGGGCGGCGCCGATCTGCTGCTGCTGGAAACGGTGTTTGACACGCTGAATGCCAAGGCCGCGCTGTTCGCCTGTGAGGACGCTTTTGCCCGCACGGGCAGGGCGCTGCCGATCATGCTGTCGGGCACCATCACAGACGCTTCGGGCCGCACCCTGAGCGGCCAGACACCCGAAGCCTTTGCGATCAGCACGGCGCACGCGCCCCTGTTCAGCCTGGGCCTGAACTGCGCGCTGGGCGCCGATCTGCTGCGCCCCCACCTGCGTGAGCTGGCCCGCGCCACAGAGGCGCTGGTGTCGGTCCACCCCAACGCGGGCCTGCCCAACGCCTTTGGCGAGTACGACGAAACCCCCGAGCACACCGCCGCCGTGCTGGCCGACTTCGCGCGCGAGGGGCTGGTGAACATCGTGGGCGGCTGCTGCGGCACCACCCCCGAACACATCCGCGCCATTGCCGGGGCGGTGCGGGACATTCCCCCGCGCACGCCCCCCCACCTGCCGGCCCGGCTGCGCCTGAGCGGCCTGGAAGCCTTCACCGTGACCCCCGAGACCAACTTCGTGAACGTGGGCGAGCGCACCAACGTGACCGGCAGCCCCCGCTTTGCCCGGGCGATTCTGGCGGGCGATTACGACGCGGGCCTGAAAATTGCCCGGCAGCAGGTGGACAGCGGCGCCCAGATCATTGACGTGAACTTCGACGAGGGCATGCTGGACGGCGAGGCCGCCATGGTGAAGTTCCTGAACCTGCTGGCCGGCGAACCCGACATTGCCCGGGTGCCGCTGATGCTGGACTCTTCGCGCTGGGAGATTCTGGAAGCGGGCCTCAAGCGGGTGCAGGGCAAGGCAGTGGTGAACTCCATTTCCCTCAAAGACGGCGAGGCGGCCTTTGTGGCGCGCGCCCGGCTGCTGCGGCGCTACGGGGCGGCGGCGGTGGTTATGGCCTTTGATGAGCAGGGGCAGGCTGACACCGTGCAGCGGCGCATACAGATCTGTTCGCGCGCCTACCATCTGCTGACCCAGCAGGCCGACTTTCCGCCCCAGGACATCATTTTCGACCCCAACGTGCTGACGGTGGCCACTGGCATTGAGGAGCACGACCGCTACGCCCTGGACTTTATCGAGGCCACGCGCTGGATCAAGGCGAACCTGCCGGGCGCGCTGGTGTCGGGGGGCATCTCGAACGTGTCGTTTTCCTTCCGGGGCAACAACCATGTGCGCGAGGCCATGCACGCCGCCTTTCTGTACCACGCCATCGGCGCCGGGCTGGACCTGGGCATCGTGAACGCCGGCATGCTGGCCGTCTACGAGGACATCGAGCCGGAGCTGCGCGGGGCCGTGGAAGACGTGATTCTGGCCCGGCGGCCAGACGCCACCGAGCGGCTGCTGGCCCTGGCCGAGCAGTACCGGGGCGTGCGGCGGGAAGCCGGAGCGGTGCAGGCGTGGCGCGAGTGGCCGGTGCAGGAACGCCTGAAACACGCCCTGGTGCAGGGCCTGACCGATTTCGTGGTGGAGGACGCCGAGGAGGCGTATCAGCTGCTGGGCTCGCCGCTGGCGGTCATTGAAGGGCCACTGATGGCCGGCATGAACGTGGTGGGCGACCTGTTCGGGGCTGGCAAGATGTTTCTGCCCCAGGTGGTGAAATCGGCCCGGGTGATGAAGCGGGCCGTGGCGCACCTGACGCCCTACCTGGAAGCGCAGAAGCAGGAGAGCGGCGGCAAGGGCCGGGTGCTGCTGGCCACCGTGAAGGGCGACGTGCACGACATCGGCAAGAACATCGTGGGCGTGGTGCTGGCCTGCAACGGCTATCAGGTGACCGACCTTGGCGTGATGGTCCCCACCGAGAAGATTCTGGACGAGGCCGCCCGCATCGGCGCAGACGTGATTGGCCTCTCGGGCCTGATCACCCCCAGCCTGGACGAGATGGTGGGCGTGGCGCGCGAGATGACGCGCCGGGGCCTGAGCCTGCCGCTGCTGATCGGCGGCGCCACCACCAGCCGGGCGCACACAGCCGTCAAGATTGATCCTGCCTACCCGGGCCCGGTGGTGCATGTGCTGGACGCCAGCCGCGCCGTGACCACCACCGCGGACCTGCTCTCGGACCCGGCAGCCCTGCAGGCCCGCCTGCGCCCCGAGTACGACGCCCTGCGCGAACGCCACGCGGGCCGGCAGGTGCGCCTGCTGCCCCTGGCCGGGGCCCGCGCCAACGCGCCGCAGTTCTCCCCCACCCCGGCGCCCCCGCCGCGTGAACCCGGCCGCCAGCTCATTGAGCAGCCCCTGGCCGAGCTGCTGCCCTTCATGGACTGGACCCCGTTTTTCATCGCCTGGGAAATGAAGGGCATCTACCCGAACATCCTGACTGACCCTCTGCGCGGCGAGGAGGCCCGCCGCCTCTTTGCCGACGCCCAGGCCCTCCTGAACCGTATCGTGGCCGAGAGGCTCTTCACGGCGCGCGGAGTCATCGGGTTGTGGCCGGCGCGGCGGAACGGCGACGACATCGTGGTGGATGGTGAAAGCCTGATGGTTAAGGAAAGACGATCACCCATCAACGGTGAGCCATCAACACTCCTCCACACCTTGCGCCAGCAGCGCGCCCAAAGTGGCCCCAACCTCGCCCTGGCGGACTTCGTGGGGCCCGCCGGCGACCACATCGGCGCCTTTGCGGTGGCGATTCACGGCGCCGAGGCGCTGGCGGCGCAGTTCGAGGCCGAGCACGACGATTACAGCGCCATTCTGGTCAAGGCGCTGGCCGACCGGCTGGCCGAGGCGTTTGCCGAGAAGCTGCACCGCGACGTGCGGGTGCGCCACTGGGGCTATGCCCCCGAAGAAACGCTGGGAAACGACGATCTGATCCGCGAACGCTATGTGGGTATTCGCCCGGCCCCCGGCTACCCGGCCCAGCCCGACCACACCGAAAAACGCACCCTGTTCGCCCTGCTGGGCGCCGAGGAGGCCGGCCTGCGCCTCACCGAATCCTGTGCCATGAGCCCGGCGGCGGCCGTCTCGGGCCTGTACTTTGCCCACCCTGAAGCCCGCTACTTCGCCGTGGGCCGTATCGGCCGCGATCAGGTCGAGGACTACGCCGCCCGCAAGGGCTGGACCGTGCCCGAAACCGAGCGCTGGCTGGGGCCGGTCCTGGCGTATGACCCTGCGGGTGTTGATGGTCAACCGTTCATGGGTGATAGAGAGGGGCAGTTTCCATCACCCATCACCCCTCAACCATCACCCGTGGCCGGAGGCCGCCCATGACCCGCGTTTCCGTCGAACTCGTGCCGCGCAGCCGTTCGGGGCTGCGGGCGGAACTGGCCGAGGTCGCCGCGCACCTGCGGGGGGTGGACACCATCAACGTGCCGGACCTTACGCGGTACTCGCTGCGGTCCTGGGCAGGATGCGGCTTTGCGCGGCCGGGCTTTGCGGCCATTCCGCACCTGCGCGCGGTGGACTTCAACCCCCGCGAGCCGCTGCCGTTTCTGCCCCTGCTGGCGCAACACGGAATCGAGGAGGTGCTGGTGATCACAGGCGACGCCCCCGCCGATATGAGTGCCCGCGTCTATGACGTGGACGCCGTGGACCTGATTCGCCGCCTGGGCCGCGAGGCACCGCATCTGCGCGTCTACGCGGGCCTGGACCCCTACCGGCAGTCCTTCGTGCGCGAGCGCGATTATCTGGAACGGAAGATGGACGCCGGGGCCTGTGGCTTTTTCACCCAGCCTTTCTTCGACCTGCGCGTGGCCGACACCTGGGCCGATCTGCTGCCCGAGGGCACGCCGGTGTGGTGGGGTGCGACCAGCATCCTGACCGAAGCCAGCTTCAACTACTGGCGGGCGCGCAACCACGCTGTCTTTCCCCGCACCTTCGCCCCCACGCTGGACAGCAACCGCGCCTTTGCCGCCGAGCTGCTGCAGTTTGCCCGCCAGCGCGGCCAGCACGCTTACTTTATGCCGGTGAAGGTGAACGTGCTGGACTACCTGGGCGGCCTGCTGGCGGGGCACCAGGCGCCGCCCACCCAGGCGCTGCCCCGGCAGAATGCTGTGTAATACGGATTCCGAAAAATTCCGTAACGTATTACGGAATTTTTCCGACCAGAGGGACTCGAAGAGCTGCGGAGCAGAGAAGGAACAAATGCGGATTTCCGGGAATTGGACCTGAAAGGCTCCGTAGGAGCGGAACATCCCCCTTCTTCCCGGATGTGACGGAAATGGACGGCAGTCCGTATAACGATCAGTCGAACGCCGAGCCCACCCTCGGCAAAAGCGATTCCATCCGAGCGGACTTGTCAAGCGGCGCAGAGCAAGCAGGAGCCACACGGCCCTCACGGCGGAACTCCAATGGGTCGGCGGAACAGACGGCCGCCGGTCTCAGCCCACCACCCATCATAAAAACAGGCGCCGGGAGCAGCTCATCCCCGGCGCCTCTGTTGACACCGTTCAGTTGACGCTGTTGTCCACCACCACCGTAAAGCTCTTGCTGATCTTGCCCTTGGCGGGAATGTCCACCTTCACGCTGGCCGTGCCCTGGTTGCGCACCGGCGCGGCGCTGTCAATGATGATCACGCGCCCGCCAATGCGCTCGGTCACCTCGGCGCGAATGGCGCGGTCCTTGCTGCTTTCAAAGGCGTAGGTCACGCGGTAAGTCGTCTTGGTCACGTTACCCTTGGCGTCTTTCACCTGGGCGGTGGTCTGCACGCTGCGGGTGTAGGCCACATCCGGGTCCTCGCCCAGCGTGAAGTCCACGGTGCCGCCCTCGCGCGTCTCGCCAATGTTCGTCTGTCCCACGATGCGGCCGTCCTCGCGCACGGTGATGGGCCCGGCGGGCAGGCGCTCATCGGCCTTGAAGCGGTAGAAGCGGTTCAGGTTGCCCTCGCGCGTGTCGGTGCCGAAATAGGTGTTCAGGCCGACGTAGCGCTCGAAGGTGGTCAGCTTGGGCGTCAGGAACGGCAGGGTGACCACACTGTTGGCCGGCAGGGTAAACGGCGTGGTCAGGGCGTAGCGGTACAGGCCGCGCAGCTCGCCCTGGCTCTGAATCTTGGGGGCGGCGGGGGCGGGCATGGCGGCCGTTGCCTGGGCCATGGCGCCGTCGCGCATCATGTAGGCCGCTTCTTCCTGGTTCTGCACGCTCACGTCGCCGGCATACAACTCGGTGTTCTGCACGTCGTACGGCTGCTCGGTGGTGTTGCGGATGTCGGCCAGGGCACTCAGCTGGGCGCCCGCGCTGCTGGCTTTCAGGGTGTAGCGAGGCTGCCACGTCACGGCGCGCGTCAGGTACCCCAGGGTGCCCTGGCCGGGGCGGGCCAACGTGTAGGTCACGGACTGAGTGGGGCGCTGGGCATTCACGGGAGGCACCACATCAAACTGCAGCTCCTCGTACCGGGCGTTAAAAAAGCGGCCCTGCGCGTCTTTCACCAGCAGATCGCGGGCGCGCACCAGCGTCACGGGCTCGGTGGTGTCGCCGCGCTTCAGGAATACCGTCTTGCCTTCCAGGCCAGCCAGCCAGTTGGGCTCCTGCTTCTGAATGGCCTGGGTAAAGGCCAGCCCATCCAGGTCCAGACTGCCCGCCAGAATGCTTTCCCAGGTGTCCTGGGGCAGGTTCACGCTGAGGGTGGTGGTGGCACTGCTCACCGGCACCCTCACCTCGCTGAAACTGGGGTAAATACGCAGGTCGGCGGCCTGGGCACTGCCCAGAGCAAGAGCGCAAGCGGCGGTGAGGACGGCGGGCAATGCAGGTTTCATGCCTGCCATCGTGCCGCGCACTCCATTGTGAGATGTGAGAGCGCGGGTCAGAAATGAAACAGAAATCACAGCGGCGTGAAGTGCGGTTGGTCAAGTGGGATTGGTCAAATCAAGCCGTAGCTGTACAGAGGGCCCGCCAACACAGACACACGCGGGGCCCCTTTAGCATTTGAAGCGACGCCCAGCACGGGCCGGGTTCTCTGCGCCGCCGCGGCTCTTCCCAGCACAGGAAAACCCGCCCCCAGGGCGCGGGAGCGGGTATCGCCTCTGGCCACTTGCCATCGGCCCTGGACCAGCTGCTTACAGAATGTCATCCCGGATGCACGCCTTGAAGTGCCCGGGGGCCACTTCGCGCAGCTCGGGAATCACGTTGGCGCACTCCGCAATCGCGTAGCGGCAGCGGGTGCGGAATACGCAGCCGCTGGGCGGGTTGATGGGGCTGGGAATATCGCCTTCCAGAATGATGCGCTGGCGCTTGATGGTGGGGTCCGGCACCGGCGCGGCCGACAGCAGCGCCTCGGTGTAGGGGTGCTTGGGGTTGTTGTTGAGTTCGCGGCTGGAGGCGATCTCCATCACGCGGCCCAGGTACATCACGATGATGCGGTCGCAGATGTACTCCACCACCGCGAGGTCGTGCGCGATGAACAGCACGGTCAAGCCCAGTTCTTCCTGCAGGTCCTGCAGCAGGTTGACCACCTGCGCCTGAATGGACACGTCCAGCGCCGAGACCGGCTCGTCGGCCACGATGAACGCCGGGTCCACTGCCAGGGCGCGCGCAATGCCGATGCGCTGGCGCTGACCGCCGGAGAACTCGTGGGGGTAGCGGCGCATGTGCTCGGGGCGCAGGCCCACCTTTTGCAGCAGCTCGGCAATGCGGTCCATGCGCTGGCGGCCCGGGTGCAGGTTATGAATCTGCATGGCCTCACCGATGATGTCGGCCACCGTCATGCGCGGGTTCAGGCTGGCAAACGGGTCCTGGAAGATAATCTGCATCTCCCGGCGGTAGTCGCGCATCTGGCCCTTGGAGAGCTTGGTGATGTCGGTGCCGTTAAACAGCACCTGCCCGCCCGTGGGCTCAATCAGGCGCAGGATGGCGCGCCCGGCCGTGGTCTTGCCTGAACCGGATTCACCCACCAGCCCCACCACTTCGCCGCGCCCAATCCGGAACGAGACGTCGTTGACGGCCTTGACGTTGCCCACCACGCGCGAGAGCAGCCCGCCGCGAATGGGAAAGTACTTCTGAAGGTTGTTGACTTCCAGCAGCGTCTGGCCCGTGGTGGGCATGGAGCTGCGGGACTGCGAGCTGGATTTAACGGTGGCGGTCATGCAGTCACTTCCTGGGCCTGGGCGAATTCACGCCAGCGGATGCAGCGGGTGGTGTGGCCGCCCCCCGTATCTTCCAGCGGTGGCACGGCCTTGGAGCAGTCGGGCACGGCGAACTTGCAGCGCGGCTCAAAGGCGCAGCCGGGCGGCAGGCTCAGCGGGTTGGGCACGTTGCCAGGAATGGCTTCCAGGCGGCCCTTGGGCTGGCCGGGCACATGGTTGACCTCGCCGGGGCGCGGAATGGAATTCAGCAGGCCCATGGTATAGGGATGGCGCGGCGCCTTGAAGATCTCCACCACGTCGCCCTCTTCCACCACACGGCCGCCGTACATCACCACCACGCGGTCGGCCATCTCGGCCACCACGCCCAGGTTGTGGGTGATGAACAGAATGCTCATGCCCACTTCCTTTTGCAGCTTGCGCATCAGGTCCAGAATCTGGGCCTGAATGGTCACGTCCAGCGCAGTGGTGGGCTCGTCGGCAATCAGGAGGGCCGGCTTGCAGGACAGCGCCATGGCGATCATCACGCGCTGGCGCATCCCGCCTGACATCTGGTGGGGATATTCATTCACGCGCTTTTCCGGCGCAGGAATGCCCACAAAGCGCAGCATGTCGGTGGCCACACCCATGGCGTCTTTCTTGTTCTTGCCCTGGTGCAGCATCACGGCTTCGGCAATCTGGTCGCCCACCGTGTACACCGGGTTGAGACTGGTCATGGGTTCCTGGAAGATCATCGAGATGTCGTTGCCGCGAATCTTGCGCATCTCGGCTTCGCTGAGCCCCACGATGTCGCGGCCCCGGAAGAGAATCTCACCCTCCACGATCTTGCCCGGAGGGCTGGGAATCAGGCGCATCACCGACAGGCTGGTCACGCTCTTGCCCGAGCCCGATTCACCCACGACCGCCAGGGTCTCGCCCTTTTTAATGTGGAACGTCACGCCGTCCACGCTCTTGACGACGCCGTCATCCGTATTGAAGTACGTCTTGAGGCCATTTACGGCCAGCAGGACTTCACCCTGGTGGGTCATTGTTCCTCCGTTTTCTGCACGCTGTACATCATACAACTGCTTTGAATTGTAAGGGGAAAAGTGTTCACGGGCGCGGCCCGCAGTGCCGGCCGCGCCCGTGTCTGGTGCGCTTACGACCGCTTGCGGGGGTCGAAGGCGTCGCGCAGGCCGTCACCCAGCAGCTGGAAGCACATCACCGTGAACACGATGAAAAAGCCCGGTGCCAGCACCCAGGGACGCTGGTTGAGGCTGCTCAGGCCGCCGTCCTGCGCCAGTTTCAGCAAGCTGCCCCAGGAAGCGTAGGGCTCCACTGCCCCAATCCCCAGGAAGCTCAGGCCCGATTCCAGCAGGATGTAACCCGGAATCGCCAGCGAGGTGGTCACGATCACGTAAGTGGTCATGGTGGGCAGCATGTGGCGGATCATGATGCGGTTGTCGCTCGCACCCAGGCTCTTGGCCGCCGACACGAAGTCCTGCTCACGGACGCTCATGAGCTGCCCGCGCGTGGTGCGCGCCAGACCGCCCCAGCCGATAAACGCCAGAATCCCCAGAATCACATACAGCGCCAGAATCGGGTTGATGTCCTTGGGGAACACACTGCGCAGCATCAGCAGCAGGAACAGCGTGGGAATAGACGCCAGCACTTCCACGAAGCGCATAATCACCGTATCCACGATGCCGCCGAAGTAGGCCGCCATGGCGCCCATGAACAGCCCGATCACGGTGGTAATCACCACAGCCGCCAGTCCGATGGTCAGGCTGATCTGCGAGGCGTACAGGGTGCGGCTCAGCAGGTCGCGGCCCAGGTCCTCGGCGCCCAGCAGATACACGTTGCAGTCGGGGTTACCGGTGCCAAACAGGTGAATGTTGCCGGGGAACAGCCCCAGAATCCTGTAGCTGTCGCCGCGCACCCCCCAGTACAGGGGGCACTTCTCACCCGTGGGCCCGAATTCATTCACGAAGGTCTCTTCGTTGAACTTCTGGCCGTACTTGTAGACGAAGGGACGACCAAAGGCCCCCGTCTCCGGGTCACGGAAATGGACAGGCGTGGGGGGATGAAAGCGCGTGATGTTGCTGGTGGAATAGGTGGACAGGCCAGCGGGGGCCAGGAACGGCGCCAGCAGCGCCATCAGGTACAGCAGGATCAGCAGGCCGCCGCCCATCTGCGCCAGCCGGTTCTTGCGGAACTGGCTCCAGGCCACCGAGAACTGAGACTGCCCCTGGGCGCGTTTACGTTTGGCAGTGGGGGTGGGAACAGTTACGGTCACGCCGCTCACCCGACCTTGATGCGGGGGTCAACCACCGCAAGGAGAATATCGCTCAGGGCATTGCCCACAATCAGCAGCACAGTGCTGATCACGGTAAAGCCCGCAATCAGGTAGATGTCCTGTGAGTTCAGGGCGTCCAGCAGCATGGGCGTGATGCCCGGGTAGCCGAACACCACTTCCAGAAAGCCCGCGCCGCTGATGGCCGCTGGCAACAGGCCACCAATCCCCGCCACGATCGGCAGAATGGCGTTGCGGAAGGTGTGTTTCCAGATGGCCGTGCGCTCCGAAACACCCTTGGCGCGCGCCGTGCGGATGTAATCGGCGCGCATCACTTCCAGCATCTGGCCGCGAATCACACGCGTCAGGCCAGCGGCGTCGCTGATGGCCAGCACCAGCGCCGGAATCAGCAGGTGCGAGAGCACGTCCAGCACCTGCCGCCAGCCGGGCATCTGCTCGAAGCCCGGGCTGGTCATGCCGCCAATAGGCAGGGCAATGCCAGTCACACGCTTGAGTTCCAGCAACCCGAAAATCACGATCAGGGCCAGGAAGAAGTTGGGAAAGCCCAGCAGGAAGTACAGCACCACGTTCACTGCCTTGTCGCCGAACGAGTTCTGACGCACCGCCCCGAACACGCCCAGGGGAATGGAAATGGCGTAGAAGAACGCCAGGTTCAGCAGCACCAGCCACAGTGAGTTCAGGATGCGCGGTGTCATCACATCCCACACCGGCTGCTGGTAACTGAAGGACAGGCCGAAATCCAGGTTCAGCACCATGTTGCGCATCCACAGGAAATACTGCTCCAGCGGGTGGCGGTCCAGGCCGAAGTTGCGCTCCAGTGCGGCCAGCTGTTCGGGACTGATGTTGGGGTTGAGTTTGGCAGGCGTCAGAAAGTCGCCGGGAGCCAGTTGCAGCACAAAAAAGATCAGCACACTGGCCATCAGCAGGGTGGGAATGGACTGCACCACCCGGCGCAGCAGGAATGGAATCATGGACGTACTCCGTGGGGGTTCATGGCGTTGGCCTTCATGGGTGTGGGGGGCAGTCCGCGCGGGCGGACCACCCCCCGTTGGGAGCAGGGTCAATCAGGCTTACTTGATGAAGGTCAGGGCCTGGAAGCGCTGGCCGTAGTAAGCGTCCATCAGGTTGGCGGGGAATTCGCCGCCCAGGCGCTCGTTGAAGGCCACGTGGAAGTTCGCGCCCACCAGGTAGATCACCGGCTGCAGCTCGGCTTCCGTCTTCATCAGCTGGCCACCGATGGCGCGGCGGCGGGCGTCGTTCAGCTCAGCGTCGCCCTGGTAGTACAGCTTGGTCATCAGCTGTTCCTGGCTGGTCGCGCAGCGGCCGTTGGTGGGGTTGTTGTAGGTGTGCAGGTTGGTGCCGCAGGGCACCACGTTCTGGCCGAAGCTCCAGATGTTGTCGCCGCCCGACAGCCCCAGCAGGATCGCGTCGAAGGGACGGTTCTCGCCCTTGGAGGTCAGCTGGCCCACCAGCGTGTTGAAGTCGATGGGCGTGAAGTTGACCTTAACACCGACCTTCTTGGCCTCGTCGGCAAAGATGCGGCCGAGCTGCTCACGCACGGTGTTGCCGGCGTTCGTGCTCAGGTTGAACTCCAGCACCTTGCCGCTCTTGTCGGTCAGGAAGCCCTGGGCGTTCTTCTTGGTGTAGCCCATCTGGGCCAGCAGGCGGGTGGCTTCGGCAAGGTTGTACTTGTACTGGGGCGCGCCCGCCGACAGACCCGCTTCAATCTGCTGCCTGAAGATGGGGTAGGTGCTGAAGTAGGTGGGGGTGCCCAGGCCGCCCAGTGCCAGCTGCACCATGGCTTCGCGGTTGGCAATGTGGCTCATGGCGCGGCGGAAGCGCACGTCACGGAAGAGCTTCTGCTTGGCGGGGTCGCCGGACTTGTTCCAGTTGAAGGTGATCCACTGGCTGGTGGCCTGGGGGCTCACGTTGGCCTTCAGGAACGCCTTGAGGCTGCCGTTGTCAATGGCCCGCTTGACCTGAGCCAGGTCGTCAGCGTTGCGCATGGGCACGGTGTCCACCTGACCGGCCAGGAAGGCGGCCAGCTGGGCGTTGGCGTCCGCGAAGATGCGCACGGACATGTTGCTCAGGTAGGGCAGCTCCTGGCCACGGCTGTCCTTGTTCCAGTCGCCCCAGAAGGTGTTCTTCTTGAACACGGTGCGTTCGCCGGCGCGGTAGGACTCCAGCACCCACATACCGGGGGTCACGATCTGGCTGGCGGGGGTAGCGAGGCTCCACATCTTCTTGATGGCCTCGGCGCCGCCTTCGCGGTACGCCTTACCAAACACGTGGTCAGGCCAGGGGGTGTAGGACATCAGCACCAGGGCCTTGGCGCTGGTCTGGGGGAAGTCGAACTGCAGGGTGTAGTTGTCCAGCTTCTTGATGGTGATGGGCTTGCCCGCCAGGAAGAAGTTGTCTCGGCTGTTCGAGCCCACCTTGTCGTCGGTGTGGATCTTCCAGGTGGTGATCCAGTCATCGGCGGTGATGGCCTGGCCGTCGCTGAACTTCATGCCCTGGCGAATCTTGATCACGAACCGCTTGTTGTTGTTGCTCACCACAGGGGCGCCCGCCGCCATGTAGGGAATCAGTTCGTCGTTGCGGGGGTCCTGGGTAAACAGGCCGCTGCCCGTGCCCATACGGGTGGGGATGCTGTCCGCTTCCGAGGAGGTGAAGGGGTTGAACGTCTTGAAATCCGAGAACTGGGCCAGGCGCAGTTCGCCGCCGCGCTTGTTGGCGGTGTTCTGCTCGGCCGTCCAGGCAGCGGGCCACACAAACGCGCTCTGGGCGCTGGCAGCGCCAACGGTCAGGGCAAGAGCAAGGGTCAGGATCTTCTTCATGGTGTTCCTCCGGGAGGGGCAAATCTGGAATACGACAACGCGCCGGCGCGGGCCGGGGGGTGATATTCAGAACAACGGTTTTCCAGCGAGGCCAACTATATGGAATGGCCTAGGGTTGGTCAAGGTTTTTCCTGACAATTGCATGGTAGCGCGGATTACGGAAAACGCCGTCCTGGGCTGGAAATTTTGCAAAGCGCGGCCAGCAGCGCAAAAGCAGGCGGCGCTGGCCGCCTGCACGGGCGGCCAGCGCACCCTCAACCCACCCACTGGCGGGGTTCAGTTGACCCCCACTGTATGGGGACCTGCCTGGACGGGTCGCCCGTCAAGAACCCCGCCCAAACCGCGCTGCCAGATACAGCGACCCGAATCCCAGCCTCCCAAAGACAGTCCCCCGCTACGCTGGGCGCAGCGGGGGAAAGAAAGGCAGAGCCGGGTCAGCGCGACACGACGCTGATCAGCAGCGCGAGCAGCATAAAAAAGCCGCCCAGCACACTGGTAATGCGAATCAGGCCGCCCTCGACCCCACGGCCGCCCAGCAGTGAACCGCCAGACGCCATGCTGGCCGACAGCCCCGCCTGCTTGGGCACCTGCAGCAGCACGAAAAACACCAGCGCCATACACACCAGCGCAAACAACACGATAAACAGGTTCAGGATCATAGGGGGACCTCAGCAAAAGGACAGGGCCCGCAGGCCACCGCTCCGTGGCTCCGGTATAGCACGGTCCAGAGTCAAGGGGCACCCGGGCTTCAGCACCCCCAGACCCTACCGCCGCCGGGCCCGGCGGGCCCCATGATCCGGCCGCACGCCGTCGGCCATCAGGTGCAGCCACTGGCTGAGGTAGTACCCCAGCAGCGGGGGCCACAGGGCCTGCAGCGTGAAGGTCTGCGGCCACTGGGGCAGGGTCATGCCGGGCACCAGATACAGCAGCGCGCCCCACACCAGCGCGGCGATCAGGGCCACATACAGCAGCCGGGTCAGGGGACCCACCAGCCACGTGTGGGACCAGCCCCGGTGGCTGAACAGCATGCCGTAGGGCACCCACAGCACCCCCAGCACCCCCCAGTGCCGCTTGCTGTCCACCCGGCCCTCGGCCAGATCCAGGTCCGGGGACAGCAGAAAGGTGCCAGCCGCAAAGGCCAGGGTGAACTGCAGGGCCTGCGCCGGGCTGAGCACCACCAGTTCCTGGCGGGTGGCGATCAGGGCGCCGGCGGCCAGCACGCTGTAGGCCGCAATATTGATGAGGTTATGCACACGTCCGCTGGGCACGGGCGCCATTGTGCCAGAAGTGCCCGGGCCCCGCGCAGGCTGCGGCCGCCAGTGGAAGCCAGGAGCAGAGGTTTGGGCCCAGGGTCAGCAGCAGACAGCGAGCGACGCGCCGGGGGCCAGCACATTGAGAGCTGCGTTCATCTCTGGTCAGAGAACTTCGGGCATGCTGTACGCACCCATGCCCAAACCCACCACCTGCCTGCCCGGCTTTTTGCTGCTCACGGTTTTGCTGGGGGCCTGCCAGCCGCCGGCACCACAGCCCTTACAGGCCCGCACCGTTGCCCTGGGACAGGCCACCTCCGTGCGCGTGGACGTGCCGTATGCGGGCCGCTGGCGCGTACAGGAGCGCCCCGAATGGCTGAGCGTTTCGCCCCAGGCCGGCACTGGTCCCGTGGCCCTGACCGTCACCATTGACCGCGCGCGCGCCACGCCGCTCAAGGCCAATCTGGCCGAGCTGAGCGCCGAGATCAAGCTGGCGTGGTCAGCCGGCGAGGGCAGCCGGGAGAAAACCGGCGAGGTGACGTGGCCGGTCACGGCCCGCCAGTTCGAGCTGCGCGGCCGCGTGGTGGCCCCCGCCCAGACCCAGGGTAATGACGCCCAGGCCGCGCCCCGCGTGAACCCGGCGCCTGCCCCGGCGGCGCGCGGCGTGATCGTGAAATACCGCGCGGCCGCCGGCCAGACGGGCGTGCGGGCGCTGCAGGCCGCCGGGGTGAAGGTGAGCAGTGTGCAGGCGCTGGGCGGCACCCTGACCCGCCTGAACGTGAGTGACGTGGACGCGGCCCTGCGCACCCTGCGCGCCGACCCGCAGGTGGAATACGCGGTCCCCAACGCTCTTCTGCGCGCCCAGGGCACGCTGGCCCAGCCGGTGGTGCCGGGCGATCAGTACGCGGGGCTGCAGTGGAGCTACGCCCTGGCCGGTTACGCGGCCGTGTGGCGCGACATGGAAGCAGGCAGTTACTCGCGCCCCGTGACCGTGGCGGTCATTGACAGCGGCGTGCGCTTTGACCACCCGGACCTGAAAGGCCAGATGTGGGGCCCCGGCGAGGGCGCCCTGGACGTGCTGGACTTTGAGGCGGGCGAGAAGGCAGGCGATCCCCCCCGCTATGACAACGGCGACGGCGACGGTCCCGACACCGACCCGACCGACGCGGGCGATGCGGGCCGAACCACCGGCAGCCACGGCACCCACGTAACGGGCATCATCGCCGCGCGCTGGGGCGACCACGGCGCCAGCTGCGAGGGCTGCAGCCCCACCGGGGTGGTGGGCGCCACCTACAAGGCCAACGTGAAGGTGCTGCCAGTGCGCGTGATTGACAGCCGGGGCGACGCCACCGAGGCCGATGTGGCGCTGGCCATTCGCTACGCCGCTGGCCTGCCGGTGACCCTGAAAGGCACGACCTACCGCACCCCGCACGCCGCGCAGGTGATCAACCTGAGCCTGGGGGGCGAACTCAAAGCCGAGGCGGCCCGTCCTCTGTGCGAGGCCATTGCCGACGCCCGCGCCGCTGGCGCCCTGGTGGTGGCCGCCGCCGGCAACGGCTACGGCACCACGCCCTACTACCCGGCCGCCTGCGAGGGCGCCGTGGCGGTGGGCAGCGTGACCCTCTCGGGGGCCAGCGCGCCGGTGCGTTCGCCCTTCAGCAACGCCTATCCGCAGGTGCAGCTCTCGGCCCCCGGGGGCGCCGAGCCCTACAGCGCCAACAGCTTCAACGGCGGCAAGCTCAACGGCTCGGCCTTCCCGGACGCCATCTTCTCCACCGACTGGAATTACAAGGAGAACCGGCCCATGTACACCGCCCAGGTGGGCACCAGTCAGGCCAGCCCGCAGGTGGCGGCGCTGGCGGCCCTGCTGCTGAGCAAGGGCGTCACCACCGGCGCCGCCGACACGCTGGCCCGCCTGAACGCCACCGCCACCGACCTGGGCGCCAAGGGCCGCGACGACCTGTTCGGCTTTGGCATGATCAACGCGGCCGCCGCCCTGAACGCCCCGGCGGTCAGTAGTGGCCTTGGCCTGAGGCTGCAGCACGCGCGGGGCCAGAGCTTCCAGCCCGCGCTGGACCCGCTGGGGCGCTTCCAGGCGTATCTGGCAGACGGCAGCTACGCGGTCATTGGCGGCACCGACCGCGACAGCAATGGCGTGTACGGCGAAACCCACGAGCTGCGTGACGAACGGCAGATCACACTGGGCGAGGACACCCCCAGCGCCGACGTGGGCGACCTGAACCCGCGCTAAGAACTGGCGGGCGCCGCGCCGTGGGCCTTCCCCACGGCGCGGCTTCGTATTGGCCTGCGGCTGACAAGGGACTCCGGTGAGCCGAAGGCGAGGGATAAGCGGACTCGCAGAGCTGCCTTACAGAGCGCAGACGAGAAGCCACGGGACTCCGGCGATGGAAAAGCGCCCCTGCGCCCCTTCCAACATGCTTTGGAATCAGGGGAGGCCAGTCTTAAGGACGTTGCCCCTCATGGTGCGACTTTGCAGGACAGCACCGAACAGTCTCCACGGCCGGTGCAACGTCCTTTTTTTGATACTCGCTCTGCGGCGCCGCTGTTCCAGCCCGCTCGGTTGATCGGGGGCTTGGCAGCGAGCGACTTAACCCCGCACGTCCACCACAGTGCGCCCCCGCACCCGGCCCGCCAGAATCTCGGGGGCCAGGGCTGGCACCTCGCTCAGGGCGCGTGTCTGGGTCACCCCGGCCAGCCGGGCGGCGGGCAGGTCACGCGCCAGCCGGGCCCAGGCCGCTTCCCGGCGCGGCACCGGGCAGGTCACGGAATCCACCCCCAGCAGGTTCACCCCGCGCAGAATCAGGGGAAAGACCGTGGCGCGCAGCTCGCTGCCGCCCGCCAGCCCGCACACCGCCACCGAGCCGTGGGTGCGCGTAGAGGCGAGGGCGCCGGCCAGGGTGGCGCCGCCCACCGTGTCCACCACCCCGGCCCAGCGCTCCTTTTCCAGCGGGCGGGTCAGGGCCGGCAGTTCGTCGCGGTGAATCACCCGCGCGGCCCCCAGCCCCTGCAGATAGGCGGTCTCCTCCATCCGCCCTGTGCTGGCTGTCACGGTCTGGCCCGCCGCCGCCAGCAGGGCCACCGCCAGGCTGCCCACGCCGCCTGCCGCGCCGGTCACCAGCACCTCACCGTCCCCGGGGGTGAGACCGTGGTCTTCCAGCGCCAGCACCGCCAGCATGGCTGTGAAGCCGGCCGTGCCCACACTCATGGCCCAGTGGGCATCGGTGCCGGGGGGCAGGGCCACGGCCCACTCCGGCTGCACGCGGGCCAGTTCGGCATAGCCGCCGTCCTGCCGCTCGCCAATGCCCCAGCCCGTCACCACCACGCCGCTGCCGGGCGCCCAGCGGCCAGAGCGGTCTTGCAGCACCGTACCTGCCAGATCAATGCCGGGCGTCATGGGATAGGCGCGCAGCACACCGGGGCGGCCCAGCACCGCCAGCCCGTCTTTGTAATTCAGGCTGGAGTGGCTGACCTCAATCAGCAGGTCGCCCCCCGGCAGGGCCGCCGTGGGCAGGGTCTGGAACTCGGCGCGGGGGCCCTGATCGTCTTGCACGACACGCAGGGCGCGGTAGGTCGGGGGCAGCGCGGACATGGCGGCAGGCTAGCGTGCCCCGGCAGTGCTCATCATCCGTTCAGGACAGCAGTCCCGTTCCCGGGCCTGTGTTAGACTCCCCCCTGCATATGGAGCCTCCCAGTTCCGGCTCTTCCACCGCGCCCAGTGACGACCGCCAGGGGGCGGCGTTTTTGCTAGGCCCCACCCCACCGATCACCGACGCCCCGCCTCTGTGCGCCGGGGCGGGCAGCATGTGCCTTGCGGATGATCGGGACGCGACGATGGAGCGCGTCCATTCATGAATGACCTGTTTGGTGTTCTTGCCCTGTTTTTCCTGGTGCTGATGAACGGCTTTTTTGTGGCGGCCGAGTTCGCTCTGGTCAGCGTGCGCCGCACGCGCATTGACCAGCTGGCCGAGGAAGGCAACGCGACCGCGCGTGTCACGCAACGCGCGCTGCAAAACCTCGACCTGTACATTGCCGCGACCCAGTTGGGCATCACCATGGCCAGTCTGGCCATTGGTTTCGTGGCCGAGCCAGCCATTGAGCACCTGATTGAGCCGCTGTTTCCCGAGGGACAATTCACGGAAGGGCAGATCAAGGCCATCTCCTTTGGCGTGGCTTTTGCCATCAGCACCGTGCTGCACATCGTCTTTGGCGAGCTGGCCCCGAAAACCTGGGCCCTGCAGCGCAGCGAGCAGGTGAGCCTGATCGTTACGCGTCCACTGCTGATTTTCACCACCATCTTCAAGGGGGTCATCAAGGGCCTGAACGCCATGGGCAACGGCGTGGTGCGCCTGTTTGGCCTGCGCGGGGTCTCGGGGCACCACACCGCCTATTCCGAAGAGGAAATCCGCATGATCGTCAGCGCCTCCAGCCAGGAAGGCGTGCTGGAAGACGACGAGAAGGAACTGGTCTACAACGTCTTTGACCTCTCGGACACCACGGTGCGCGAGGTCATGACGCCGCGTATCGAGATGGTGCTGGCCGACAGCGCCGCGCCCCTGCGCCGGCTGCTGGACATGCACGCTGAACATGGTTACTCGCGCATTCCGGTGTTTCAGGACACGCCCGACAACATCGTGGGCGTGGTGCACACCAGCGACGTGCTGGCCCACCTGGACGCCCTGGACCACACCCTGATTGCCGACATCATGCGCCCGGTGTTCTTTGTGCCTGAAGGCATGAAGATCAAGGATCTGCTGGCCAAGATGCGCGACAAGAAAAGCCACCTGAGCATCGTGGTGGACGAGTTCGGCGGCACCTCGGGGCTGGTGACGCTGGAAGACGCCCTGGAAGAGATCGTGGGCGAGATCTACGACGAAACCGATGAGGAAGAGGTGCCCATGATTGAGGTGATTGGCGAGGGCATGTACCTCATGGACGCCAGCCTGACCGTGGGCGAGGTGGAGGAGCGGCTGGGCAGCAACATCGAAGACGGCGAGGGCGAATTTGATACCCTGAGCGGCTTCATGACGAGCCACTTCGGCGATATTCCTGAAGCGGGCCAGCATTTCACCCACAACGGCTGGACCTTCACCGTAGAGGCCGCCGACCAGCGCCGCGTGACCCGCGTGCGGGTGGAGCGCGCCCTGAACCCCGATCCCCTGGACAGCGAGAGTGGCCATGAATAACCGTCTGAATCTGACCCCCGATCCCCAGCTGCTGGAAGGCGCCAAGGCCGCTTTCCAGCAGGCATATGCCCCCTACAGCCGCTTCCGGGTGGGCGCCGCCCTGCGCACCCCGGACGGCCGGGTGTACTTTGGCGCCAACGTGGAAAACGCCAGCTACGGCCTGGGCCGCTGCGCCGAACAGAGCGCCGTGCAGGCCATGGCCACGGCGGGCGGGCGCGACTTTACAGATATCGTGGTCTATTCCGAGGCCACGCCGCCTGCCAGCCCCTGCGGCGCCTGCCGGCAGGTGCTGTTTGAATTTGCCCCGGACGCCCGCGTGGCCTGCACCAACCAGCACGGCGACGTGGTCAGCGGCTACGTGAAGGATTTCCTGCCCGACGGCTTTCGCCTGGAGCACCGGGACGACCAGGAGCAGAGCGGCCCGGCCTGACCCTGCAGCGGCGGTGTCTGGGGCGGCCTGCGGGTCGCCCCTTGCTGTCTTTCCACCTGGGAGCGCCGCGCTGCTTTCTTCCCACGGTTTCCCCTGGCCTTGAACCAGCCCAGAGGGTGGCCGCCGTGAGAGGTTTGCAAGGCGAGGCGCGCTAGCGTGGCGCTCAGTTGCCCCTGCTGGCCAACGGCCCCCCATGACCCAGTACACCCTGACCCCGGACCTGTTGCCCACGCTGCTGGCGCTGGCGGTGACCCTGCTGATGGCCGGCAACACCCTGCAGCGGACCACGTACGCCCTGCAGCGGGCGTTTCTGGGCGTGCTGCTGGCCACCTGCGTGTGGCTGGGCGCCGACGTGCTGTCGCTTTCGGCCAGTGACGCGCAGGCGCGCTGGGACTGGGGGCTGGCGCAGTTTCTGGGCATTCTGACCATTCCGGTGGCGTGGCTGGCCCTGGTGGGCCGTCACCTGCGCCCGGTGCCCGAGCCGATGCCCTGGCCCCGGCTGCTGGCCCTGCTGGCCGCGCCCCTGCTGACCCTGGTTCTGATTGGAACCAACAGCGCGCATCAGCTGATCTGGCAGTACCCGGCGGGCACGGTGCCGGCGTGGGGACAGGTGGAGCGCACACCGCTGTACTGGCTGCTGATCGTGATCTATCCCAATGCGCTGCTGGTGTGGGGGGCCGGGCAACTGCTGCCTGCATGGCGCGCTGGGCGGGGCGCCGAGCGGCACCAGATCACCCTGTTGCTGCTGGCCGCCGTGGTGCCCACCGTGGCCAATACCGCCTATCTGCTGGGGGTGCCGGTGCTGCCGGGCGGCGCCACCCCCGCGCCGGTGTTCTTCGCGCTGTGTCTGGTGCCGGTGGCCTGGGGCATGATGCGTTACGGTCTGCTGCGGGTGGCGCCGCTGGCCCACCGACAGGTGGTAGAGCAGCTGGCCGACGCGGTGTTCGTGCTGGACGCCCGGGGCCGCATTCTGGAGGTCAATGAACGCGCCGCGCGGCTGGCAGGGCGACCGGCGCCGGCGCTGCGCGGCGTGCAGATGGGCGACGTGTTTCAGAGCTGGCCCCAGGTGGCCGAGGACCGCCCGGTGGAGTGGCGCCCCGGGCGCGAGGTCTGGGAGCTGCGGCTGTCCACCGTGCGCAACGCGCGGGGCAACGCCCTGGGGCAGGCGGTGGTGGCCCGCGACGTCACCGAGCGCGCCCAGGAACACGCCCGGGTGCAGCGGCTGGCCAGCGAGGACACCCTGACCGGCCTGGGCAACCGCCGCGCCTTTGAAACGGACCTGGCCCGTGAAACCGCGCGGGCCGGGCGCCACGGCCTGCCCCTGGCGGTGGCCATGATTGACCTGGACGGCCTGAAAGGAGTGAACGACCGCCACGGCCACGCTGCCGGCGACGCGCTGCTCTCGGCGTTTGGGCGGGCGCTGCCCGGGGCCTTTCGCCCGGAAGACCGCGCCTACCGGCTGGGCGGCGACGAATTTGCCCTGCTGCTGACCCACAGCGCCGCCGGGGGCGAAGGGGCCATTCACGACCGCCTGGGGCGCATTGTGCAGGCCGTGCGCGCGCAGGGCTTTCCCGACATAGGCGCCAGTGTGGGCGTGGCCTATTTTCCCCATGAAGGCGCCGGCGCCGCCCTGGTGAACCTGGCCGACGAGCGCATGTACGTCCAGAAAGCGCAGCACCGGGCCGCTCGAAGCCGGACCAAGGATCAGGTGCCATAACGTGCTGAGGGCCGGCAGCCGGGATACAGAGCGGAAGCGCGCCCTCAGCGCATGAACGGATGCGAGGTGTCCAGCACCGGTGCGGTCGTGGTGACCACATTGCCCGACACGGTGCCCGAGGTGCCGTTCAGGAATTGCGACACGCTCAGGCCATACAGCGTGTTGTTCGTGACGGTCATGGGCACCTTGGCCGGGTTCAGCAGGCCCAGGGCGCTGGCGCGGCGGTTGACCACCACGTTGTCGGCAATCGTCACCGTGCGGCCTTCCCGCAGCAGGCCCTCGGTGCCGTAGGTCAGGATCGCAGAGTTCTGGCTCTGGGCGCCCTGCTCAATCACGTTCCCGGTCACGGTGAGCGTGCCGCCATTGGGCACGTCAATGCTGTAGCTGGCCGTGCCCTGCAGGTCGAACAGGCGGCTGTTCGTGATCGTGGTGCGGCGTGCCCGGCTTTTGAATTCGTGGCCCACGGCGGCGCTGTGGGAGTAACTGCGGTCAAAGGTCAGCTGCCCCACCTCGCCCACATACAGGTTATGGGTCTGGCCCGGGTCGCCCAGGCCATTGCGGGCAAACTCTGAGCGGGTGATGCGAATGCTGCCCAGCGGCGCGCTGCCAGCCAGCAGGCCGTTTTCGTTGCCGTGCAGATAGCTGTCCTCAATGACAAGGTGCCCACCCTGGTAGCGCACACCCGCGCCGTTGCGGTCTGGCACCCGGGCACCCGTCAATTCCAGGCCACGCAGGGTCACGTCGGTGTTCGTGGTGATGATGGCCTTGCCGTTGGGCGCCTGCACGGTGGCCACCAGCCGCGCCAGCCCACTGGTGCTCTCAATGGTGATGCGGGTGCTGACCTCGAAAAAATCGTTGGTGTAGGTGCCGGGGTCCACCCGAACGGTGTCGCCGTCGCGCGAGGCCGCCACGGCGGCGCGGATGGTGGCGTAGGTCTTGCCGGGGCCCACCGTCAGCAGCCGCCCGGTGGTGGGGACTGGAGCCGCCGGCGTGTCCTGTGCAGGACCAGCCGCAGGCGGCGACGCTGGCGGCGCGGCGGTGGGGGACGTGCAGGCGCCCAGCAGAAGCGTCAGACCAAGCAGGGCAACGGAAAGGAAATGGGTCGTCATCGCAGCTCTCCTGTGCAGGACGCTGGCCCACCGGGCGGTGGCCCCCGGCGTCCTGGCTTCACCACCCTACAGCGGCGGCCCCAGCAGTGACGGGGAAAACAGCACACCTGGCCAGTCCTGGGAGTGCCGTGTGCCCGTGAGCCGCCACGGCCCACCCGTGCGGGGTGACCACACTCCTTCAACCACACCCTCTGCCCAGCACCAGCCCCTATCACGCCGCTGGGGTGCCCGTCACAGGCACCCCAGCGGCTGACATGGACGGTTGTTCTTCAGTCGTGGGCGCCGATCAGCTCCCGTTCCTTGCCAAACTGCTGGGCCTCGGTGCTGCCGGCCAGGGCGGTGGTGCTGCTCTGGCCGCCGCCGGCCGCCTGCGCCACCAGATCAAAGTAGCCGGTGCCCACTTCGCGCTGGTGCTTGACGGCCGTGAAGCCGCGTTCCTGGGCCGCAAATTCGCGCTCCTGCAGTTCCACGAAGGCGCTCATCTGGGTGCGGGCGTAGCCGTAGGCCAGATCGAACATGCTCATGTTCAGCGAGTGGAAGCCGGCCAGGGTGATGAACTGGAACTTGTACCCCAGGCGGCCCAGTTCCACCTGGAATTTGGCAATCGTCTCGTCATCCAGGTTCTTTTTCCAGTTGAAGCTGGGCGAGCAGTTGTAGGCCAGCAGCTTGCCGGGGAACTTCTCGTGCACCGCTTCGGCAAACTTGCGGGCGTCTTCCAGGTTCGGCACGCTGGTCTCGCACCAGATCACGTCGGCGTAGGGGGCGTAGGCCAGGGCGCGGGCAATGGCCTGTTCAATGCCGGGCTTCACGTAGTAGAAGCCTTCGGGCGTGCGCTCACCGGTACAGAAGGGCCGGTCATTCTCGTCAATGTCGCTGGTCAGCAGGTTGGCGGCGTCGGCGTCGGTGCGGGCGATCAGGACGGTGGGCACGCCGCTCACGTCGGCGGCCAGTCGGGCGGCGTTCAGCGTGCGGATGAACTGGCTGGTGGGCACCAGCACCTTGCCGCCCAGGTGACCGCACTTCTTTTCGCTGGCCAGCTGGTCTTCAAAATGCACCCCGGCCGCGCCCGCCTCGATCATGGCCTTCATGAGTTCAAAGGCGTTCAGGGGGCCGCCAAAACCAGCCTCGGCGTCGGCCACGATGGGCACGAAGAAATCGGTGTCGCTCTTGCCCTCGCTGTGCTGAATCTGGTCGGCCCGGCGCAGGGTGTTGTTGATGCGCTTGACCACCTCCGGCACGCTGGAGGCGGGGTAGAGGCTCTGGTCGGGGTACATCTGCCCGGCGTTGTTGGCGTCGCCCGCCACCTGCCAGCCCGAGAGGTAGATGGCCTTGAGGCCCGCTTTCACCTGCTGCATGGCCTGATTGCCGGTCAGGGCGCCCAGGGCATTCACGAAGGGCTCGTCTTTCATGGCGCGCCACAGCTTCTGGGCGCCGTGCCGGGCCAGGGTGTGCTCGATGGGCAGGCTGCCGCGCAGCTTGACCACCTCCTCGGCGCTGTAGTTGCGCCGGATGCCCTGCCAGCGCTCCTCGGTCTGCCAGGTTTTTTCCAGAATTTCAGCGGGTGTTCTGGGGTTGGGAACGGGGGGGTTGGTGGTCATGGTAGGGCCTCCGCAGGGTGTGGGAATCGTGCCACGCCTTAACAGCGGCGTGGAGTAGAAAACTGGCGTTGCCCGGACTGGGCAGGTGGTGCTGTAGGGGCATTGTGCCCCCCCGGCCCCCGCGCCTGGGGTGGTGTACCCCAGCGCGACCGAAGTACACCAGCGCGGCAGGTACACCACCCCGACCGCAAAAGCCCGACCGCAAAAGGAGGAGCAGCCCGGACTGGACCGCCCCGGCTCTCTCTCCCCCGCTTACCCGTTCAGCCAGCGGCCCAGCGCCGCCTCGAATTCGGCGTGCCGGTCGTGGTGGTACAGCAGGCCGTGAAAGCCAGCCGCCACCGCCGCGTCAATGTTCTCCTGCACGTCGTCCACAAAGGCCACCTGCGCGGCCGGCACCTCCATAGCCTGTTCCAGCGCGGCAAAGGCTTCAGGGGCTGGTTTCTTGTGGCCCAGTTCGTTGCTGAACACCAGGGCGCCGAAGCGGGCAAACCGGGGATCGCGGCGCAGATGGTCGCTGACCACGGGGTAGTTGTTGCTCAGCAGGCCCACCCGCACGGCCTGGGGCAGCGCGGCCAGCGTGGCGTACATGGGCGCGTTGTCGTGGATGCTGCCCAGGTACAGCGGCTCAAAGTCCTCGTAGGGCAGCTGCAGGCCCGTTTCCTCCTGCAGCACTGCCCAGAACTGCGGCAGGGTCCAGGCGCCCACCTCCAGCTGGCGGACATGCCGGAAATAGCTGTCGCGCACGCGCTCCACGGGCACGCCGCCCCGGTCCGCCACATTCTGGGTGCTGCGGCCATCGAAGGTGCCTATGGTGAACACGCCGCCCCAGTCAAAGGCGACGTGGCGGCGGGCCGAAACGGGCAGGGTCATGCGCCCGATTGTCGCGCAGGGCTGAGCCCGCCCGGCCCGCGCTGCCTGCACAGCTGCGCGGGCTCAGTCCACAGGCTGACTGCGCCACCTCCGGTTTTGTCCAGCTCCAGCCACGCACACCAGCACGGCGGCCAGATCAGCCACTGCCAATCAGCAGGCCCCGCCGCTCCCATGCACTCAGGTTCAGCGCGTGCAGGGCCTGCCAGGGCCGCAACCAGTCGCTGTCCGGGGCCATCTTCTGCCCCCGGCCATGGCGCAGGACATGCTGGCGGTGGCAGGCCAGCAGCTCGGCCACGCCCATCCCGGGGTGGCGGTGAACATCCACCTCGGCGCCGGGCGACGGAGACAGGGCATGGGGCGCACTGGTGGTCAGCACGCAGGCCAGGCCACTGGCGCGGTCGCGCAGCCACGTCAGCAACTGCAAAAAGGGCCAGCCCGCCCCCACACTCTCGGGGGTCTCGCTCCAGCGCAGTGCCCCCGAGACATCCGGCTCCAGGGTATAGGCCCGCAGGTGGCGCACCTCGCTGAGCGTGGGCAGGTAGAAGGTGCCGTGCGCGGTGGCCGGCGCCGCCAGGAATTCGGCGTGCAGGGCGGCCAGGGCGCGCGATTCTTCGGGGCTGGCCCCCCAGGGCCGCTCGGGCAGCGGCTCAGCGGTCAGGACCGGGCTCACGCTGGGCCCCGGCACAGGCCGCTCGACCAGACGCGCCGCACTGATCTCGGGCAGCAGCGTCACCGCCTGCTCCTGGCCGACCAGGGCTTGCAGTTCCTCGTCGGTCAGGGCGGCCAGATTCAGGCGGGAAAGCACGAGGTTCAGCATACGGCGCGCTTGTCACAGGCCCCTCACATGTCAGGCGGACGCCGACCCCACCCCGTGCAACAGCGGTGCAGGGGCGAGCGAACAGGCCTAGCCGCGCAGCGCGAGGGAGGGAAAAACAGTCCTCCGGGCGTGAAGCGGGCACATCGGCTCTGTTCCGATTGGTTGGCACAACAGACAGAAGCCGTGTCACAGCCCCTTCACATACCCCGGGGCCGTGCGCGCGGCGCAACTGCCTATAGTGAACGCAATGAGTGGCCCTTCTTCCTACCCAGACCAGTTGCGAGCGGTGGCCCGCGTGCTGCTGGCCCACCCTGGCCCCATTGTGGTGCTGGCCCACGAAAACCCCGACGGCGACGCGCTGGGCAGCGTGCTGGGCCTGACCCGCGCCCTGCGCGCCCTGGGCCGCGAGGTGCTGGCCCCCATGAGCGTGCCGCGCTACCTGGCGTTCCTGCCTGAACCCGGCGAGCTGAGTGAGCCGCTGACCGCGTGGCCCGCCGGCGCCCTGGCCGCCGTGCTGGACGTGGACAACAACGATCCGGCCCGGGTGGCCGGCGCCGACCTGAGCGTTTTTGAGGGACCGGTGGTGAACGTGGACCACCACGGCACGAACGCCCGCCGCGCCACCGCCGGGGTGGTGGAACCCAGCATTCCAGCGGCCGCCATGATGGTGGCCGACCTGCTGGAGCACCTGAACGTGCCCCTGAGCGCCGAAATCGCCACGCCGCTGATGCTGGGACTGGTCACCGACACCGGCAGCTTCCGCTTTGACAGCGTGACCCCGGAAACCTTCGCGTGCGCCGCGCGGCTGCGGGCAGCCGGCGCCCGGCTGGGCTGGCTCAGTGACCAGCTGGGGCGCAATCCGCGCACTTATTACACCCTGCTGCGCGAGGTGCTGGGCACCCTGGAATTCCTGCACGGCGGGCGCGTGGTGCTGGCCCGGGTCACCGAAGAGATGCTGAGCCGCGCCGGGGCCGCCTGGGACGATGTGGAAAACTACGTGGGCACCCTGCGCAACGCCGAGGGCGCCGAACTGGCTGTGATGATCAAGGACTACGGGGAGCGCGTGAAGGTTTCGCTGCGTTCACGCGGGGACCTGAGCGCCCAGAACATCGCGGTGGCCCTGGGCGGCGGCGGCCACGTTCCCGCCGCAGGCGCCACCCTGAACGCCCCCTACGAAGAGGCGCGGCCCCAGCTGGACGCGGCGGTGGCCGCCGAACTGGCCCGCGCCGACGGCGCAGAGCGGCGGGCCTGAGCGCGGGCAGCCAGAGCCACACTGCTCGCCGCGCCCGCCGGGGCGACCTCAGCGCTTGGCCGCTGAAGTTTCCCCGGCTGCGTCCTGCCGCAGCACCGCGTTTATGCCGGCGTTGATCCAGGCAAAGGCGCGGCGGGTGTTCGGCATGGTGTAGGTCTGCCGGGCGCCATGCTGCATGAATACGTACACCAGATGCTGCCCGGCTTTGGTGCGCACGTAGCCGCTGTAGGTGAGCAGGCGCCAGCCGTTGCCACCCTTGCCCGCCGCATAGGCCACCCGGCCCTGGTGCGTGAGCGTCAACCCCGAGCGGCCATAGCCCATGGCCATCACCTCGCGCTGCCACGCCTGGGTTCGGGGCTGTAACCCCGGGCGCACAAAAGCGTGGGCCACCAGTGTCCCGAACTCGTAGGGCGTGCTGATGTTCAGGGCCTTCAGGTCGTCCTCTGGCTGGTGGCGATGGTCAAAGTACTCGTCCAGGCGCCGCTGCAGATAGTCGGCGCGGTAGGCGCGGGCGTCGCGGTCAATCAGGGCGGCCAGTTGCGCCCGCTTCTCGCCCCGGGCCCCGGCCCAGCGCCGGGTACCGTTGAAGGTACCCGACAGGCCCGATTGCGCCACCCACCAGTCCCGGGTGGGCAGAATCAGGCGGGTGGCACAGAGGCCCAGTTCGTCGGCCGTGTCCTGCACGGCCTGCAGGCCCACCCGGCGGTGCAGGATGTCGGTGGCGGTATTGTCGCTGTTGCGAATCATGCGCTCGGTCAGGGCGCGCACATTCGAGCCGTCATACGGGTAGGCGCCCAGCGACTGGTTCTCGCGCGTGACGTCAAAGCGCTCGGCCGGTGAGAGCCGGCCGCTGTCCACCGCCCGCAACGTGGCCCACAGCACCGCCTGTTTGTAGGTGCTGGCCAGCGGAAACACGCTGTCCGGGTTGGTGCCCACGGCGCGGCGCGGCAGCAGGGTCTGGGGGTCCAGTTCCGCCACCCACAGGCCCAGGCGCCCGCTCAGGTGGTGCGGGGGCGGCGGGGCCTTGGGGACCGGGGGCGCGTGGCCCAGGCAGCCGTCCGGGTCCTGCGCGGGGGCCTGACGGTCCACCTGCACCGTGGTGGGGGCCGGCGCCCGTTCCAGCCGCACCTGCCCTTCGGGCGGCGGCGGGCGGCATCCGAAGAGCAGCAGGGCCAGCCACGCGGCGACCCAGATTCTCCGGCGCCCCACCTCAGGTGTGCAGGGGTTCGAGGGTCACGCCAACGGTGCCGGGGCCTGCGTGGGTGGCCACCACGGCGCCAATGGGATGGTCGCCCAGGTCGTCCAGTTGCAGCCCCTGCAGGCCGGCGCGCACTTCCTTCAGGTAGGCTTCGCCGCCCGGGGTGGCCATAAAGGCGGCCCGCGCGCCGCCGTGCTGCGCGGCGTACTTGCGCACGTGGTCCACGAGGTCCTGCATGGCCTTTTTGTGGCCCCGCACGCGCCCGGCCGATTCCACCCGTCCACTTTTCACCGTCAGAATGGGCTTGATGTTCAGCAGGCTGCCCAGCAGCGCCTGCGCTCCACCAATGCGCCCGTTGATGCGCAGGAAATCCAGGGTGTCCACCGTGAAGCGGATGTCGGCCACCTGCGAGACGCGCTCCAGTTCCGTGACGATCTCAGCAATGCTTCGCCCGGCCTGAATCAGGTCCAGGGCGCGCAGCACGCGCATGCCCAGGCCCATGCTCACCGATTTGCTGTCCACCACCGTCACCCTGTCACCAAAGTCCTGCGCGGCCAGCCGGGCACTGCCCACGGTGCCGGACATCTGCCCGCTGATGTGCAGGCTCAGCACGTGATCGGCGCGCTCCAGGGCCTGGGTATAGACAGCGGCAAATTCCGCCGGGCTGGGCTGGCTGGTGCTGGGGGTCTTTTTGCCGGCCTTCAGGCCCGTGAACAGATCGGACGGCGTGATCTCGATACCGTCTTTGTGCATCTTGCCGTCGAACAGCACATACAGCGGCACGCTGACAAGGCCGAGATCCGAGCACAGCTGCGCGCTGAGGTCACTCGTGGAATCCGTGACAAGGGCGATGGTCATTCCCTGATCTTACCGTGACATGACTCACGATGAGGCGCCCCCCGTTACAAGAGCGGGGGGCGCGGGGTTCGGGGCGTGGCGTGGGCTGGGTTCAGCCGCCCTTCTTGGGGGTCCACTTCTTGCGGCCCGTGGCGCTGGTGTCGGTGGGGGCTTCCCCGGGCGAGGCGGTGGGCGAGGCGGTGGGCGCCGCGTCGGTCGGCGCCAGATTGGCTGCCGGGGGGGCGGGGTCGGGCGCAGGGGCCGCAGCGGCGCTCTTTGGCGTCCATTTCCTGCGCTCGGTGGTGGGGGCCTCCGGGGCAGAGGCTACTTCTGCAGTGGCCGCCTCTGCAATGACCGGCTCTGGGGCCCGGGGGGCAGGCGCACTGGCTACCGCCCCTGTTCCTTTCGGCGCCCACTTCCTGCGCTCGCCCGGGATCGGCGCTTCGGGGGCGGGCGACACCTGGGGAACATTGGCCGGGGGCTGGGCAGCGGGGGCCGGCTCCCCCGGGGTCAGCTCGCCACCAGCAGGCGCCACGTCGGCCTTGGCCTTCGGGGCCCAGGCTTTGCGCGCCGGCGCCGTGGGGGCAGGGGCTGCTGATTCGGCGGCGGGCGCCGCTGGGGAAACTGGCGCCACCGGCGCGGGGCTCACGTCGTCCGCCGCTCTGGGCTTCCAGGCTTTGCGGGCTGGGGCGCTGGGGTCGGCGGGCGTCTGGGCGGGTGCCAGCGGCGCCGGGCTCACGTCGTCCACCTGCGCTTTCGGGGCCCAGGCTTTGCGGGCCGGCGCCTCTGTGGCCGGAGCGGCTGGCACCGGCGCCACATCGTCGGCTCTGGCCCTGGGGGCCCAGGCTTTGCGCGTGGCTGGGGTGGGCGCGGCGGCCTGCGGCTCGGGCTGGGTGTCGGGGTTCTGTACCGGGCTGCCGGGCTGGGCATTCAGGGTATCGGCGCTGGTCTCCCCCACCACGGCCGCCGGGGCGCCGGCAGCGGGCGCCTCGCCGGTGCGGTCCATGGGCAGGGCCGCGTTGGGGGTCATGGCGGCGTCGGCCTGGACCTCGGCCGGGTCACTGGTCAGGGCCGGAGCCACGAACTCGCCGCTGGCGCGCTGCACGCTTTCCAGCATCAGCTCGGCCACGTCCTTGACCACGATGTCGTCGCGCTTCTGCTTTTCGGGCGTGGAGTTCATCATCGCCTTGCAGAAGGGGCAGCCCACGGCCACCACCTTGCCGGTCTGCTCGAATGCCTCGCTGGCCTCCTTGGCGCTGTCCAGCCGGGCCTGCAGTTCGCGGAAGCGGTTGTCAGAGACGCGCTCGCGCCCCTCTTCCTCTTCCTTCCAGAACTGCGCGCCGCCCGCCCCGCAGCAGAACGAATTCTCGCGGCTGCGTTCCAGTTCCAGTACCTCGCCTGCCATGCGGGTAATCAGGCTGCGGGGGGCGTCGTACACGCCGTTGTGGCGACCCAGGTAACAGGGGTCATGGTAGGTGACATTCTGGTCAAGGTGCTCCATGGGCAGCTGCCCGGCCGCCACCAGCGTCTCCAGATACTCGGTGTGGTGGACCGTGCGGTAATCGCCGCCCAGCTGCCGGTACTCGTTGCCAATGGCGTTCATGCAGTGCGGGCAGGTGGCCACGATCAGCTTCGGCGCCACCTGGTTCAGGGTCGCCACATTTTCCTCGGCCAGCTGCTGATACAGGAATTCGTTGCCGGCGCGGCGGGCACTGTCGCCCGTACAGGCTTCCTTCTTGCCCAGAACCGCGTAGTTCACGCCCGCCCGGTCCAGCAGCTGCACAAAGGCGCGGGCCACCTTCTGGGCGCCGGGATCGTAGCTGGCCGCGCAGCCCACCCAGTAAATAACGTCGGGCTCGGGGTTTTCGTCGATGGTGGGGACTTTCAGGCCCTCGGCCCATTCCATGCGCTTGTCGCGGGAAATACCCCAGGGGTTGCTGGCGCGCTCCATGCCCCGGAAGGCGGTCTGCAGCTGCGGCGGGAACTCCCCGGCCACCATCACCTGATGGCGGCGGATGTCCACGATATCCAGCATCTGTTCGTCCTGCACCGGGCACACCTGCATGCAGGCGCCGCAGGTGGTGCAGGCCCACACCGATTCCTCGTTGATCGCGTATTCCAGCAGCGGGTGGGCGGTGCTGGCCCCGGCCTCAAACGGCGCGGGCTTCAGGGTGAACGGGCTGGGGTGCGCCGCGATCACGTTCAGCTCCATGCGCTTGTTGATTTCCAGGGCCGCCGGGCTCAGGGCCTTACCAGTGGCGTTGGCCGGGCACACGTCCTGGCAGCGGTTGCACTGAATGCAGGCGTAGGCGTCCAGCAGCCGGGGCCATTCCAGGTCTTCCAGTTTTTCGGCGCCCAGCTTGGGCTCCTCGGCCTCCATCGCCTCGGCCAGCCCCTTCATGGGCGGCAGCACGCCGGTGCCTGCGGGGCGCTTCAGGGCGTAGTTCAGGGGCGCCATGAAGATGTGGATGTGCTTGGAAAAGGGGAAGTACGCCAGGAACGCCAGAATGGAGCCCAGCGCCCCCCAGTACCCGGCAATGCGCCAGCCCTCAATGGCCTGCTCGCTGGCCCCGCCGAACAGCACGCGCCCCAGCGCCGAGGACAGCGGCTGAAAGCTGTCGTAGCCGCCCAGCACACGGGATTCCTCGACCATCTTGGCGGCGTTGCCCAGCACGCGGCTGCCCACGTGGAAGGTAATGAAGCCCGAGACAATCAGCGAGTCGCGCAGAATGTAGTTGGCACGCACCAGCGGGTGCAGCAGCGTCTTTTCGGTAAAGCGGAAGTCGCGCTTTGACGGCAGGAACAGGCGGCGAATCACCAGACTGAGCACGCCCAGAAGCACCAGGAAACTCAGCACGTCGGCCAGCAGGTTGTACCCGGCCAGCAGCGGGCTGTCCTTGCTGTAAATGTGGAAGGGAATATAGCCTTCCAGGCCGTCCACGACGTTCACCAGCAGGTAGTACACGAAGCCGTAGAAAATAAAGCTGTGCAGCACGCTGACCCAGGTGCGGCGGCGGAAGGTGCGCTCCTGGGTCAGGCTGGCGCGGATGGCATACAGCACGCGCTGTGCGGGGTGATCAAAGCGCGCCTCGCTGGCCGCTGCGCCGCGCGCCACCCGCCGGTACAAACGGTAAAAGCCCCACAGGCCAAGGCCACCGGCCAGGAGGGCAAAGACGAAAAACAGAATCTGATGAACGAGGGGCAGCAAGAGGCAACTCCTTGGGGCAGAAGGGGGGGGGCGCGAAAATCTTGGACTCAGTGCAAACTATAACGGATTCCGGCTGCCACCATCATGCCGGACCGCGCTGGTCTATTCGTGGGGCACGTCTCGGGTCAGGCCCAGATGAAAGACATAAAGATCGTCCTGGGGGGTCTCGGCGCCCTCCTCGAAATACTCGGCCATCAGGGCCGAGAGGCGAGTCGTCAGCTCCCGCGCTTTTTCCCTGGACAGTTGAATCACGCCCCAGTCATTCAGTGGCAGCGCTGGTGACGGCGCCTGCGGCTCGTCAATCTGCCAGGCGGCCACTTCCTGCCGCGTCACGAGGCCGCCGGGGGTTGATTTCAGCAGGACATACCAATCTTCCGAGACCCGGCGGTGTTCCCGCGTGTACCCCTGAAGCAGCCGGTTCCAGGCCGGGCGGTAGAGCGCCTCCAGCATGTCGTCCAGTGGCATCACCCGGGACGGATCAATCAGAAATTCCTGCGCGGCGGCCTGATAGCGGGCCGGGCGATCCTTGCCCACCTCTTCCAGAATGCCCAGGCGCACGAACCGCTTGACCCAGTACCCCAGCGCGTTGTGTGAATACCCCGTCACTTCAGCCACCTGCGCCACGGTGCGCGCCTCGACCATAAACGGAGCCAGCAGTCGAATCTTGGCAATGTCCATGAGGACCTGAATTGCTTCGGGATCGACAATTTTAACGCGCTCCATTGGAAAAGTCTACAGATTCTTTTGTGTTAGATGACCCGTAGGATGGTTCACGCACCTATCCACTCTGACCCCGGAGGAACCCATGCAAAAGATCCGCTCACTTCTGGCCAGGCTCCTGATGCTGGCTGTCGCCGCCTCGGCCCTGGGCACCACCTCTGTGTCGGCCAGTGCCCTTCACACCGATGGGATCTGGACCTGTCGCTCACCCGCCTGCGAAGACAAGTAATTCGGACTGCCGTCCATTCCCGGAAATCCGCATTTATTCCTGCGCCCTCCGGTCGAAAAAATTCCGTAACACATGACGGGATTTTTCGGAAGCCGTATAACCCAGCTTCAATTTTCCCCTCCGTCGCCGCCCGCCTGTCACGGCGGCGACGGTTTTCTATGCCCATCTTTTTCCCTGTAAGGAGACCCCTATGCGCCACACCCTGCTGACCACCGCCGCCCTGCTGCCACTGCTGCTTGCCGCCTGCACCGGCGGAGGCGGCGCCCCGGCCCCCACGCCCGGCCCGACCCCCAACCCCACGCCGAACCCAGCGCCGAATCCTGGCCCCGGCTCAGCCATCACCACCCGTCTGGCGGCCTGCCCGCAGGTGATGAACAGTTCTGACCCGGCGGCCAGCGCCTGCCTGGCCGGCACCTACAGCGGAAAAACGCTGGCGAACGCCCCCTGCACGGTGACCATCCGCGCCGACGGCAGTTACGACTTTGATACGCCTACCCTCAAGTACACGCATACGCCCTCTGCCTCGGCCATCCGCATCTTCACCCATCAGGTCAATGTGGGGCCCACGCACATGCTGATCTGGCTGCTCAGCGACAGTTCCTCGGCCAACCCCGCCTACGAGATGGATTTCAAGGCCCAGTTCGGCACCTACGCCCAGCCCCCGCAACTGACCCTGGAAGGCACCCAGCGCATTGGCAACGCGCAGACCAGCGCCAGCTGCGTACTTCCCCTGTAACCTCTCCCCTCTCTCCCGTGCCCGCAGCCTTCACCGGTCTGCGGGCGCCTGCACGTGGCCCGTGCGCTACCCTGCCCCTTGTGAGCCTGACTGCCGCCGAACTGCAAACGTACCTCAGCGCCCTGGTGACCGGCGACCTGAAACTGTCCACGATGATCTGGGGCCCACCCGGCGTGGGCAAGAGCAGCGTGGTGGCGCAGGTGGCCGCGCGGCACGGCCTGGGGTTCGTGGACGTGCGTCTCTCGCAGCTGGCCCCCACCGACCTGCGCGGCCTGCCGGTACCCGAAGCCGACGGCGCCGGCAGTGGGGTCAGCCGCTGGTATCCGCCCGAATTTCTGCCGCGCCACGGCGCCGGAATTCTGTTTCTGGACGAGGTGAATATGGCGCCGCCCACCATGCAGGGGATGGCGCAGCAGCTCATCCTGGACCGCCGGGTGGGCAGCTACGAGCTGCCGGACGGCTGGTTCGTGTGGGCGGCGGGCAACCGCAAGGAAGACCGCGCCAGCGTCTTCGATATGCCTGCGCCGCTGGCCAACCGCTTTCTGCACCTCACCGTGCGCCCGGACTTTGATTCCTGGCGGGGCTACGCCCTGGGCCGTGGTCTGCATGAACATGTGATTGCCTTTCTGACCTTTCGGCCCGAGTTGCTGCACCGCCTGGACCCCCAGCAGCCCGCGTGGCCCAGTCCGCGCGCCTGGGAAATGGCCTCGCGCCTGCACCGCGCCGGCCTGGACACGGCGCCGGCCATTGGCGAGGCGGCGGGGGCCGAGTTCAGCGCCTTTGTGCGCCTGTACGAACAGCTGCCAGACCTGGGCATTGTGCTGGAGGGCCGGGGCGGAGGCCTGCGCCTGCCGGACGAACCCAGCGTGCGCTACGCCGCCGTGGTGGGCCTTGCGGCCCGCGCGCCGGGCGCCGATCAGGCGTACCACGCCTTTACGTGGCTGGCCGACAGCGCGGGCCCCGAGTGGCTGCAGCTGTACGTGGCCACCCTGGTGAGCAAGTTCCAGGCCATTGGTCAGCTGGGCGAACTGGCCGCCCTGATCGGCCGCGACGAACGCCTCGCCGCGCTGGTGCAGGGCACGCTGGCGCTGACGGAAGGGTGAGACCAGTGGCCACGAGGACAGGGCAGATGACCAGGGGGAACGGGTGACGGCCCTGTTGGCGGGCGCGCTGACCCTGCTCATCTTTGTCTGGTTGATCGGGCTTCCTCTTCTCGCCGCCCTGACCGAGCCACAGGAGCGGGCCTTTCGCAAGACCAGGCTGTATGCCACCCTGCTGGTCTTCCACCTGATCTCTATTGGCGTGCTGCTGGTTCTGTCTGATCGTTTGAGCGTGCCAGACATGGACAGCCATGTGCTTCCACTCGCGGCGCTGGCTTCGCTCACCACTTTTCTTATTTTCCCGGCCATCGCGGGCGCACTGACGGGCACCGCCAGCTTTGCGCCCGCCATGGCCCTGGTGGTGGGGGCTGGTTTTCCGATTCTGCTGCTTATCTCGGCGCCCACGATCTACGAAGGCATCTCCCTGTTGCTGGGCCCACCACTGCAGACGCAGGTCGTGACCCAGGTGGGCTATGAACAGGAAGGGGGCTACCACTACGCGCTGCTCGCCAGCGCCGAGGAGGAAAAAGTGGTGTCCAAGGCGTTTTACCAGGAGTTGGCCGCGCTTCCCAAGCCGGCGGCTGTCCAACTGGCCAGTTTCGGTGGGGCCGCCTACAGCGCCCAGGAACTGGCAGTGCCATCACAACACCGTGGGCTTTTGCGCCAGCAGCTGCTCATGGTGGCCTACCTTCTGAGCCTGCCGCTGCTGAGCGCCCTCTTCACCCGCGTACCTGCTGGCAGTGCGACGAGGACCGCATGACCCCCGACTTCCAGCGCCTGATTTCCGGCTCGCGCCTGCGGCTGCGGGGCAAGTCGGCGTTCTTTGCCACGCTGCTGCTGCACGCGGAATTCGTGCCCTCGCGCGAGGTGGCGGCGGCGGGCACCGACGGCGAGCGCGTGTATGTAAACCCCGAGGTGGCGGCCAGCCTACCCCCTGACGTGCTGGACGGCCTGCTGCTGCACGAGGTCTTGCACGCGGCGCTGTCGCATGTGGAGCGGCGCGGGCCGCGCGAGAAGAAGCGCTGGAACAGGTCGGCTGACCTGATCGTGAACGGCATGGTGGCGGCGGCCGGGCTGCCCACGCCTCCGCAGTCCCGGCGCGACGAGCACCTGGAGCGCTTAAGCGTGGAAGAGGTCTACACCGCGCTGGAGGGCGAAGCCGAGGGCGACGGCGACGAGGACGGCGACGACCTGCTGGACGCCCCGCCCGGCGACGCGCCCCCCAAGCAGGGCAAGCCCGGCCAGAGCGTGGCGCGGCAGTGGCAGCAGGCGCTGGCCCAGGCCCGCAGCGTGGACGCCATGAGCGGCGGCAAGGGCGACGATCCCCTGGGCCTGCACCGCGAACTGATGCGCCTGGCTCCGGCGCGACTGGACTGGCGGGCACACCTGTGGCGCTTTCTGGCACGCACGCCGGTGGATTTTGGCGGCTTTGACCGCCGCTTTGTGGGGCGGGGCCTGTACCTTGAAGCGCTGGACGACGAGTCGCTGCGCGCCCTGATTGCCGTGGACACCTCGGGCAGTGTGGACGACGACGCGGTGCGGGCCCTGGTGGGCGAGGTGCAGGGGGTGCTGGGGGCCTATCCGCATGTCAAGGCCACCCTCTACTACGCCGATACCGAGGCCTACGGACCGCACGACCTGAGCCCCGGCGGCCCCATTCCGACCCCCCAGGGCGGCGGCGGGACCGATTTCCGGCCCATCTTCCGCCTGCTGGACGAGCACGAGCCGGACGTGCTGGTGTACCTCACCGACGGCTACGGCGATTTTCCCGAGCAGGCCCCCCGCACGCCCACGCTGTGGGTGGTGCCGCCCGGCGGCCTGGAAGACGAGGGCTTTCCCTTTGGCGAGGTGCTGCGTCTGGAAGAACACGGGTGAAGGCCACCAGCCGCCCCGAAAGCTTCCAGCCCAGCCTAACGCTGGCGCCTGGCGAGGACGCGGCGTGGGTTCTCTTTGACGGGCCCCGCCTGCTGCTGGGGGCAAACGGCACGCTGCCGCACGGGCCCCTCCCCTTTGCTGTAGAAGACGTGACGCCGCTGGGCACGCTGCACGGCCAGCCCTTCTTTGCTGCTGGGCTGGCTGGCGACCTGCCCACCGGCTTCGAAGCCCTGCCCCTGCGCGCGGGCCTGACCCGCCTCCCCGAAGTGCAGATGGGGCTGGCCGGGTACGCGGCGCAACTGATTGACTTTGCCCGCACCCACCGTTTCTGTGGGCGCTGCGGGGCCCCTCTGACCGAAGCCGGCCACGAACGCGCCCGCACCTGCCCGGCGTGCGGCCTCACGGTCTACCCGCGTGTGGCGCCCGTGGTGATGGTGCTGATCCGGCGCGGCCAGGGCCCACAGACGGAACTGTTGCTGGCGCGCGGCCCCCACTTTGCCCCCGGTGTGTACTCGGCGCTGGCAGGCTTTGTGGAACCCTCGGAAACCCTGGAGGCCGCCGCGCACCGCGAAGTGCTGGAAGAGGTGGGCGTGCGCATTGAGCACCTGCGCTATGTGGGCAGCCAGCCCTGGCCCTTTCCGCACTCGCTGATGATGGGCTTTGAAGCCGAGTACACAGGCGGCGACGTGGTGCCGCAGCCCGGCGAGATTGAAGACGCGCGCTGGTTTCCGGTGGACCGCCTGCCGGGGTTGCCAGGGCCCTTCAGCATTGCGCGCACCCTGATAGACCGGGCGGTGGGTCAGGCGCAGGGCCACGTGGCATCATCGGGCCCATGACCACCGAACTGGACCCGCGCACCCTCACCATTCTGGGGGTCGAGGGCGCGCTGGAGGCCGCCGCCGCCCCGCGTGCCAGCGCTGAAACCCTGGGTGGCCTCTCCGCTCACCCGGACAGCCGCGTGCGCGCCCTGGTGGCCCGGCACCCCAACACCCCCCCGGACGTGCTGGGCGCCCTGGCCGCGGCCTACCCCGAGGCGGTGCTGGCCAACCCCGGCCTGCCTCTGCTGCGGCTGGCGCGCCCGGGCCTGCTGGGCAGCTTTCCAGCCGACGGCGTGGTGGCGCTGCTGAATACCCCCAGCGCACCCGGCTGGGTGACCGACGCCGCGCTGCGACACGAGGACTACGCAGTACGCACCGCCCTGGCCGCCCGCCCGGACCTGGGCCCGGAACGGGTAGCGGCCCTGGCCCAGGACGCCGGCTGGCAGATCCGCGAGGCGGTGGCGCGGCGCGAGCCCCTACCAGAAGCCCTGGTGCGCCAGCTGGCCGCTGACGACGATTACGACGTGCGCAAGGCGGTGGCCCTGCGCCCAGAACTGCCCGGCGACGTGCTGCGCACCCTGGTCACCGACGGGCACGGCATGGTGCGCGCCGCCGTGGCCCGCCGCCTGGACCTGCCGCTGGACTGCCTGATCACCCTGGCTGCCGACGGCGACCCGGACGTGCTGGCCACCCTGGCGCGGCGCGTGGACCTGCCCCGCAACGTGCGCACGTGGCTGGCAGGCAGCGACGACCCGGCGGTGCGCGCCGCAGCCCTGCAGGGCTGGACCGTGCCGCCCGCATGGCTGGCCCGCGCCGAGCAGGACGCCGACCCCGACGTGCGCGCCGCCCTGGCCCGCCGCCCGGACACGCCCCCTGTGACCCTGGTGCGTCTGGCCGCCGACGAGGCCGAAGCCGTGCGCCGCGCCGTGCTGGAGCGCCACGACCTGCCCGACGAGGCGGTGCTGGCCCTGGCCCGCGCCCCCGAGGCCGACATTCGCCTGCATGTGGCGAGTGCCGAGGGCCTGAGTGACGCGGTGCTGGACACGCTGCTGCGTGACCCCGACGCCAACGTGCGCACCGTGCTGGCCGTGCGCCCCGACCTGGGCCCCGCGCGCCTGACCACCCTGGCCGCCGACCCCCACGCCGAGGTGCGCCGGGCCGTGGCCTACGCGCCCACCACGCCCCCGGAGACCCTGGCCGCCCTGGCAAGCGACCCCAACGCCGGGGTGCGCCGGGCCGCTGCGCGTCACCCGGCGCTGCCCGCCCCCGCCCAGGAGGCCCTGCGCAACGACCCAGACGAGGGCGTGCGCCTTGCGCTGGCGGGCCGGGCCGACCTCTCCCCTGCCCTGCGCGCGGCCCTGGCCGGGGACCCTGATCCCAGCGTGCGTGCTGAACTGGAGGGGCCCTCCGCCGAATGACCGACGCGCAGGGCCGGCCGTGACCCCCACACGGCCCCCATGACCGATCTTCGCCTGCCCCTGGGGGGCCTGATACGGGACTACTCTGATTCCAAAGCATATTGGGAAGAGCGCAAATATGCTTTTCCATCGCCGTAGTCCCGTATTTTCTCGTGTTCGCTCCGCTCAGGCTCGCCTTCGGCTCACCTGAGTTCCGTATGAAGTTCAGCGTTCGCGTGGCCATTGTCTGCACCCGGAACAGGCACCTGCTCACCAACACCGGCCCGGGCGAATTTGGCGCTGGCTTTCACTTTCTGCCCGGCGGCACGGTGGCCGTGAACGAGGACACCCTCAATGCCGCGCGGCGCGAGTAGCAGGAGGAGGTGGGGGTGGCGCCGGGGCCGCTTCGGCTGGTGGGGGTGGTGGAGAACTTTTTCGGGCCGCCGGAAAAGCGGCAGCACGAGCTGGGGTTTTACTACCACATGGACGCGCCGGCTGACGTTCCTGATGGGGTGTTTGCCACGCTGGACCATGCCGGGGTGAGCTGTCAGTGGGTGGCGTTTGGGGCATTGGCGGAGGCGGCGGTGTATCCGTTGGTGGTGAGGGAACTTTTGGAGGTGCCTGTGGGGGTGGTGCGGCATTTTGTGAATCGGGAAGGGTAGGGGCTTCTGATTCGTGAGGTGTTGGGCGATGAGGGTTGCGGGTTGGCCCCACCCCCCCAGCCCCCCTACCCCGGAGGGGCAGGGGGGAGCGGCGCTGCGCTGGCAAACGTTGACTAACGATTTGGGGCGGCCCGGCTTCGCCCCGCGTTGTACGCCGTGGTCCGCCTCCGCCCATCGCCGTACGCCCGCGCGCTGCGCGCACGACGGCTTCCGTTGCTTGCCCCGTAAAGGTGACAGGTGGGGACACTTCAGGCACGAGGTTCTACTTTGAAAGGCAGCAGGAGCGTCGGCCTCTTTTGCCTTTCAAAGTAGAACCCTCTGGGCCGCACCAAGAGACCTTGCCCCAGTACCGCCCAGGTCCAGACGAGGCCGTCGTGCGCGCAGCGTGCGGGCCATTGCGCGTCATCAGCGGATGGCGTCGAAGCCGGACACGTCACTTGGTCGAGCAACCCCAGCCGACTTCAGTAGAAACTCTTGCCCAGTGCCAACGCTTGCTCCCCCCTGCCCCTCCGGGGTAGGGGGGCTGGGGCCAACCCGCGACGAAACTGAAAAATCTTCCTTCAAACCGCCGTCAAATTCGCAAACTTCACCAGCAGCTTCTTCGTCCCCGCAGTCGGAAAGTGCACGGTCACCTCCTGCCGGTCGCCCACCCCCGCCACCGCCAGCACCTGCCCCTCTCCAAACTTCGGGTGCCGAACCTTCTCCCCACCCCGGTACGCCATCTCATTCGTCAGCGGGCTGGTGTTCTTCACAGCGGCAGGCACGGTGGGTCGGTAGGTTTTCCAGGTCTTGGCGCGGTATTCAATCACCTGCCCGTAGGGGTCAATGGTGTCAAAGTGCCCCTCGATTTCCTCCAGAAAGCGGCTGTCCTCGGCGGCGTTCGTCTTGCCAAATTGCATGCGGTTTTGCGCGGCGGTCAGGAACAGGCGCTCCATGGCGCGGGTGATGCCCACGTAGAACAGGCGCCGCTCCTCCTCAATACCGCCCGCCTCGACAAGCGCGCCCCGGCTGGGCAGCAGCCCTTCTTCAGCCCCCACGATGAACACCACTGGAAATTCCAGCCCCTTGGCGTTGTGCAGGGTCATCAGGGTCACGGCGTCTTCCGGAGCGCCCTTGTTCTCGGCCTTCGTGCGCATGTCGTCCACGCTGGACAGCAGCGCGGCGTCGTCCAGAAAGTCGGCAATGGTGCCCTCGTGCTCCTGGGCCCATTCCTGCGCGGCGTTGATCAGTTCGTCCAGGTTTTCCATGCGCACAGCGCCTTCGGGGCCCTCCTGGCGCAGCAGGTCCAGATAGCCGCTCGTTTCAATCACGTAACGCAGAAACTGCGCGGGCTCGTAGTTGTCGGCCGCGTCGCTCATGGCCTCCATCAGGCGGGCAAAATCCACGGGCTTCTGCGCCCCACGGTCCAGAATGCGCGCCTGCTCGGCATTGGCGCAGGCGGTCAGCAGGCTGGTGCCATTCACCCGCGCCCAATCCAGCAGCTTTTCCAGCGCGGTGTCGCCAATGCCACGCTTGGGCCGCCCGATAATCCGGCGCAGGGCCACGTCGTCGCTGGGGTTAATGGCCAGCCGGGCGTAGGCCAGAATGTCCTTGATCTCGCGGCGGTCATAGAAGCCCACGCCGCCCACGATTTTCGCCGGAATCTGCACCCGGCGCAGCGACTCTTCCATCACGCGCGACTGGACGTTCGTGCGGTACAGAATCGCCATGTCCCTCAGCCGGCGCCCTTCCAGATTGTGCAGGCGGGTAATCCACTCGGCCACAAAATCGCCCTCCGCGCGGTGGTCGGTGGCGCGGTGAAACACGACCGGGTGCCCGTCCTCTTTCACGGGCTTCAGCGTCTTGTCCAGCCGCTCGGCGTTGTTTTCAATCAGCTTGTTGGCAATGGTCAGCACGCGGGCGCTGGAGCGGTAGTTGTGTTCCAGCAAATAGACCTTTGCATCGTGGTAATCTTTCTGAAAATCCAGGATGTTCTGAATATCGGCGCCACGAAACTTATAGATGCTGTTGTGAACCAGCAGATTCTGGGCCAGATACGTATGGGTGGGCGTCACAGTCAGGTCGTAGACCGGGCCGCTGTAGGACATCTGCGTGACCTCATCAACGGCCACCTCGCGCAGTTCTCCGCCCGCCGCTGCCAGCATGCGCATCCCCGGATGCAGGTGCGACAGCGGCATGAAGGCGTATATCTGCCCGCCAATCTGGGCCTTGCGCTGGAGTTCCAGACCGCCGTCCTGCGCGATCTGCCGGGCCTCCTGCAGCGCCTGCACGTAGTCCTTGCGGCTGAGTTCCAAGCGGTACCCACCGCGCCCGTTGTCCCGAACGGCGTGCCCGGCCTCCTTGAGCTTCTGGGCAATCTCGGCGCGGTTGCTGCTCCACTGAATGCGGTGGTAACCCACCGAGCCGCGCCGGAAGTCCTGAAACATCACCAGATTCAGGCTCTGACGCCGCACGCCGTTCTGAGGGCGGTGGTGCGGGAACTCCGGGTGCAGGTGTAAATCAGCCATCAGCCGCTGGGCTGCTGCGCGGGTGTCCAGTTCAGCAAAAAGCCGGACCAGGTGTACTTCACCCAGCGCCAGGTTGCGGCCCTGTCCGTGGAACAGAGCAGTGGGCAGACCATACCGAGCGGCATACAGCGCTTCCCAGTACGCCGCCTCGGCGCGCGAGGTACAGGTGCGGAGCACCCAGACCTTATCGCCGTTTTCCTGATTCAGGCGCACGCGGCACCCATAGTCCAGCTGGCCCTCGCTGTTCTGCCGTGCACCCACCGTGAGCCCAATGCGGTACCCCCGGTCCTCGCGGTACATCAGATACACGTACCACTGCCCCTCCATGGGCTGGTGGCGGGCCAGGACCACATGGTGCGGCGTGCCGCGCAGAGTCTGTTCACCCGCCTTGACCTGCCACAGGGGTCCCTCGGCAAAGCCACGCTTGACGTGCGTGACCTGCACCGGCACCCGAACACCAGCGGCGCCCACGCCGCATACCGTGTCGCCCTCCCGAATCTCCGCGATGGGCCGCTGCCCCTGGGGGGTGGAAATCAGCGTCTCGGGGGGCAGACACTGATCGGGGTCCCCAACCACTAATAAATTGCGGTCCCTTGAGGCCAGCAGCCGCGTCAATTCATATTGCGCCCTGTTCGTATCCTGGTACTCGTCCACATGAATAAACTTCGCGCGGTTCTGCACCGCGTTCAGCACGCCGGGCACTTCCCGAAAAAGGCGCACGGTTTCCGTGATCAGATCCCCAAAATCAATGGCATTCTGGCTTTTCTTGCGCGCTTCGTACCGCCGGTAGGCTTCGGCCGCCGCCTCACGGGGAATGCCGGAAATGAACGGCTCGCCGCTGCGGTCCAGATCGGCGGGGGTCAGCAGGTTGCTCTTGGCGCGGTCCAGAATCCCCCGCACCACGCGCGGCGAGGTCTCCGGGCCAATGCCGGGCAGCGAGCCCATGATTTCTTTCAGCAGGTCCAGCTGGTCGTCGTCGTCGTAGATGACAAAGCCGCGTTTGAGGCCGATGTGTTCGCCGTAGGCACGCAGAATCCGCACGCCCGCGCTGTGAAACGTGCTCATCCAGAGCTTGTCGGCGCCGGGCACGAGGTGGCTGGCGCGCTCACGCATCTCGGCGGCGGCCTTGTTGGTAAAGGTCACCGCCAGGATCTCGCCGGGGTTCACGCCGTAGTGCCCGATCAGGTGGGCAATGCGGTAGATCAGGGTCCGGGTTTTGCCGCTGCCGGCCCCGGCGATCACCAGGGCCGGGCCGGTGAAATGGTCGGCGGCCTGGGCCTGGGTGGGGTTCAGCTGCGAGAGAAGGTCGGGCGCGGTCACGGGCGGATTGTATCAGGCACGGTTCTGTTCCAGGCGTAATCAGCGGCGGCGGGTGTCTCTGGGCAGGGCACGCCTTTTGCTGCACCTAACCCTGCTACGCTCCTGCGGTGACTGGCTCCCAGGCGTCCCAGCAGACCGCCGCCCGCGCCACGCGACTGGCGCTGGGCAGCGTGCTGGTGGCGGTGGTGGTGCTGGGGCTGAAGTTCGTCGCCTACCTGATGACGGGCAGCGTGGCCCTGTACTCCGACGCGCTGGAAAGCATCATCAATGTGGCGGCGGCGGTGGCGGCGGTGATTGCCCTGCGCGTGGCCGCCCGCCCCGCCGACGCCGGACACCCCTACGGGCACACCAAGGCCGAATACTTCAGCGCGGTGGCCGAGGGGGTGCTGGTGGTGCTGGCCGCCGTCAGCATTGCGCGCGAGGCGTGGCCAGCATTGTTTTCTCCCCGCGCGGTGGACGCGCCCTTCGCGGGCCTGGCGGTGAACCTGGGGGCCAGTGTGATCAACGCGGTGTGGGCCTCGGTGCTGCTGCGCCGGGGCCGGGCCCTGCGTTCGCCGGCCCTGCTGGCCGACGGGCGCCACATTCTGAGCGACGTGGTGACGAGCGTGGGGGTCTTGATCGGCGTGGTGGCGGCGCGCTTGACCGGACTCCATGTGCTCGACCCCCTGCTGGCGCTGCTGGTGGCGCTGAACATTCTGTACAGCGGCTGGCACCTCGTGCGCGACAGCGTGGGCGGGCTGATGGACGCGGCAGTGGAGCCCCAGACCGAGAACCGCATTCGCACGCTGCTCAGCGAACACGGCCAAGGCGCTCTGGAAATGCACGACCTGCGCACCCGCCATGCAGGCCGGGTGACCTTTGTCGAGTTTCATATGGTGGTGCCCGGCGACATGACTGTCTCGGCGGCGCACGCCATCTGCGACCGCCTGGAAGACGCCCTGCGCGCCGAGATGCCCGAGGTGAACGTGACCATTCACGTCGAGCCCCAGGAGCAGGCCAAGCATCACGGAGTGCTGGTGCTGTAGGCGCTCTGGGGGGCGTGCAGATGGCGGACAGCAGATGGCAAAACCTCTTTGAGCCATCTGCCATTGACCATCTGCCATCGACCATAGACCCCCTATACTCCCCACAAGGTTCGCAAGGGGGCTTCATGGGGCAAAGAGACGTACCAAACGGCGCGCAGCTTCGTTCGGTGGTGGGCCCCGCCCGGCCGCCGCAGGGGCGGGCGGTCAGCATTCAGGTGGACGGCGTGGCCTGGGCAGCCCACGAGGGCGAGCCCCTGGTGGAGGTGGTCAACCGGGCGCGCACCGAGCTGGCGCAGGTGTGTTACCACCCGCAACTGGGGCCCGTGCAGACCTGCGACACCTGCGTGGTGGAGGTGGACGGGGCACTGGCGCGGGCCTGCGGCACCCCGGTCCAGGCCGGGCAGGTGGTGCGCACCCAGACCCAGGCGGCCCGCGCCGCCCAGCGCGACGCCTACGACCGGCTGGTGGCCAACCACGACCTGTACTGCACGGTGTGCGACAACAACAACGGCAACTGCACGGTGCACAACACGCTGAGCCTGCTGGCCCCGGCCCACCAGACCCGGCCCTTTCAGCCCAAGGGCTTTCCGGTGGACGACTCCAATCCCTTCTACCGCTACGACCCGGACCAGTGCATCCTGTGTGGGCGCTGCGTGGAGGCGTGCCAGAACGTGCAGGTGCAAGAAACCCTGAGCATCCACTGGGAGGCCGGGCAGCCCCGGGTGCTGTGGGACGGCGGGCGCGCCATCAACGAGTCCAGCTGCGTGTCGTGCGGTCACTGCGTCACCGTGTGCCCCTGCAACGCCCTGATGGAAAAGAGCATGCTGGGCGAGGCCGGGCTGTTCACGGGCCTGCCCCTGCCGGTGTGGAACGCGGCCACGGCGGTGGTCAAGGGCCTGGAAGCCAGCACCGGCCTGCAGCCCATCACGGCCATTTCCGAGATCGAGGCGGCGGCGCGGCGCGGCTCTGTGGCGCAGACCAAGACCGTCTGCACCTACTGCGGGGTGGGCTGCACCTTTGACGTGTGGACCAAGGACCGTCAGATTCTGAAGGTGGAACCGGGGCCGGGCCCCGCCAACGGCATCTCTACCTGCGTGAAGGGGAAATTCGGCTGGGACTATGTGAACAGTCCTGGGCGCCTGAGCACCCCGCTGATCCGGGAAGCCACCGGCTTTCGGGAAGCCAGCTGGGACGAGGCGCTGGATCTGGTGGCCAGCCGCCTGGAGGGCATTCGCGCGGCGCACGGCCCCGACGCCCTGGCCTTTGTGGCCAGCAGCAAGAGCACCAATGAGGACATCTTCCTGGTGCAGAAGTTCGCCCGGCAGGTGATTGGGACGAACAACGTGGACAACTGCTCGCGCTACTGCCAGTCGCCCGCCACCAAGGGACTCTCGCAGACCGTGGGGATCGGCGGGGACAGCGGCACCATTCACGACATCGAACAGGCCAGTCTGGTGGTCATTATCGGCAGCAACACCGCTGAGAGCCACCCTGTGCTGGCCACCCGGGTCAAGCGCGCGCAGAAGCTGGGCCGCACGCGGGTGATTGTCTTTGATCTGCGCGAGCACGAGATGGCCCGCCGCGCCGATCAGTTCATCCGGCCGAAACCGGGCACCGATTTTGTCTGGATCAGCGCCGTGTGCCGGTTCATTCTGGACCACGGCCTGGAGGACCGGGCGTTTCTGGACGCGCGGGTGGGTGGCCTGGACGAATACCGCGCCTCGCTGGCCGCCTACACCCTGGCCGCCGCCGAGGCCGAGACCGGCATTCCGACCGCCACCCTGGAGGCCCTGGCCCGCCAGATGGCGGCGGCCGAGGGCCTGTGCATCCTGTGGGCCATGGGGGTCACGCAGCAGTGCGGCGGCAGCGACACCAGCGCCGCCATCAGCAACCTGCTGCTGCTCACAGGCAACTATGGCCGCACCGGCACCGGGGCCTATCCCCTGCGCGGGCACAACAACGTGCAGGGGGCGGGCGATATGGGCGCCATGCCCGATCAGGTCAGCGGGTACCAGGCCACCACCGACCCCCTGGCCGTGGCGCGCCACGAGCGCGAATGGGGCGTGACGCTGCGCCCCGAACGCGGGCTGGACAACACCCAGCTGATGGACGCGGCACTTTCCGGCCAGCTCAAAGGGCTGTGGATCACGGGCGAGGAGATGAGCCTGACCGACGCCAACGTGAACCATCTGGCGCGGGGCTTTGAGGCCCTGGACTTCCTGGTGGTGCAGGACCTGTATTTCACCCACACGGCCCGCTACGCCGATGTGGTGCTGCCTGCCGCCGCCTCGCTGGAAAAGGAGGGCACCTTTACCAGCACCGAGCGGCGCATTCAGCGCCTGTACCGCGTGATGGAACCCCTGAAGGGCACCAGGGCCGACTGGGAGATCTATCAGGCCGTGGCGCAGCGTCTGGGCGCGAACTGGACCTATACCCACCCCGCCGACATCATGGCCGAGATTGCCCGCCTGACCCCCTTCTACGCCGGCGTGACCTACGAACGCCTCTCGGGCTACGGCTCGCTGTGCTGGCCGGTCGCTGAAGACGGCACCGACACCCCGCTGCTGTATGAGGAGCGCTTTCACTTCCCGGACGGCAAGGCCCGCCTGAAGGCCGCCACCTACCAGCCCCGCACATCTGCCCCGAACGCCGAGTACGACCTGCACCTGAACAGCGGCCGCCTGCTGGAGCACTTTCACGAGGGCAACATGACCTTTCAGGTGCCGGGGCTACGCCAGAAGGTGCCGGACACCTTCGTGGAGGTAAGCCCTGAACTGGCCGCCGAGCGCGGGCTGGACAGCGGGAGGTGGGTGCGGCTGGTCAGCCCCCACGGGGCCGTGCGGGTGCGGGCGCTGGTCACCGGACGGGTGCGGGGCAACGAGCTGTACCTGCCCATGAACGCCCGCCACGCCGAGGCGGCCGTGAACCGCCTGACCGGCAGCGGCGGCGACCGCCAGACCAACACCCCGGCCTACAAGGACACCAGCGTGCGCCTGGAGATCCTGCCCGAGGTGGGCGAGAACCCGTTGCCCCGGGGCAATCCGCGCTGGGGCCACCCCACCCCGCAGCCGGGCGTGGAGGTAGCGCGCAAGTGGGCCCGGCCCGACTACGTGTTTCCCGGCCGCGCCCTGGCCGGGCATGGCAACAGCCTGAACGCCCGCACTGACCGCCTGGGCGCCGACGACGGGCCAGACACACCCTAGCCCCTTCTCGCTTCCCCTGTTCCCGCTCCCACCCGCCGTTCTCGCCCCTGCAGGAGCCCCCATGGCCAAGCCGCTGGACTACGTCCCCCAACCGCCCACTGCCCAGCAGCGCCTGCACGCAGAGGTTCAGGATTCCACCGAGGCCCTGCTGGAGGGGCTGGCCCTGCTGCGCGCCCTGCACGACCACGGCGTGCTGGACGTACTGGGCCGCACCGTGCGCGGCGGCGAGGGCCTGAGCGCCGCGCTGCTGCAGGGCCTGGGCAGCCCCGGCGGCACCCGGGCCCTGCGCAACGTGGCCGAACTGACCCGGACCCTGGGCACCCTGGACCCACGCGAGGTGGGCCTGCTGGGCCACGCCCTGAGCACTGGCCTGAACGAGGGCGCGCGCCACGTGGCCCTGGGCCGGGGGCTGGGCCTGGGCGAACTGCTGACGCTCCTCAAAGACCGCGACGTGCAGGTGGCCCTGGGAGCGATCTTCGCGCTCCTGAAGGGCATGGGCCGCGCCCTGCGCGAGGCCGGGGACGCCGAGCCCAGCGCCCACCCGGCCGAGGTGGGGCGCTGAGCGCCAGCGGTGCCCGGCTGCCAGTGGTGCGCTTTCCGGCGGGGCAGGCGCACCAGGACGCCGTGGCCCAGGAAGAACCGCTGGAACTGCGGCTGCCCACCCCGGACGGCCCGCTGCCCCTGGGCGTGCTGATGCGCACGCCGGGCCATGACCGCGAACTGCTGCTGGGCTGGCTGGTGGCCGAGGGCCTGCTGCCGGACGAGTTTGCGCTGGAGGCCGACCCGGACAGCCCCAACCTCTGGCACCTGCGCACGCCGGACCCTGCGGCGCTGGCCCTGCGCGCCCGGCTGACGGTGTCGTCCAGTGCCTGTGGCGTGTGCGGCACCGGCAGCATCGAGGCGCTGCTGGGGCGGGCCCCGGCGCCGGGCTGGACCGCCGGGCCCCTGAGCGCCGCGCGGCTGGTCACCCTGCCCGAGCGCCTGCGCGCCGCCCAGCCCGGCTTTGCCCGGACCGGCGGCCTGCACGGTGCGGGGTTGTTTACCCCCGGGGGCACGCTGCGGGCCGCCTTTGAGGACGTGGGGCGCCACAATGCGGTGGACAAGGTGGTGGGCTGGGCGCAGGAACGCGGCCTCCTGCCGCTGACGGACCACGTCCTGGTGGTGAGCAGCCGCGCCGGATTTGAGATTGTGCAGAAGGCGGTGGCGGCAGGGCTGGGCGTGGTGGTGGCGGTGGGCGCGGCCACCACCCTGGCCGTGGACACGGCCGCCGCCTTCGGCGTGACCCTGTGCGGCTTTGCCCGCGAAGGCCGCCTGACCGTGTACGCCGGCGCCGAGCGGGTGCGCCCATGAAGCGCGCCGACCTGCAGGACGCCTTTGACTTTGACGGCTCCCTGCTGGAGCTGAGTGTTGAAGCCCTGGACGCGAACGGGCTGTGTGCCGTGCTGGGCGACTGTCCACTGCCCTGGACCTTCCTGCTGGACGGCGAGCCCGCACCCCTGCCGGACCCCAGCACCCTTCAGGCCCTGGTGGACGAGGCAGAACACTCGCTGGAGGTTCAGGTGGACCCGGGCGGCCTGCGGCTGATCCTGATTGTGAATTTCGGGCTGCCACCGCTGACGGCCACGCTGCACCCGAACGACGTTCCCGATGAAGCCGCCTTTGAGCGCCTGACCCGGGCCGTTGCCGCCCTGGCCGGCACGACCCGGCCGGTGCGCCTGCAGGCCGAGGGGTTTGAGCACACCTGGGCCGTGTACTGGCCCAGCCAGGGGTGGGGCCCCCCGGCGCCCACCTGAACCGAGCAGGACAGGGCACCGCTCCCCGGCCCCCCTTTCTTCCGTAACGCGGGGCCCGTTGTGCGGCCCGGGCGCGGGCTAGCATGGCGGCGTGACCCTCCCCTCTGCAGACCGGCCCACGCGGCCCCTGCCCACCAAACCGGCGGGGCATGTGGAGCTGGCGCGCTATTCTAGTCTGGGCCGGTTCTGGAGCCTGCTGGGGGGCGCGGCGCGGGCCGGTCGCCACGTCACGGCGGTGCGCGGCGACGCCCCCGAGGTCTGCCGGCGGCGCATCAGCGGGTACGTGCTGCCGGGCGCAGGGATCTTTCTGGACACCGCCCGCACGGCCACCCACCTGGAAGACAGCTTCGCGCCGCACCCGGCGCTGGTGGCCCTGCTCTCGGGGGACCCGGCGCCGCTGCGTGCCGAACTGAACGCCCACTTTGAGCTGCGGGTGGATTTCACCCTGGCCCTGACCGCCCGGCGCGACCTGATCGCCCGCCCCGAACTGCGCTTTGCACCTATCGTGCCGGGCCTGAGCGACCTGCCGCCCGACCTGCCCCTGGAAGTGCGCCGCCTGGGCCGCGACGAGTTGCACCTGCTGGTGCAGCGGGCGTGCGGCGTGGCGTAGGGGGTTGTGGGGCGTGGGTGGTGGGCTGCAGGAACAGCGGTTTTCCTACAGCCCACAGCTCACCTCCTTTTATCCATCACTCGGCGTGCGCTTCTTCGGGCTTCTGGCCGCAAAACTGGCGAGGCGCGCCGTGACCTGAGGCGGGGTCTTGAGCAGCAGGTCGCGGGCATGGGGGTGCGTCTGGGCAAACGCTTCCACGCGGTCCATCAGGGTGACAAACACGTCCTGGGGCATGTCCAGGGCGGGGGTCAGGCGCACGGTGCGCTTGCTGCTCAGGGACAGGTTGGCCATCACGCCCGCGCCGTGCAGCTCGCGCAGGGCCAGGATGGCGGTGGCTTCAAACAGGATTTCTTTCAGGGCGCCGGGCAGCGGCACCCCCAGCATGGGGCGAAACTGCATGGCCAGCAGCAGCCCCTGCCCGCGCACGTCTTCCAGCAGGCCCGGAAAGCGGCGCTGCACCGCCTGCAGCCGGGCCAGCCCCTGGGCGCCCAGGGTGCGGCTGCGCTCCGGCAGGTTGTGCTCCAGCAGGTATTCCAGGCTCTTCAGGCCCACCGCCATGGCCAGCGCGCCGCCGCCAAAGGTGTTGCTGTGGCGCTTGCTGCTCAGGCCGCCCAGCATCTTCTTGTAGATGGGCGCGCGCACAATGGTGGCGCCCACCGCCGTCATGCCGCCGCCCAGCGGCTTGGCCAGCGTGATGATGTCCGGGTCCAGCCCCTGCGCCGCCGACTCGAACCAGTGGCCGGTGCGGCCCAGGCCCGTCTGGATTTCATCGGCAATGACAGGAATGCCGTGGCGGCGGCACAGCTCGCCCAGGCCGCGCAGAAAGCCGGGCGGGGGAATATTCACGCCCCCCTCGCCCTGAATGGGTTCCACCACCACGCAGGTCACGTTGTCCGGGCCCACGCGGCGAATCAGGGCCGCCAGCGCGTCCAGGTCACCGTAGGGGCTGGTCAGGGCGCCGGGAATCAGGGGCCGGAAGATGTCCTGGTATTCGGGGTTGGGGGTCAGGCTCAGGCTGCCCAGGGTCTTGCCGTGGTAGCCGCTGGCAAAGGAAATCTGGAACTTGGCGCGCGGGCGCCACGCCTTGGCGAACTTCAGGGCGCCCTCAATGGCCTCGGTGCCGCTGGAGCAGAAAAACACCTGACTCTGCGCGTGGCTGGGCAATTCGCGGGCCAGCAGCCGCACCAGATTGGCCTGCAGCGCCGCGCGCCAGGGCCCGCTGGACTGCTGCGGCAGACTCATGGCGCGGTTCTTCTGCAGGAACTCCTGCATAAAGGCGGTGATGGCCGGGGGCATTTCGCCAAAGGGCATGGCCGCGTACCCGCTGGCGTTGATGCGCCGCACGCCGCGCTCGTCTTCTAACTCCCAGGGAGTCACACGCGAAAACGGCCCGGCCAGCCCCAGCACGTCCAGGCCATACAGCAGTTCCTCGTTGCCGTGCGCCAGTTCCAGGCGGCGCACGTCGGGGCCGGTCAAGCGCTCGTCCAGCACGTCGCGTGTGGAAATAAAACCGGGGGGCAGGGCACACATGGCGGCCAGTGTAGAACAGGGGGCGCGGGCTGGCCCTAGCCCTGTCCCGCCTGCAGCGCCGGCACCCCCCCCGGGTACGCCTGAGCGTCCAAGCCATCGGCGCGCAGGTACTGGGCTGCCAGCCCGGAGCGCACGCCGCGTTCGCAGAGCACCAGCAGCGGGCCGTGCGCCGGGCTCAGGCCGTGCGTGCCCGCCTCGATCTCGTCCAGGCTCAGCACCCGCACCGGCGCCGGGGTCAGGGCGGCCAGCGGCTCGGCTGCGCGCAGGGCCGCCGGGCGCAGGTCAATGAGGGTCACGCCGTCAGGCAGGGACATGGAAGCAGGATAGGCCCATCCACATTCGGATTTCACCGCTCGGGTATGCTGGGCCGCATGGAAGATGTCACCCCCCAGGAAGGGCAGCGCCGCGTGCAGGCGGGGGCGCTGCTTGTGGATGTGCGAGAGCAGAACGAATACGACGAGGTGCGTGCCCACGGCGCGCAACTGCTGCCCCTGAGCGAATTTGAAGCCCGCCACAGCGAACTGCCGCGCGACCGTGAACTGGTCATGATCTGCCGCAGCGGCGCCCGCAGCGCCCGCGCCGGGGAATTCCTGAAAGCGCAGGGCTACACGCAGGTGGTCAACCTGGCGGGCGGCACCATGGCCTGGGTGAACGATGGTCTGCCCCACACGCAGGGCCAGACGGAGCAGGGCTGATGGACGCCGAACAGACCCCAGCTGTGGCGAGCGAGCTGCCCACCGAAACCCAGGTGCTCGAAGCCCTGAAGATCGTTAAGGACCCGGAAATTCCCGTCAATGTGGTGGACCTGGGCCTGATCTATGGCGTGGACGTGCAGGAAGGCGGCCAGGTGGACATCACCATGACGCTCACCAGCGTGGGCTGCCCCGTGCAGGACCTGATCCGCGCCGACGCCGAGATGGCCGTGGGCCGACTGGACGGCGTGAGCGGCGTGAACGTGGAATTCGTCTGGACTCCACCCTGGGGCCCCGACAAGATGAGCGAGGACGGCAAGCGCCAGATGCGGATGTTCGGCTTCAACGTGTAATACAGGCGGATGGTCTATGGCAGAGGGCTGAGGCGGTTGTGCCATCAGCCCTCTGCTTTTTTCAGTGCCTCGTCCCTCGCAGTTCACCGGTTCAGCAGAGCGCCGAACCGGTGCCATTCCCGGTGCAACGTACGTTTTCTGCTCCTCGCTCGGCTGGGCTGAGCTTCAGATTCACCGCGAGAACCTCAGCCAGCTGCTCTCTGCAGTGCCCCTGTAACCCTGCCCCACCCTTCGCCCCTGCTGGCCCTGAACATTGGCGGCACCAGCCTGCGAGCAGTCCTGGTCCAGGGAAAGCAGGTGACCAAGTGCGCGGACGTGGCGGCGCTGCTGGGCATGACCCGGGTGGTGCTGGGCAGCGTGGGGCTGCGGCCCGGGTATCTGGCCCAGGTGCGCGGCGCGCTGGGCGGCCCAGAAGTGGGGGAGCGGCCTAGGGCAGCGGTGAGCGCGCCGCCACCAGCCAGCCGTGTTGCACCGTGGGAAAGGGCGACTGCAGCAGGGCCAGCAGCAACCCTTCCTCGTTGGGGCGGGCGGCGCAGACCGGGTGCCACTGGCCCGCACACTGCACCTGAATGGCGTAGACCCCCGACCGGGGATCCGGCTGAACGCGGTAATTGCCGATGGGGTGAATCCCGCTGGGCAGCGTGGGCACATGCATGGGGGCCTCCTGGGGGCCGGTGCGAAGTTCCTGTCGGTTCAGGCAGCCCTGTCAGTTCAGGAACATGGGCAGTTCAGGAACACGGGCGTTTCAGGGACGTGCTCTCTTCCGGGGCACCACCTTTTCACGGGCCCTGCTTAACGGGCTCTGCCGCTTCCGGCCTGGGCGCCCGTGAAGCGGGCCGGCGGTCTCCTCCTTCAGGCGCCGCTGGGGGCAGCATGGCGCCTGGGCCATGACTGGGCCATGACCAGCGGGCGCCGTGGCCCCGGGCCGGGTGGGCGGCACGCCTTTCAAATGCCAGCTTTTGACAGGGGCCTGCTGCCCGCCCACCGGGCACGGGGCGCCGAATTTTGCCGTCTGACAGCGTATGTACGCCTCCCAGCGCGGCGTGTTAGCCTCCGGGGACATTCAGAGGAGGCGGCAGCCATGACCACCATGATGGAGGGGTTTCTTCCCTTCGAGCACGAACCATATTTCAACTTCCGCGACGAGGCGACGGTGCAGGCGCAGCGCGCGGCGTTCCAGCAGGTCCGCGAACAGTACGTGGGCCGCACCTTTCCCCTGATCGTGAACGGTCAGCCTGCCCAGGGCAGCGGCACGTTCGAGGTGCGTAACCCCGCCGATACCCGCGAGGTCGTCTGGCAGTTCCAGAACGCCACGCCGGAACAGCTGCAGCAGGCTGTGCAGGCCGCCCAGCGCGCCTTCGAGGACTGGCGCTTTTCAGACCCCTTTCAGCGCGCCAGCATCTTCAAGCGCGCTGCCGAGCTGCTGCGCGCCCGCCGCCTGGAGCTGAACGCGGTCATGACGCTGGAAAACGGCAAGAACTGGCCGGAAGCCGACGGCGAGGTGGCCGAATCCGTGGACCACTTCGAGGTCTTTGCGCGCGAGGCGCTGCGCTGGGCCCAGGGCAAGCCGGTCTACCCCATGCCCGACGAGCACGTGACCACGGTGTACGAGCCGCTGGGCGTGGTGGCCTGTATCAGCCCCTGGAACTTTCCCAGTGCCATTCCACTGGGCATGGCCCTGGGCGCGATTGCGGCGGGCAACACCGTGATCTGGAAGCCGGCCCGGGAAACGCCGCTCTCGTCGTACCTGATGGTGGAACTGCTGTTCGAGGCCGGGCTGCCCCGGGGCGTGATTCAGTTCCTGACCGGCACCGACGACGTGCTGGGCGATCCCCTGGTGGACCACCCGGGCGTGCGCATGATCGCCTTTACCGGCAGCAAGGAAATCGGCTGCCGCATCTACGAGCGCGCGGCGAAGGTGCAGCCGGGCCAGCGCTGGCTCAAGCGCGTGATGGCCGAGATGGGCGGCAAGGACCCCACTGTGGTCTGCGCCGACGGCGACCTGGACGCGGCGGCCCAGGGCATCGTGCAGGCGGCCTTCGGGTACGCGGGGCAGAAGTGCTCGGCCTGTTCACGGGTGATTGTGGAAGAGAGCGTGCATGACGCGCTGCTGGAGAAGGTCACGGCGCTGGCCCGGCAGCTGAAGGTGGGCCTGCCCGAAGACAACGCCGACCTGGGCCCGGTGATTCATACGGGCAGCGCCCAGCGCATCATGGGCTTTGTGGAGCGGGGCCAGCAGAGCGCCCGCCTCGTGCTGGGCGGCGAGGTGCCGGACATGGGCGAGCGCCAGGGCGGCTACGTTGCCCCCACCATCTTTGCCGACGTGCCCCCCAGCGATCCCCTGTTTCAGGAGGAAATCTTCGGGCCCGTGCTGGCATTCACGAAAGCGCGCGACTGGCAGCACGCCATCGAACTGGCCAATGACAGCGAATATGGCCTGACCGCCGCCTTTTACAGCCGCGACCCCCGCAAGATCGAGGAAGCCCGCCGCCGCATTCACGTGGGCAACCTGTACATCAACCGCAAGTGCACCGGGGCGCTTTCGGGCACGCACGCGTTTGGCGGCTACGGCATGAGCGGCACGAACGCCAAGGTGGGCGGGCCGGATTACCTGTTCTGGTTCCTGCAAACCAAGACGATTGCCCAGCGGTACTGAGGGTTGATGGGCGAAGGGTGATGGCTGATGGAGAGGGGCGTCAGGCCAAACTCGCCTGAAGCCACGCCCACGCGTCGGGCTCGGTGCGCACAAAGCGGATGCCCGGGTGGCGGGCATGTTCAGAGGCCAGTTCGGCAAAGCGCTCGCCGTAAGCGGCGGGGTCGGGCACCACAAAGGCCACCGGCAGGCGCCAGTTCGCGAAGGTCTGAAAGAGGTTGCCCAGCAGCCCGGACCGCAGGTCAAGAAAGTTGGGTGAGAGGTCGTCGGCCGACAGAATGAGGCCGTCAAGCCCGTAAATGGCGCCCAGCATCTGCGCCGCGTCTCCTGCCTCCCGCAACCGGAGTCCCAGTTCGGCCGCTGTCCTGATCTGTGGTTCCGCTGTCATTCTCTCTGGCCTCCATTCACCATCAACCATCCACCCCTGACCTTCTGCAACACTACCCCCATGACTGATCCTGACCGCATCTCCAGGGCGCAGCTGGCCTTTGCCCGCCTTCTTCCCAAGCTGTTTCGTGGGGGGCAGGCGTTCGTGGGCGTGGAAGCCTCGCTCAGTGGCCTGTCGGACGAGCGGGCCACCACCCGGCCCCCTGGACTGCCGCATTCGGTGGCGGAACTGGTGGCGCACGTGAACTGGTGGAACCGCTGGATGCTGGACATCATCGAGATGGGCCAGAGCCAGCCCTACCCCAAGGCGGCGGCCGACACCTGGCCAACTGTGGACGCCGCCGAATGGCCACGGGTGAAAAACGAGTTCTACGAGCTGCTGGCCCGCATTGACCCGCACGCCGCGCGCCCGGACCTGGCCAATCCGGTGAACCACGAAGAAACCATTGGCGAGCTGCTGGCCGATATGGCTCTGCACACCGCGCACCACTTCGGGCAGATCGTGACGGTGCGCCAGGCGCTGGGGGCGTGGCCCCCGCCCGGCGGCGGCGACACATGGTAGCCGCCGGGACCGTCACGGAACTGAACGCCGGGGATTCCAGCCGCGCCTCGCACGTGTGGCTGGCCGAAACGGCCACCGGCCCCGAGATCTGGCGCCGCGCGTGGTGGACAGTGCCCGAGGTCAGCGCCTTCATGCTGGGTCTGGGGCAGCTGTTTGGCACCGACCCGCGCGACCTGCAGGCCACCGCCCAGGCTTACCGCTTCTGGCAGAGCCTGAACGTCTGGGCGGTGCCCGAGGTCTACGGCCTGACCGAGTTCCGGGGGGGGCCCGCGCTGCGCGTGGAGTTCCTGCCCGGCGACACCGGCGACTTGGCAGCGGCCGATGCCCACACCCTGGGGCGGCAGGTGGCGGCGGTGCATGAGCAGGGGCAGGCCCAGCGGTTTGGGGACGTGACGGGCCGCGTCCGCTGGCCTGTGGCCGAGTTCTACCCCCGCGCGCTGGCCACCGTGCGGGCGGTGGCCCCGCGTTTCCGCTTTCAGGCCTGGGCCGCCCACGAGGCCGAGGTCTCGCGCGTGTTCGGGGCTGCGCCCGCCCCCACCCAGGCTGTGCCCATGCTGCTGGACTGGCACGGCAGCCAGTTCGTGTGGCGCGGCGGGCAGCCTGACAGCCTGGTGGACGTGGAAGCGTCGGTCCTGGCCCCGCCCGAGCTGGACCTGTGCCTGTGGGAAGTGCTGCTCTTCCCCCCGCAGGCACCAGCCTTTCTGGCGGGCTACCGCGAGGTCCGCCCCTTTCCCGACCTGAGTGCCCACCGCGCCGCCTGCCGAATCCTGCTGCTGGCCCTGGAAGTGGAAGGCGCGCCGCCGCTGCGTGAGTGGCTGGCGCGCCCCGCCCCCTTTGCCCCGCAGCCCTAGCCCCCAAAAGGATGCCCCAGCCCATGTCCAACGTGTTCTACCGTTCCCGCAAGTCCTACCCCGTCGCCGTGCGTGCCCAGGGGGTGTTTATTGAAGACGCCCAGGGCCGGCGGTATCTGGACGGCGCCTCGGGGGCGCTGGTGGCCAACATTGGGCACGGCCGCGCCGAGGTGGCGCAGGCCATGGCGGCGCAGGCGGCCCGGCTGGCCTTTGTGCACGGCTCGCAGTTTTCCAGTGACGTGCTGGAGACCTACGCCGCGCGCCTGGCCGACTTCCTGGGGCTGCCCGACTTCCGCTTCTGGGCCGTCTCAGGTGGCTCGGAGGCCAACGAGAGCGCCATCAAACTGGCGCGGCAGTACCACGTGGAGCGGGGCGAGGCCGGGCGCTACAAGATCGTGACCCGGGTGCCCAGCTACCACGGCGCGTCCCTGGGGGCGCTGGCGGCCTCGGGCATGGGCGCCCGGCGCGAGGTCTACGCGCCCCTGATGCGCGAAGAGGCGTGGCCCAAGATGCCCAAGCCCGACCCCAGCCTGTCGGGCGAGGCCGACGCCGAGCGCCTGCGCGCAGTGCTGGAAGCGGCGGGCCCGGAAACAGTGGCAGCTTTCCTGTGCGAGCCCGTGGTGGGGGCCTCGGACGCGGCGCTGGCGCCAGAGGCGGGCTACCACGCCCGCATTGCCCAGATCTGCCGCGAGTACGGCGTGCTGTTTATCGCTGACGAGGTCATGAGCGGCATGGGCCGCTGCGGCGCGCCGCTGGCCGTGCGGCTGGGGGGCGACGTGACCCCAGACGTGGTGGTGCTGGGCAAGGGGCTGGCGGCCGGCTACGCCCCGCTGGCGGGCCTGCTGGCCAGCCCCGCCGTGTACGGCACCGTCATGGAGGGCAGCGGCGCCTTCAAGCACGGCTTTACCTACGCCGGGCACCCGGTCAGCGTGGCCGCTGGCCTGAGCGTGCTGGACATCGTGCAGCGCGAAGGGCTGACCCAGGCCGCGCGGGCGCGGGGGGCACAGGTGCTGGCCGGGCTGGAAGGGTTGCGGGCCCAGCATCCTCAGGTGCTGGCGGTGCGCGGCCAGGGGCTGCTGCTGGGCGTGGTACTGGGGGACCCCGACACGGGCGAGGCGTTCGCCCAGCCGGGCGTGGCCGAGCGCGTGGCCGCCGCCGCGCGCGAGGAAGGGCTGCTGACCTACCCCGGCTCGGGGGCGGTGGACGGCACCCGGGGCGACCACCTGCTGCTGGGCCCGCCCCTGAACATCTCGCCCGACGAGGTGAACCTGATGTTGGAGGCTCTGGGGCGCGCCCTGGACCGGGTGGGTCAGCACACCCCTAGCTAAGGGAAGAAGCAGGGCGACGGCCAATCAGCAGCCGTCGCCTTGCTCCGTTCTGCACCCAGCGGCGCCGTGTGGCCTGTCTTCAACCGCGCTGGTTTGACAGCAGTGAGCGGGAGGCGCCCAGGACCAGGAACGACGGCCGGTTGGCCTCGGGATGGCACGGACCACGGTCCGGTGACGTTAGAGAGGCCCGGCGCCCGTTCAGGCCGGACTCTTCTCAACCTGCGCCCTCACCAGCCCTACCTCTCCCCTACCCCTTCTAGCCCAGCCGCTTTTTCTCGGCGCGCACGAGGCGCACAAACTGGGCCAGGCGGGGGGCCCGGTTCCAGCGCTTGCGGTCCAGGCCCACGCGCCAGATCCATTCCACGCCCAGGCGGCGGGTCCAGGCCGGCGCCAGATCGGCGGTGCCGGCCAGCACGTCAATCACGCCGCCGCAGCCGATCATGACCGGGGTGTTCATCACCTGCCGCCAGTACTGATTGAAGGTTTCCTGCCGCCCGCCGCCCATGGCGGTCAGCAGCAGGTCCGCACGGCTGCTCTGCACCAGTTCGGCCACGCGCTGGTCCTCGGGCAGGTCGAAATAGCCGTGGTGAATGCCCGCCACCACAATCCCGTAGTCGCGCGCGGCGTTCTGGGCCGCCACCTCGGCCACGCCGGGTTTGGCCCCCAGGAAGAACACCCGCAGCCCCGCGCCCCGGCGCTTCATCAGGCCCTGCACAATGTCAAAGCCCGGCGCACGCGGCACCTCCACCCCGGCCAGCTGGCGCGCGGCCCAGACAATGCCCACGCCGTCAGCGGTCACCAGATCGGCCACCTGAATGGCGTTCACGAAATCCGGCTGGGTGCGCGACTGCACGATGAATTCGGGGTTCAGGGTCACCACGGTGTGCGGGGCGCGCGGCGCGTCCAGCCAGCCCTCCAGGCGGTCCAGGGTGGCCTCCAGAGAAACGGGGTCCAGCGGCAGATCAAACAGGCTCAGGCGCCCGGGGGCTTGCGGAATGGTCATGCTGGGGCCGATTGTAGACCACCCGCCGGGGCCCGGCGGTCTTCCGGGGCGGCGCAGTGGCATACTGCTGTGCATGTTGCCCGGTGCATTCGGTGCCCTGCCCGCAGATGCTCAGGCGCAGGTAATGGCGGCGGGCCGCGTGGGCCGCTGGAGCCGCGCGGAACTCCTGTATCACCCGGAAGACCCGGCCGAAACCCTGTACCTGCTGCTGCGCGGCGCGGCCCGGCTGTACCGCCTGGGCACCGGCGCCCGTGAAGTCACGCTGGATGTCCACGGGCCCGGGTCCCTGCTGGGCGTGCTGGCCCTGGTGGGCGGCGCAGGCTACGGCATGTACGCCGAGGCCATGGACGACACCGAGGCGCTGCTGCTGGGCAAGGAGGCGCTGACCCGCCTGAGCGCCACGCAGCCCGCCGTGGGGGTGGCGCTGACCGAGCAGATCACCCGCCAGACCCGGGGCGTGCAGGAGCGGCTGTCGGGGCTGGTGTTTCTGGAAGTCTCGCAGCGGCTGGCTGTGGCGCTGCTGCACCTGGCCGACCGGGAAGGGCCCTGGCCCGAAGGCGGCCCGCTGGCCCTGCGCGACCGGGTCTCGCACCAGGACCTCGCCCACGTGGTGGGCAGCACCCGCGAGACCATCACCAAACTGCTGGGCGATTTCCGCGCCCGGGGCCTGCTGGACCTGGGGTACCGCCGCATTATCCTCACGGACCGCGAGGGCCTGCAGCGGGTCACCCGCGAGCCCCTGAGATAACGGGGCCTCTGGGGAAGAAGGCAGAGGAATAGAAAGCAAAGCAGTGTAAGGGGTGTTGCAATGCGGCGCCCCGGTTCACGCGAGGCTCAGCACGCGCGCGCGTGGCTACACCCCCGCAGCGCACCCACTCCAGAGGCCGGAAGGAAACACAGCAGCATGGCAAACAGCGCAGCGGCAGAGTTCAGACAGGGGGGCATGACCGGGTATTTCCGGCTGGCACATGGGGCCACCGCGCAGGCGCTGGGCGAGACGCGGCCAGACCTGGACCGCGCGGCCCTGGCGCAGGCCCTGCGCGCGTACCACCGCGACCTGGGCACCCTGGACGCACAGGTGGAAGCGGGCCTGGCCCACCTGGCGCACCCGGCCTCGCGCGTGGTGGTCACGGGCCAGCAGGCGGGCGCCCTGACTGGCCCGGCCTACGCCGTACACAAGGGCGCGGACGCCGCGCTGCTGGCCCGGCAGCTGCACACCGACCAGAGGCCCGTGGTGGCCGTGTACTGGGTGGCCAGTCAGGACCACGACGCCGCTGAGGTGGCCAGCACCACCCTGCTGGACCGTTCAGAGACCCTGCACCGCCTGAGCCTGGATGTGCCAGCGGGCGTGCCGGTGGGCCGCGTGTCCTGGCGCTCCGAGTGGACCGTGCAGGTCCGCGCCCTGCTGGACGCCTTTGATGGCCCCGCCGAACATGTAGCGGCCGTGCGGCGGCGCATTGACGCGGCGCTGGCGGGGGGTGGCAGCTACGCCGATGTATTTGCCCGGCTGCTGCATGGCCTGCTGGCCCCGGCCGGGCTGCTGGTGCTGGACCCCCTGCACCCGGCCCTGGCCCGCCTGATGGCCCCGGCCCTGGCGCGCGAACTGCACGACCCCCTGGCGTCGTCGGCCGCCATTGAAGCGGCGGCGGCCCGGCTGGAGCGCGACGGCTTTGTGCCGCAGCTGCGCCGCCCGCCCGGCGCCACCAACCTGTTTGTGGAAGAGGACGACGGCCAGCGCCGCCTGCTGCGCGCGGAGGGGACCGCACTGGCCACCGAAACCCGCCGCTACACCCGCGCGGAACTGCTGGCCCTGCTGGAGGCCGACCCCAGTCGCCTGACCCCGGCGGCGGGTCTGCGCCCGGCTGTGCAGGACGCGCTGCTGCCCACCCTGGCCTTTGTGGTGGGCCCCGGCGAGATCGCGTATGGCGCGCAGCTGCGGGATGTGTACCCGCTGCACGGCCTGCAGCAGCCCCTGCTGTGGCCACGCCTGAGCGTGACGTGGCTGGAACCTCCGGTGGCGCGGCTGCTGCGCCGCCTGGAAGCGGGCGCCGCGCAGGTGCAGGCTGACCCCGAAGGCGTGCTGGGGCGCGCCCTGGCCCGCGAGCGGGGCGCGGCCGCCGCCGCCCAGGGGCGCCTGGACGCCCTGAACGCCGAGCTGCACACCCTGAGCGCTGAACTGGGCGCCCTGGACCCCACCCTGGCTGGCGCGGCCGAACGCACCCGCACGCGCACCGTGGCCCGGGTGGCGCACCTGCAGCGCCTCGCCGCCCGCGCCCTGGCCCGCGCCGAGGACGAACGCAGCGGGCAGCTGACCCGCCTGAAGCGCCACCTGCTTCCCAATGGCGTGCCCCAGGAACGCGAGCTGAATTTTCTGACTTTCCTGCTCAAGCACGGGGATATGCCGCGGCAGCAGCTGCTGAGCCTGCCCCCCGGCTGGCAGGGCGAGCTGGAGATTCCCTGAAGGGCGGCCCGCTGCCCCGTCTGGGCCGGGTCAGGTGAGGGCGGACGCCGCGCTTTCCGGCAGGCACATGAGACAGGCGGCGGTGATGGCGGCGCTGGGTCATACGGACGGCCGTCTATATCCGTCACATCCGGGAAGAAGGGGGATGTTCCCCGTCTTCGGCTGGGGGCGGTCCAATGCCCGGACAGCCGTCTCTGTTCCTGCTCCGCCGCGCTGCGAGTTCCTCCAGTCGGAACCATTCCGTCATGTGTTCCGGAATTGTTCGGAACTCGGATCAGCCCCTCGTCAGCCCATCACCGGCCCCCAAAACGGCAAAAGCCCCCGCCAGGGGGGCTCTGCACGGCACAGCTTCAGGAGGGGGGCGGGGGGACCGGAATGGCCTTGACCAGAAAGCGCACGGCGGTGCGCTCCTCGGACTGCACGTCCAGCTTCACGAATTCAGGCTGGGTGTACAGATCAAGTCGGTCGCCGGTCAGGTACCCACGGGCGATGGCCAGGGCCTTAACCGCCTGATTCACGGCGGCCGGACCGATGGACTGGATTTCCACCTCGCCCTGGGTGCGCAGCAGCGCAGCGATGGCACCGGCGATGGCGTTGGGGCGTGACGTGCCGGAGACGCGCAGGGTTTCCAAGGTGATGCTCTCCTTCCAAAAACAAAGACTTAAACCCCTCTATCTTAAACGGCCACCTCGCAGACGACAATTCCCTGAACCGCGCAGCGATGGGGGCCCCCGCCGGGGGCTGGACGCAGGAGCGCTGACCTGCCGCTGACGCACACCTGAAGGTCTGGTGACGTTGTGCCCCCAGACTACCCGCCATGACCACAGACCGAAAGACAGAAGCCAGCCTCTGGCACCGTCTGCTTGAAACGCGCCTGACCCGCCGCAGCGCGCTGGGGGGCGCGGCCGCTGCCGCCGCTGCGGTCAGCCTGCCCCTGACCATCAGCTCTGCCGAGGCGGTGAGCAACAACGGCGGGCCCAGCACGGTGGACCCGCAGAAGGTCACGCCCCGGGCCACGCCGCCCTTCCGGGCCATTGGCGTCACCACCGCCGACGCCGTGACGCTGCCGGCCGGCTACCGCGCGCAGGTGCTCGCACCCTGGGGCGAGGTGTTTACAGAGGGCGGGCGCGAGATTGGCTTTAACCACGACTACGTGGGCTTCTTTCCCATTGACCTGCTGCAGGGCGGCACCAGCAGCACCGAGGCCCTGCTGACCATCAACCACGAGTACGTGAATCCCATGTTCGTGGGCGGCGACACCAAGAACCGCACCCCCGCGCAGATCCGCGCCGAGATGGAAGCGGTGGGCGTGAGCGTGGTGCGCGTGAAGAAAGAGGGCCGCGAGTGGCGCATTGTGCCCGACGCCCGTAACCGCCGCATTGACGCGCTGACCGAGATTGAGCTGACCGGCCCTGCGCGCGGCAGCGCCGCGGTCAGGGGCGCCACCATGGTGAAGGGGACTGTGGGCAACTGCTCGGGCGGGCAGACCCCCTGGGGCACGCTGCTGACCTGCGAGGAAAACGTGGACGGCTACGCCAAGGCCTGGGAAGGCAGCGGCTACGACCCCATGCACCAGGGCTGGGTGACCGAGATTGACCCCTTTACCCCCGGCTGGACCCCGAAAAAGCGCACCGCCATGGGCCGCTTCCGCCATGAGAACGTGGCCGTGACCGTGGCCAGGGACGGGCGTGTGGTGGGCTACATGGGCGACGACATGCAGGACGCTTGCGTGTACAAGTTCGTCTCGCGTGGGAAGTACGACCCCGCCAACCGCGCGGCCAACCTGAACCTGCTGGCCGAAGGCGACCTGTACGTGGCGAACTTTGGCAACGGCAGCTGGGTGCTGCTGGACTACGACAAGAACAAGAAGCTGCAAGACGCCAAGGGCGCCGACGGCAAGCCCCTGTTCGCCAGCCAGGCCGACGTGCTGGCCGACGCCCGCGCCAGCGCCCTGGCGGTGGGCGGCACCCCGGTGGACCGCCCCGAGGACATCGAGATTCACCCGCGTACTGGCGAGGTGTACGTGGCGCTGACCAACAACAGCAAGCACGGCAACTTCTTCGGACAGATCGTGAAGTTCCGCGAGAACGGCGACGACTGGACCGCCACGAAGTTCCTGTGGGAAGTGTTTGCAGTGGGCGGGCCCCAGAGCGGCTTTGCCAGCCCGGACAACCTCGTGTTCGACCCCTACGGCAACCTGTGGATGGTCACCGATAACTCGGACCTGAGCACCAACCCCATCAAGGCCTTCCACGGCAACAACGCCATGTTCTTCATGCCCACCGAGGGGCCCAACGCGGGCAAGGCCTACCGCTTCGCCGTGGGCCCGGTGGACGCCGAGATGACCGGCCCGGTGTGGTCGCCCGACGGCAAGACGCTCTTTCTGGCCATTCAGCACCCCGGCGAGGACAGCGAGAGCCTGGACAAGCTGCGCTCGAACTTCGGCGCCAGGGCCGGCAGCAACGTTCCCCGGCCCACGCTGGTGGCCATTGAAGGCTTCCCCGGGTGGCGGGCGTGACGGTGGGTCTGCCCCCGCAGAAGGCCCCCTGGATCGTGGGCCGCACCCCGCTGCTGGAGCACGCCGCCGATGACTTTCTGAACGAGGTGACCCGCCAGACCCCCTGGCGCCGCGCCCGCTCCGAGGACCTGCTGGACGCCCTGGATACGTTTCTGGGCGGCAGCGCGCCGCTGCTGGCCTACACCCGCGCCACGGGCGAGGCGTGGCTGCGCGCCCTGCACGACTCTGAACGCGAGGACGCCCGCGACCTGCTGACCGAGTTCCGCGCCTACCTGCGCGACTGGGGCTGGCTGGACAGCGCCCGCCCGGTGAATCAGCCGGATTGAAGAAAGGGGTGCGGGACGCGGGGCGCGGAAAAAGAGCGCCGCCCGCGTCCCGCCGCTTGTGGTGGGGGGATGGGTGGGGTGCGGGGGGGGCCAGTATGGGGGCGAATGCCCCTCCGCTTGCCCAGCACCCGCATGACCCTGCGCCCCTTCCCCACCTCCTGCCCACCGCGCCCCGCCTCCCGCTACCGGCTTTTCAACTCCGTCCAGATCCGGTCATACAGCCGCTGCGCCCGGCGGCCGGGCAACTCATCAATGAAGTCGAGCTTGCCGTTCTGCAGCCACTGTGGCGGGGGATTCAGGGCCGGAATCTCCTTCAGGAAGTCGTCCAGCAGAGGCCGCGCGGCGGCGTTGGGCGTGGCGTAGTAGGTGTAGTTGCTTAAGCGGGCGCCCACCTCGGCGTCCAGCAGGGTGTTAATGAAGCGGTGGGCCAGGGCAGGGTTGGGGCTGCGCTTCAGGACCACCAGGGTGTCCATGCTGATGGTCGTGCCTTCACGGGGCAGCAGCACCTGCACCTGGGGGTTTTCCTCGGTGGCGATCAGCAGATCGCCCACGTAGATCTGGCCCAGGTCCACCTGCCGGGCCAGCAGCTTGTTGCGGGTACCGGGGCCGCCGTCAAAACCCTGGAAACCCTTTTTGGCCACAGTCCGGCGCAGCAGATCGCGGGCCGCGCGCAGCTCCGCCACGTCCGCCGTGTTGGCGCTGTGCCCCAGGTATTTCAGCGCGGCGCCAATCACCTCGCGCGGGTCGTCCAGCAGCACGAAAGAGCGGCGGTCCTCGGGGCCGAAGATCTCGGCCCAGCTGCTTCGGGGGACATAGCGGCTCTTGTTGTAGGCCAGTCCGGTGGCCGCGTACTGGTACGGCACGGAATAGCGGTTGCCCGGGTCGTAGGGGGGGTTCAGGAATTCGGGGGCCACGTTCTTCAGGTTGGGCAGCTGCGCCCGGTTCAGCGGTTGCAGCAGGCCCGCGCGGACCATGGTCTGCACCACGTAGGAACTGGGCACCACGAGGTCATAGGTGGCCCCGCCCCCCTGGAGCTTGGCCAGCATGGCCTCGTTGCTCTCGAAGGTGTCCAGAATGACCCGCGCGCCGCTCTGCTTCTCGAACGCCCCCACGATGTCCGGGTCCATGTATTCCGACCAGATGAACACCCGCAGGGTGCGCCCATCGCCGGCCGGCACGGCCGCAGCCGCAGCGGGGCCCGCCGGTTTGTCCACGCGGTAGCAGCTGCTCAGCAGGGCACACAGGGCCAGGAGCGGCCTTTGGCCACGTCGAAGGGTCAAAGGGTCGAAGGGTCTAAGAAGCTGAGCGGCCGATGCCCTTAGCCTCTCAAGCCTTTCGACCCTTCGCCCCCGCACGCCGCGTGTCATCCCTTCCCCCGGGGCCGCAGCAGGGCGTTCGCCACCAGAATGGCCACCACTGTCACGAGAATCAGCAGGGTGCTCAGGGCATTGATGTCGGGTGTGACGCCGCGTTTGACGTTCGTGTAGATCAGCACCGGCAGGGTCTGAAAGCCCGAGCCGCTGGTGAAGTAGGTCACCACAAAGTCGTCCAGCGACAGGGTAAAGGCCAGCAGGGCGCCCGCCAGCACGCCCGGCCACGCCAGCGGCAGCACCACGCGCCAGAAGGACTGCCACGCGCTGGCGCCCAGATCACGCGCGGCTTCTTCCAGTTCCGGGCCGTAGCCCGACAGGCGCGAGCGCACAGTGAGGGCCACATAGCTGATCTGGAAGGTGACATGCGCCAGCAGCACCGTCCAGAAGCCGTTGTCGAAGGTCCAGCCGGCCCGCTCCAGCCCGGCGCGCACAGCCGCGTAGAACATGAGCAGCATCACGCCCATCACCACGTCGGGAATCACGATGGGCAGCACCAGCAGCGTGGACACGGCTGCGCGGGCCCGGCTGGTATAGCGCCACAGCCCCAGGCCGGTCAGCGTGCCCAGCACGGTGCTGACCAGGGTGCTTAGCAGCGCCACTTCCAGGGTGTGCCCCAGGGCGCCGCGCACATCGGCCCGGCCCAGCAGCACCCCGTACCACTTGGTGGTAAAGCCCGTCCATTCGGCCCCAAAGCGCGATTCGTTGAAAGAAAATACCACCAGCACCACAATCGGCAGATACAGGAAGGCGTACACCAGCCACGCCCAGGCGGCCAGGAGGGGATGGGTGCGGGTCATGCGGCCCCCTTGGGGCCGGGTGATGGGTGAGGGTTAAACGTTGATGGTCTTTTTCCATCCACCATCCGCCATCGGCCATTTGCGGCGCGCAGCGCCCTCATACGGATTCCGTCCATGTCCGTAACATCCGGGACAGCGCCGGATGTTCCCCGCCTTCGGCGCTGTTCCAGCCCAATTCTCGGAAATCCGTCTCTTTTCCCTCTCCCTCTGGTCGAAAAAATTCCGTAACGTGTGACGGAATTTTTCGGAACACGTATCATACCAGTTCCTCCAGGCCCCGGCGCCCGGCCACCCGGGCGTACACCCACAGGCCCAGCAGCACCAGCCCCATCAGCAGGAAGCTGAGCGCACTGCCATACGGCCAGTCGCCCGCCTGCCCGAACTGGTTCTGCACGAGGTTGCCCACCAGCGCCGTCTTGGCGCCGCCCAGCAGGTCGCTGACCACGAAGGTGCCCAGCGCCGGAATGAAGGTCAGCAGGACGCCCGCCACCAGTCCCGGGAGGGTCTGGGGCACCACCGCACTCCAGAAGGCCCGCGCAGGGGTGGCCCCCAGGTCCTGGGCGGCTTCGGACAGCGACCAGTTCACCTTTTCCACGCTGGCGTACACCGGCAGCACGAAAAAAGGCAGAAAGGCGTACACCATGCCCAGCAGGGTGGCCATGGGGCTGGGCACCAGCTCAAAGGGCCGCAGCAGGATGATCCAGGCGTAGACCCGGATCAGGAAGTTGGTCCAGAAGGGAATGATGAGCAGCAGCAGCAGCAGTTGCCGGCGCCGCGCGTCCTGCCGGGCGATGTAAAAGGCCAGCGGATAGCCCATCAGCACGCACAGGGCCGTGCTGATGCCCGCCACCCACACGCTGCGCCACAGCACCCGCAGGTTGTCCCCGGTCCATTCCTGAAACAGCGCGTCGTACCCGATGACCCGGCCCCAGCTTTCCAGCGTCCACGGCGGCCCCACCTGTGCCAGATCGGTGCGCGTGAGCAGCGAGTACCCCAGCATGATCAGCGCCGGCAGCACCAGAAAGACCACCAGCCACAGCACGCCGGGCCCCAGGGTGGCGAGGAAGCGGCGGGGGGTCACGGGCGCCTCCAGCAAGCTGATGGCTGATGGCAGATCGCAGATGGCAAAAGGCGGAGGGCCATCTGCGATCTGCCATGGGCCATTTGCGGCGCCCCGCGCCTCACCCTTCCTCCAGCACCACAAGGTTCTCGGGAGGCAGGTACAGCGCCACCTGTTCGCCGTAATCGAAATCCTCGTCGGCACCGATGTCGGCGTTCAGCTGAAAGACGTGCAGGCGCTGGCCGCCCGCCTCCAGCACATACTGGTTCTCGGCGCCGGTGTACACGATGTCGTCCACGCGGGCGCGAATCTCGTTGCCTTCGGTTTCGTCGTCACGTTCCATGCGCAGTTTTTCCGGACGCACCGAGAGGGTCACGCGCTGGCCCGGGCGCAGGCCAGTGCCCAGGGCCGTGCGCAGGGGGCCGTGCGCGGTCTGCACCGTCGCCTGTGGGCCGTCCACCGCCTGCACCGTGCCCTCAATCAGGTTGCTGCTGCCCAGAAAGGTGGCCACGAACGCCGTGCGCGGGCGCTCATACAGGGTCTCGGCCTGCCCCAGCTGCTCAATGCGGCCCCGGTTCATCACAGCAATCCGGTCACTCATGACCAGCGCCTCTTCCTGGTCGTGGGTCACGAACACGAATGTCATGCCCAGGGTCTGCTGCAGGTGCGCCAGTTCCAGTTGCAGCTCCTTGCGCAGCTTCAGGTCCAGGGCGCTGAGCGGTTCGTCCAGCAGCAGCACCTGCGGCTCGTTGACGATGGCGCGCGCCAGCGCCACCCGCTGCCGCTGCCCCCCCGACAGCTGATCGGGGCGCCGGGCCGCGAGGTCGCCAATCCGCACCAGGTCCAGGGCGCGCCCGGCCCGCTCACGGCGCGCGCCTGCCGGCACGCCCGCCATGCGCAGGCCGAATTCCACGTTCTCGCGCACGTTCAGATGCGGAAACAGCGCGTAATTCTGAAACACCGTGTTCACCGGGCGGCGGTGGACCGGCACGCCGGTCATGTCCCGGCCGCCGATCATCACGCTGCCTCCGTCCGGCTGTTCAAAACCCGCGAGCAGCCGCAGCAGCGTGGTCTTGCCGCAGCCCGACGGCCCCAGCAGGCTGAAGAACTCGCCCTGGCGGATCTCCAGCGTCACGCCGTCCAGCACCGGCTGGGCCGCGCCACCCGCGCCCCGGAAACTCTTGCGCAGTTCGCGCGCCGCCACCGCCGTTTCGGTGCCCAGCGCGCGCTCGCGCCGGCCCCGGCCCCCCAACGCTACGCCGCTGATGGCCCGGCCCCCCGCCCTTCCCTGCTCGTCATGACGGGAATTGTAAGGGGCGCGCGGCCCCGCGTTCACCTCGGCGTTCACCCTTAAGGCGGACGCGGCCCCCCGGGCCCACGGCCTACGGTAGGTGCAGCCCCCGGCCCTTCGCCCCCCGCTCCCCCGAGGTTCTGCTGTGGACGAGATTCTTGTGCCCCTGTTCTTCTTTGCCAGCGTGTTTGGCTTTCCCCTGCTGCGCCGCCAGATGATTCACCGCCACCAGATGGAGCGGCTGACCCTGGACGCCGGGCGCCCCACGCCGTCCAGTGCGCCCACGGGCGGGCCCGCCAGCGCAGCCGATCTGGCCCTGCAGCTGCCCGAACCGCACCGCCTGTACGCACTGGCCCTGCTGTGCCGCCTGCAGGACGCCCCCGCCAGCACCGAGCCGCGCACCCTGTTTGTGTTGTGCCAGGCGCGCGACACCTACCTGCCCGAAACACTGCGCGCCTACCTGCACCTGACGCCGGCCGGGCGCCAGCAGCTGGCCCTGCAGGGGCACAGTCCCGAAGCCCTCCTGCAGCAGCAACTGGCCCTGATCAACCAGGCCGCCACCGAGGCCCTGGGCCACGACCACGCCGCCGCCAACCGCCTGCTCACCCAGGGCCGCTTTCTGCTGGACCAGGGCCGCGTGCTCACGCCGGTTTCAGCGGACCTTGCCTGAGTCCTCACAAGGTCGGCCCCGCCACCTTGTGAGGGCGGCCCCTGGGGTGTGCTGCGCAAGGTCCGCGCCGCGCGCGCACAAGGAGGCCCAGCATGTTCCTACGCATCGACAAACTGCAGTTCGACCTCCCCCTCCCCAAAGAAGCCAATCCCAACGGGGCGGCGGCCGTCCAGGAACTCATGGGCGGCCGTTTCGGCGAGATGTCCACCCTGATGAACTACATGACCCAGTCGTTCAACTTCCGGGGCAAGGACACGCTGCGGCCCTACTACGAACTGATTGCCAACATTGCCGCCGAGGAACTGGGACACATTGAACTCGTGTCGGCGACCATCAATGCGCTGCTGGCCGGGCCCGACCCCAAGGTGCAGGAAGAGCCCGTGGACCCCTCCACGCACCCCTTTTCCTTTGCCCAGGACGTGCGCTACGCCAAGCACTTCATTGCTGCGGGCCCCGGCACCATGATTGCGGATTCGCACGGCAAGGCGTGGTCTGGCGACTACGTGTATTCCAGCGGCAACCTCATGCTGGACCTGACGCACAACTTCTTCCTGGAAGGAGCGGCGCGCCACAACAAGCTGCGCGTGTACGAGATGGTGGACGACCCCACCGCCAAGGCCCTGGTGGGCTACCTGCTGGTGCGCGGCGGGGTTCACCAGATCGCCTACGCCAAGGCGCTGGAAACCCTGAGCGGCGTGAACATGGAAAAACTGCTGCCCATGCCCAACATTCCCACCTCGCTGATTCCCGAGGCCAAGCGCGTGATGGACCAGGGCGTGCACCAGATTCTGTACCGCTTCAGCGACACGGACTTTACCCAGCTGAGCGCCATCTGGAACGGCACCCACCCCGAGGACGGCAGCGAGGTGCGCGTGGGCGAGTACACCGAGATTCAGGGAGGCCCCACGGTGGACGGCGGCCACGACTCGGCAGCCTTCTCGCCCGAGTGGGACATGGGCGAGATCATGGAAATCGCCAAGAAGCTGCACGACAAGGCCCGGTTGCGCTAAGAAAACAAGCGGGGCGGGGAGGTGAACACCTCCCCGCCCTGTTTACCCCTCCACTGCGGCCACCCGCACACCAAGCAGGTGGGCAAGGTCCAGCAGCCGAATGGGCTCGACGGTCACCCCCTGCAACTCGGCGGCGCCCAGGCGCACAGCCCGCAGATCACAGCCGCGCAGATCGGCGCCGTCCAGCAGCGCCCCACGCAGGGCTGTGCGGGACAGCTGGCCGCCGCGCATCACGGTACCGGGTCACCTGGCCCCCATCCAGACAGCCCCGCTCAGGTCACAGCCTATCAGCCACAGGTGCAGCAGGGAGCGCAGGCCGCCCCGCGCCAGCTTTGGGGGTCTGGGGGCTGCCGGGAGACTGGGCCGCGTCACAGCGTCAGAATCTCACAGCCCTTTTGCGTCACCGCCACCGTGTGCTCAAACTGCGCGCTGGGGCTCTTGTCGGCGGTAATCACGGTCCAGCCGTCGCCCAGCAGGCGCGTTTCGGGGCGGCCCAGGTTGATCATGGGCTCGATGGTAAACACCATGCCGGGCTGCAGCTTCAACCCGGTGTAGCGCGCGCCGTGGTGCAGCACGGTGGGTTCCTCGTGCAGCCGCTTGCCAATGCCGTGGCCGGTGTATTCACGCACCACGCTGTAGCCCCGGCCCTCGGCCAGCGACTGAATGGCGTGGCCAATGTCGCCCAGGCGGGCACCGGGTTTGACCAGTTCCAGCGCGGCGTTCAGGCTGGCGCGGGTGGCGTCCACCAGTCCCTGCACCTCCGGGCGCACCTTGCCCACGGCGAAGGTGGAGCAGGCGTCGCCGTAGTAACCGTTCAGGAGCACGCCAATGTCCACACCAATAATGTCGCCCTCCTGCAGCTGGCGGCTGTCGGGAATGCCGTGGCAGATCACCTCGTTCACGCTGGCGCAGATGGTGCCGGGAAAGGGGTTGGTGCGCGGGCCGTAGCCCAGGTAGGCGGGCGTGGCGCCAGCCTTGCGAATGTGTTCCTCGGCCAGCCGGTCGAGTTCCTTGAGGGTCACGCCGGGCTTTACGTGCGGTTCCAGCACCCGGAAGGTTTCCGCCACCAGCGCCCCCGCACGGCGCATGATCTCGATTTCGCGGGCGGATTTCAGGGCAATGCGGCTCATAACAGAGCAGGCTAACACGGAGCGCCCTGCCCCCGGAATGCCCCCGACCACGAAGGGGGCAGAGGGCCCAGGGGGCGAGAAACCGCCCCTCTTCCTGGCCCCCTGGCCTCGGGCTGATCCGCACGCGCTACCCTCGCCCCTATGAACGAGCGCCGGGTCGTGGTCAGCGTGGATATGGAAGGCATCTGTGGGGTGTCCAGCTGGGTGCAGGTGAGCCCACCGGAATTTGGGGGACTGGTCAGCAGCGCCGAATACGAACGCGCCCGCCACCAGATGACCCTGGAAGCGGCCGCCGCCGCGCAGGGCGCCCTGGACGCCGGGGCCACCGATGTGCTGGTGAACGACAGCCACGACACCATGCGCAACCTGCTGCCCGACCTGCTGCCCGAGGGCGTGCGCTTTACCACCGGCAACGACAAACCCCTGAGCATGGTGCAGGGCGTGCAGGAGGGCGGCGTGCTGGGTCTGCTGTTCGTGGGCTACCACGCCCGCGCGGGCAGCGTGCGCGGGCCGTTGGCCCACACCTGGAACGGCTTTCTCCGGGATGTGCGGGTCAATGGGGTGCCCACCGGCGAATACGGCCTGAATGCCCTGCTGGCCGGGCACTACGGCGTGCCGGTGTTGTTTGCCAGCGGCGACGACGTGGCCATGGCCGAGATCACGGCGGAACTGGGCGAGGGGGTGGTGACCGTGGCCGTCAAGGAGGGCTTAAGTGCCTTCGCCGCCGTTCACCTGCACCCGCAGGAGGCCACGCGCCGTATTTACCAGGGCGCCCGCCGAGCGGTACAGGACGCCGCGCAGGCCCAGCCCTACACCACCCGCTGGCCCGCCCACGTGGCCCTGAGCTTTGACCATCAGGCCCGGGCCGACGCCGCCGAGCGGGTGCCCGGTGTGACCCGGATGGACGCCGTGACCGTGGGCTGGGAGAGCGAGAACGCCTATCACCTGTTCCAGACCTTCCGCATGCTGGCCAAGGTGGCCGAGGTGCGGCTGAACGGGTAGATGGAACTGTGGGACGTGGGGTGTGGGGACACAGGCGCTCATGGTGAAGGGCTAAGCTCGGCGCTATGCGCGCCCTGCTACCTGCTATCGCTGCCCTGACATTCTGGTCTTCCGCCTCTGCCGCTGCGGTGTGGGCGGGGGTGAATGCCACCACCGCTGGCTACGGCGTCCATGCGGGCACCGCGCTGCTGCCGGTGCCGCTGCTGGGCACGCTGGGGCTGGAAGGGAGCGCCGAACGCCCCTGGCAGGCCAGTGCCAGCACCTTCAGCCGCTACGCCGCCGGGCTGACCCTGCGCGACCTGAACCTGCCGCTCAGCCGCGTGGACGCCTTTGCCACCATGGGCGGACAGCTGACCGTGCCGACCCCCGCGCCGGGCAGCACCGCGCAGAGCCAGTTGGCCCTGTACGGCGAGGCCGGGCTGCGCGGCCCGGTGCTGGGCCCTGCGGGCTGGCGGGCCTTCGTGCGGGCCAGCAGCGCCGGGCAGATTGGGGCGGGCGTGGGGCTGGAACTGAGGTTCTGAAGGAGGTGTGCGGGTGGCGGGGAGCGGGGTGCAGTGGGTCAGGTAGCGGATGCACGCTGGGGAGGCGAGTCTTTAGCCTGACGCCGTGACCGATCAAGGTACTTCCAGCTACACCCTGCAGACCACGCTTAAGGGCATCACACCCGCGCAGCTCACAGGTTTTTTCGTGGGGTGGCCCAATCCGCCCAGCCCCGAGACCCTTTACCGCCTGCTGGCCGGGTCGTACCGCTTCGTGCTGGCGGTGCAGGGCGAGCAGGTGATCGGGTTCGTGCAGGCGATCAGCGACGGCGTGCTGACGGCTTTTGTGCCGCTACTGGAGGTGTTGCCCGAGCATCAGGGCCAGGGCATTGGCCGCGCGCTGGTCGAGCAGCTGCTGGCGGAACTGGCCGACTTCTACGCCGTGGACCTCGCCTGCGACGACGAGCTGGTGCCCTTTTACGAGGGCCTGGGCTTGCGGCGGGCCAACCTGATGTTCCGGCGCCGCTATGACCGCCAGAATGGGCGGCCAGCGACGCCCCAACGCCTACCAGTACAGCAGCAGGGCGTCGCCCCGGTTCCAGCCCAGCCGCTTCAGGAACCCGCCCTCCCGGGGGCTGAGCTGGGCCAGTTCCTCCGGCGTGGGCCGGCCGTTTAACCACGCGGCGTCCGGCACCACCCAGCCCCGGGCCTGCCACCATGCCGCCAGCTCCGGCGGGTTGATGTAGGGCTGGTGGGCGGGTTCCCAGGGCTCGCTTGGGATGACGGCCGGCCGGTGTTCAGGCGCGGCCACAAAGGCCAGCAGGGGCAGCCAGCCGTGGGCGCGCAGTTCCACGCGGCGTGCCCCGTACGGCGCCACCAGTTCACGCACCCGCAGCTCGGTCATGGAGGAGGCGGCCCCCCACGCTGAAAGTGACCAGCCCGTGGCCTGGGCGCAGGCGTGCAGGTCGGCCGTCCAGCGCTGCGCTGCTGCCGGGTCAGCGGCGTCCAGCTCGGCCCGCAGCCAGTCCAGCGGCGCGGCCATCCCTTACCCCAGTTCGGCGCGCAGGCGCTGCACGTCCTCGCGCCACGCGTCGGCGGCCTCGCTTTCTTCCCACAGGTCCGGCAGTTCGCTGCCCGGGCCCAGCACCCGGTCCAGGGCTTCCAGGGCCGTGGGGCGCAGGTGGGCCAGCTCGGCAGCGCTGGCGCTCTGCACCCACGCGCGCAGCCCGGCATCGGTCAGGCTGGCCGTGTCAGCCGTCAGCACCGCAGCCAGAATCTCGGCGGCGGCCAGGGCTCGGTGACCTTCTTCAGCGTCCAGCAGGTCGTTGTCGGGGTCCAGTGCCACGTCAAAGGCTTCGGCCAGGGCAAACGCGCCGTCCTGCACCACCTCGGCCGCAAAAGCGGCGGCGTGCTCGTTCTCAAAGCTGCCGGTGCCCCAGACGGTCACACGCCCACCTCCTGCCCGTAGCGGCGCTCCACGTACTGCTCCAGCAGTTGCTGAAAGTCCTCGGCAATGCGGGGGCCCCTCAAGGTGGTGAGCAGCTTGCCGTCCTGGTACACGGGCGCGCGCGGGTCCTCGCCGGTGCCGGGCAGCGAAATCCCGATGTTGGCGTGCTTGCTCTCGCCGGGGCCGTTCACGATGCAGCCCATGACCGCCACCTGCATCTCTTCAACCCCGGGGTATTTCGCCTTCCACTCGGGCATGGTGTCGCGGATGTAATCCTGAATCTTCTGGGCCAGTTCCTGAAAAAAGGTGCTGGTGGTGCGCCCGCACCCGGGGCAGGAGGTGACCTGCGGCAGAAACTGGCGCAGCCCCAGGCTCTGCAGAATCTGCTGGGCCACCTCGACTTCCAGCTTGCGACTGGCCCCGGGTTCGGGGGTCAAGGAGACGCGGATGGTGTCGCCAATTCCGTCAATCAGGAGGGGCGCCAGGGCCGCGCTGCTGGCCACGATTCCCTTCATGCCCATGCCCGCCTCGGTCAGACCCAGGTGCAGGGGGTAGTCGCACAGTGGGGCCAGCTGACGGTAAACCTTCCACAGCTCCGGCGCGCTGCTCACCTTCACGGAAATCAGAATCTTGTCATGGGGCAAGCCCAGTGCCTCGGCGTAACGGGCGCTGTCCAGGGCCGACACCACCATCGCGTCAATCATCACGTCGGTGCCGGTCTTGGGGCTGCCGGCACGGGTGTTCTCGTCCATCAGCCGGGCCAGCACCTGCTGGTCCAGGCTGCCCCAGTTCACGCCCACGCGCACCGGCTTATCGAACTCCTTGGCCACCTCGATCATGGTGGCGAAGTTGGCGTCGTGGTGCTGCCCGGCGCCCACGTTGCCGGGGTTGATGCGGTACTTGGCCAGCAGGCGGGCGGTTTCCGGGAACTCGCGCAGCAGAATGTGGCCGTTGTAATGAAAGTCACCCACGATGGGCACGTTCAGGCCCACTTCATGCAACCGGGCCACGACCTCGGGAAGGGCAGCGGCGGCTTCCCGCGTGTTCACAGTGACGCGCACGATCTCGCTGCCGGCGCGGGCCAGCTGGGCAATCTGAATGGCCGTGGCCTCGGCGTTGGCGGTGTCGGTGTTCGTCATGCTCTGCACGACGATGGGGTGCGCGCTGCCCACAAGCACGCCCCCCACGTTCACGCTGACGGTCTGGCGGCGGATCATGGATCCAGTGTACGCGGACCCTGTCAGGCTCTGTCACCGCCCAGAAGGTGGAAGAGACCGTGTGGGGCAGCTGCCACGCGCGCTGAAGCTGGCAGGGGGACACTTTGCCCTGTTCAGCCCTCCCCCACCGCGCCCCTTGACCACACGCGCCGGCCCCGGCACACTGGAACAAACAGTTCACAGGCAACGCTTGTCCGCAGCGGGCACGACCTTTTTTTTGCGCTTGGCGCAAGAGGTCGTGCCCGCTGCGTTGCCTTGCCGGAGGATGCCCCCATGTCCATTTTTCCCCTGCTGTCCACCCAACACGACCACACGCCCGCCTACACCGGGCGGCTGGGCGCGCCCCTGGGCGACACTGTTCGCGTGCGCCTGCGCACCACGCTGCCTGTTACAGAAGTCAAGTTCAAGCTGGTGCGCGTGGGCGAGATTGAAGCCCACCCCGCGCGCGAGATTGACCCCGTGGGCCCAGGGCCGGGCCGCTGGTTCGAGGCCGAGCTGCCGGTGCACGAGGGCCGCGTGCGCTACGCGTGGCAGCTGAACTTCGGTCACGACCACCTGCACCTGACCGCGCTGGGCCTGCACCGCACCCGGCGGGGCTTTCGCTCGTGGTTTACCTATCTGGCCGGGCACACGGCCCCGGAATGGGCCTGGGAGAGCGTGTTTTACCAGATCTTCCCCGACCGCTTTCGCAACGGCGACGCCAGCAACGACGTGCAGACCGGCGAATACGTGTACAGCGGGCGCACAGTGGAGCACGTGCCCTGGACCACGCCCATTGACGCCTGGGGCGACATTCACGGGCACTATGGCGGCGACCTGAACGGCATCACCCAGGCGCTGCCCTACCTGCAGGAGCTGGGCATCACGGGGCTGTGGCTGACCCCCATCTTCGTGTCACCCAGCAACCACCGCTACGACATCACCGATTACCGCCACATTGACCCGCACCTGGGCGGCGACGCGGCCTGGGACGAACTGGTGCAGGCCGCCAGCGGCGTGGGCATCCGGCTGGTGCTGGACGGGGTGTTTAACCATGTGGGCAACGAGCACGCCCTGTTTCAGGCGGCGCTGGAAGACGACGCGGCCCCCGAACGCGAGCTGTTCACCTGGCGCGACGAGCCCGGCAAACTGCCCTACCACGCCTTTTTTGACGTGCCCACGCTGCCCAAGATTGACTACCGCACTCCGGCGGCCGTTGACGAATTCTTCAGCGGCGAGGCGTCCGTGGTGCGCCACTGGCTGCGCCGGGGAGCGGCGGGCTGGCGGCTGGACGTGGCCCACATGATCGGCACGGGCGGCACCGACGAGGACAACCTGCCCCTGCACCGCACCCTGAAACGGGCCGCGCGCGAGGAACGGGCCGACGCCTACGTGTTCGGTGAGCGCTTTTACGACCCCGAACACGCGCTGGATGGCCAGGGCGAGGACGGCTCCATGAACTACCACGGCTTCGGGCTGCCGGTGATGCAGTGGCTCGCGCGCGGCAACCTGACCTTCGAGCCCTCCAACCTGGGCGGCGAGGAACTGGCCGAGGGGCTATGGGACGCCTACCACGCTCTGCCCGCGCAGGTGGCGCTGAGCATGTTCAACGTGCTGGAATCGCACGATGTGCCGCGCGCCCTGTACCGCCTGGGCAACGACCGCACCCTCTTCCGGGCGGCCCTGACCTTTCTGATGGGTTACGCGGGCGTGCCCTGCACCTACTACGGCTCAGAGGTGGGCCTGAGCCAGTCGCGCGACGGGGCCATGCCCTGGTGCCGCGAGCCCATGCCCTGGGACGAGGCCGCGTGGGACCGGGAGCTGCGCGCGCAGGTCAGGGCCCTCATTGCCGTGCGCCGCCGCGAACTGGCCCTGCAGCGCGGCAACCTGCGCTTCCTGCACGCCGAGGCCGACGCCGTGGCCTTCATGCGCGAATACACCCATGAGGACGGCCGCGTGCAGCGCGCCGCCGTGCTGGTCAGCCGTCACCCTGAGCGCCATGAGGTGGCCCTGACCCTGCCGGGCGGCGAGTGGCGCGACGCCCTGACGGGCGAGACCCTCAGCGGCGGGCAGGTGAGCGTGCAGGCGGCGGGCGGCCGGATTCTGCTGCAGGAGGCCCCAGCCACCCCGGTCGGGTGAGACACGACCCCGCTCCCCGTGGCTGGCTGGCCTGACGTCCCCACCCCTCCTTCCTTTCTCTCCTTGTCCTCTCCTCGTCCCGGCCAGGTCAGTGTGCTTGCTGACGTGGCTTGCGGCTGTCCTGCTGTTGCCCGGGTTGTTCCTGCCCGCAGCCCGGCCCCAGCAGGCAGGGTTCTGGGCCTCTCAACATCAGCACCGAATAAGCCGCCGGGCGTTTCATGGGTTTACCCTCAGAGGCGCCTGGGACTGACAGGATTTCGGAAGACGCACGCTGCTACCGTGCGACCCACCGCTCTTCTGGGGGCCGTGGCCCGACCACCGGCATCCTGGCCTGCGGTCTGTCCACCCGCGTGACCCACCCACACGACCCATCTCGAACCTGGGGCGACTCTGAAGGGGGTCTGGCTCCTGCAGGAGAGTTATGCGAACTGTGCATCCCCGTCCGCTCATGCAGCGTCCTTTGTGGTCGTCTCTGGACGGCGCCTGGGACTTCGCCTTTGACCCGCAAGCCGCACACGGCCACCCCGCTGACGTGGCCTTTGAGCAGCAGATTGAAGTGCCGTATCCGCCCGAAAGCCGGGCCAGCGGCCTGCACCAGCACGTTCATGGCCGCGCGGTGTGGTACCGCCGCACCGTGGGCTGCCCGCGCGAGTGGACGCCCGGGCGCACCCTGCTGCACTTCGGCGCGGTGGATTACCACGCGACCGTCTGGGTGAACGGCCAGAAGGCGGGCGAGCACCGGGGCGGCCACACCCCCTTCGCCGTGGACGTGACCCGCTTTGCAGACGCACCCTTTGAGGTGGTCGTGCGCGCCGAGGACGATCCCCTGGCCCTGGACCAGCCGCGCGGCAAGCAGGACTGGCTGCCGCAGCCCCATTCCATCTGGTATCCGCGCACCACCGGCATCTGGCAGACTGTGTGGGTGGAGCGCCTGCCCCACACCGCCGTGGAGCGCCTGGAACTGCAGCCGGACCTGGACACCTGGGGCGTGCATGTGCGCGCCAGTGTGCAGGGCTACCGCCCGGGGCTGAAGGTGCGCGTGCGCCTGAGCGTGCCCGGCGAAACCCTGGCCGACGATGTCTACAGCCTGAGCGCCAGTGAGCTGCACCGCGTGGTGCCGCTGCTGGACGGCGGCATTGACAGCCACCGCAGCCACCTGCTCTGGAGCCCCGAACACCCCCAGCTGATTGACGCCCTGGTGGAGGTGCTGGACGGCGGCGGCGAGGTCCTGGACCGGGTGGTGGGCTACACCGCGCTGCGCTCCGTGACGCTGGAACAGGGCCGCTTCCTGCTCAACGGCTCGCCCTATCCGCTGCGGCTGGTGCTGGACCAGGGCTACTGGCCCGAATCCCTGATGACCGCCACCAGCGACCAGTTCCGCGCCGATGTGGAACTCACCAAGCGCCTGGGTTTCAACGGGGTGCGCAAGCACCAGAAGCTGGAAGACCCGCAGTATCTGTACTGGGCCGACCGCCTGGGCCTGCTGGTGTGGGCCGAGATGCCCAGCGCCTACCGCCTGAGCGACCGCAGCATTCAGTCGGTCACGGCCGAGTGGATGGAGGCGGTTATGCGCGACCGGGGGCACCCCTGCGTGGTGGCCTGGGTGCCCTTCAACGAGTCCTGGGGCGCGCCGGACCTGACCCGGCGCGGGCGCTCGCGCTCACTGGTGCGCGCCCTGTACGAACTGACCCGCTCGCTGGATCCCACCCGGCCCGTGATTGGCAACGACGGCTGGGAAAACGACACCACCGACATCCTGACCATTCACGACTACACCCCGGCCGCCGAGGTGCTGCGTGAGCGCTACGGCACCCGCGAACAGACCCGCGAGACGCTGCTGCACGCCCGCCCCGGGGGCCGCAATCTCCTGCTGGACCCGGCGCTGGCTGACCGGGGCCTGCCAGTGATGCTGACCGAGTTTGGCGGCATTGCCTACATGCCCGATCACCAGGGTGGCTGGGGCTACAGCCACGCCCAGGACAGCGAGAGCTTCACGGCCCACTACGAGGCGCTGCTGAACGCCGTTCATGACAGCCGGGGGCTGGCGGGCTTCTGCTACACCCAGCTCACCGACACCTTCCAGGAGAAAAACGGACTGCTGGACGAGCACCGCCGCTTCAAGGGCGATCCGCTGCGAATGCTGCGCGCCACAGCAGGGCAGCGCGACCCCCGCACGGTCGGCGCCGCCGAGGTGCCTGATCCCTTCGGGTACAGCCCGGAGTGGCAGGCCAAGCAGCTCATGCACAGCTTCGGCTCGTAAGCTGGGGGCCGGGGCAGCCACCACGCCCCCTGCCCGCTTCGTCCGCCAAGGCGCAGACCCCCAGGGCCTGCGTCTTTATTTCTGTGTGCTGAAGGATGGCCCCATGACGCTGACCCCCTCCATAGAAGCCCAGCCCTGGGGCGTGACCCCGGCGGGCGAGGCCGTGACGCTCTACACCCTGCACGCTGGGCCCCTGCGCGCGCAGATCATGAATTCCGGCGGAGTGCTCGTGGGGCTGCAGGCCCCGGACCGCTGCGGCACGCCCGCCGAGGTGACCCTGGGCCACGACCACCTGGCGCCCTACCTGAGCCGCGAGACCTCGCCGTACTTTGGCGCGCTCATTGGCCGCTTCGCCAACCGAATCGCCGGGGGCCGCTTCGTGCTGGACGGGCAGCCGATCACGCTGGCGCGCAACAACGGCCCCAATGCCCTGCACGGTGGCCCGGGCGGCTTTGACGGCCAGCCCTGGCAGGCCACGCCGGATACGGGCCCGGACCACGCGCGCCTGCACCTGCGCCGCACCAGCCCGGATGGCGAGGAAGGCTATCCCGGCACACTGCAGGTCGAGGTGACCTACACGCTCACGGCCACCGAGCTTCAGCTGCGCTACCGCGCCCAGACTAACCGGCCCACCGTCCTGAACCTCACCAACCACACCTACTGGAACCTGGGGGGCAGGCGCGACATTCTCGACCACCAGCTGCAGGTGCAGGCCGGACGCTTCACGCCCACGGACAAGCAGGCCATTCCCACTGGCGAGCTTCAGGACGTGACGGGCACCCCCTTCGACCTGCGCAGGCCCCGGCGCCTGGGTGACGTACTGGCGCTGTCCCACGACCAACTGACCTTTGCGGGCGGGCTGGACCACAACTTCGTGCTGGATCAGCCCGGCCTGGACCAGGCCGCCGCCACCCTTCACGACCCGGCCAGTGGCCGCCGCCTGGACGTGCTGACCACCCAGCCGGGCCTGCAGGTGTACAGCGGCAACTTCCTGGACGGCCGCATCACCGGGCGCGGCGGCCAGCGCTACGGCCCCCGCTGGGCCGTGTGTCTGGAAACCCAGCATTTCCCTGACAGCCCCAACCAGCCCCACTTTCCCCGCACCCGCCTGGACCCCGGGGAAACGTTCGAGAGTCAGACGATCTACCGCTTCTCGGTGCAGGGCGGCTAACCCACGCCCCCAGGCTGTGCCCGGCCTGCCCACCCACCGGGCCCCGGCACCCCTTTCCACCCCCGGCCCATCCCGCTGCGCTACACTTGTGCCACATGGCACATGCACACGACTCGGCGTTGTACGCGCAGTGGGTGGAGTTGCTCGGATGGCTGGAGGCCGAGGCGGCTTCACGCGGCCTGGGCTTTGAAAAGGTCGCGGATTTTCCGGATTACATCTACCGCATGGAGCGCCCCTACGACCTGCCCACCACTGTCATGAGTGTGCGCGTGACCTCGGGCGGCCAGCCGCTGATGATCGCCGCTGTCAGCCCCCGTCACGCCGACCTGAAAGCGGTGTCGCTGCGCCTGATGGGCGGCAGCAAGCACTGGCATCTGCACGCGGGCGCGGCGGGGCTGCTGGAAGGCAAGCGTCCATTTACCCAGGCGCGGCTGGCCCTGCTGCTGGACGGCGCCGTGCAGGGCGTGCGGGCGGTTTAGCAGCGAGAGGTTGAACCAGACAGGGGCGGCGATCCACCTTCCGGATCGCCGCCGCTCTGATACGGACTGCCGTCCATTTCCGTCAAATCCGGGAAGAAGGGGGATGTTCCCCGCCTTCGGCGCTGTTCCAGCCCAATTCCCGGAAATCCGCATTTGTTCCTTCTCTACTGCGCAGCTCTTCGAGTCCATCCGGTCAAAAACATTCCGGAATGTGTTCCGGAATGTTTTGGAAGCCGTATGAGCGCCTGCCTTGAAGCGTTCGCTAGGCCCCGGAAAACGCAAGGAAGCCCGCCGCCACCCCGATCAGGGTGCCCACGAGCACTTCCAGATAGGTGTGGCCCAGCAGCACCCGCAGGGGCAGGGGAGCAAAGCCTTCGCGCACCACGGCGCGCAGTTCTTCCACTAAGTCGTTCAGCAGCCGGGCCTGCTGGCCGCTGCTGTGGCGCACACCCGTGGCGTCGTACATGACAATCAGGGCAAAGACCGCGCAGGCGGCAAATAACGGGCTGGCCATGCCCTCGGTGAGGCCCACGCCGGTGGTCAGGGCGGCCACCATGGCGCTGTGGCTGCTGGGCATGCCCCCGGTTTCCATGAACGCGCCGGGACGCCAGCGCCGCTCAATCAGCCCAATCAGCAGCACCTTCAGCACCTGGGCGCCCGTGCTGGACAGCACCGCCACCCACAGCCAGCGGTTACTCAGCAGCTCAGCGAAAGCGTCCACCACGACCCTCTTGACCCGCGGGCGCCTCGGCCGCCAGAACGGTATTCATCAGCAGTTGCGCCACCGTCATGGGGCCCACGCCGCCCGGCACCGGGGTCAGCGCGCCGGCCACCGCCGCCACGTCCGGGTGCACGTCGCCCGTCAGGCGCCCCTGGCCAGGGGCGTCTGCCACGCGGTTGATGCCCACGTCAATCACAGTGGCGCCGGGGCGCACCATGTCCGGGGTGATCAGGTGTGCACGCCCAGCGGCCACGATCAGCAGCTCGGCCTCGCGGGTCACGGCGCCCAGATCGGGGGTGCGGCTGTGGGCCACGGTCACGGTGGCGTTCGCGTTCAGCAGCAGCGCCGCCAGCGGGCGCCCCACCAGTGCGCTGCGGCCCACGATCACCGCACGCTGCCCGGCCACTGGCAGGCCATAAAACGCCAGCAGGGCCATCACCCCGGCGGGCGTGCAGGGGCGCAGGCCGGGCTGCCCGGCCCACAGCCGCCCAATGTTGACCGGGTGCAGGCCGTCCACGTCCTTCTCTGGCAGGATGGCCCCCAGCACCGGCTCGGGGTCCAGGTGGGGGGGCAGCGGCAGTTGCACGAGGATTCCATGCACCGCCGGGTCCGCGTTCAGCGTGCCCAGCAGGGCCAGCAGCTCGGCCTGCGGGGCAGCTTCGGGCAGGGCGTGCACTGCGCTGCGCAGGCCCACCTCGGCCGCCTTTCTGGCCTTGCCACGCACGTAGGCCACGCTGGCGGGGTCGTCGCCCACGCGCACCAGCGCCAGCCCCGGGGGCGCCGCCAGGCGGCCGGCACGCCGGGCGGCCTCGGCCAGCAGCGCCTGGGCTGCCGGTGCGCCGGGCAGGGGCCGGGCCAGGGCCGCGCCGGGGGTCACTCCTGCGGCTCCTGCTCCGGGCGCGGGGCAGAGTCCGGGCGGGGCCCGGGGCCCTGCGGCTCCTGCAGGCTGCGGCTCAGGCCGCCCAGCACCCCGTTCACAAAGCGCCCGGAGTCGTCGCCGCCGAACTTGCGGGCAATGCGCACGGCACTTTCAATGATGGGCGGGTGCGGCTCGCCGGTGTACAGCAGCTCAAAGGTGGCCAGCCGCAGCACATTCAGGTCCGTCTGGGCCATCTGGTCAAAGCTCCAGCCGCGAATGGTGCGCCGCAGCGTGGCGTCAATGTCCGGGCGGTGGGTGCCCAGACCGGTGACCAGTTCACCCGCAAAGGCCAGGGCCTCCTCGTTCAGGGGCGCGAAGGTGTCGTCGCCCGCGCGCATGGCGCCCTCGGTGCGGGTGAACACGCTCTGCAGGGGCAGATCACCCCGGTCAGCTTCAAACAGCACCCGGAAGGCAAATTCGCGGGCGGCGCGGCGGGTGCCCACCGGGGCGGCGGCTTTCTCACGGCGGCGGGTCACGCCGGGCTGCCTTTGGGCAGGCAGACATTGTGCACGCTCACGTTCACGGCGCGCACCTTCAGGCCGGTCATCAGTTCAATGTTCTCGCGCACGGCCTGCTGCACCTGCTCCGAGAGGGCCACGAGGTTGCGGCCAAACTCGATGTTCAGGCCCACATCCACCGTCACGTCCTGTCCTTCACGGGTCACGCGCAGAGCGCGGGGACGGCGGCCCGGCGTCTGATTGCGCAGCACCTCGTTCATCTTCAGGGGCGCCGACGCCACCTCGGTGCCGTCAATGCCGTCCAGGGTGGTCACGGCAATGTCCATCAGGACATGCTTGCTGATCTCAATTTCTGGTGTTGCCATGCTGCTCTTGCCTCCACACGCGCGCCCGTCTCGACACCCGCCTGGGCGCGCCAATAGGCTTCAGTGTATCCCGTCTCCGGGGACGGGCAGGGCCGGATGACCTCTGAGCGGGCCCCCGCTGCCTGCCGGGGCCACGCTCAGCCGGCCGTCACGCCTTTCTCGGCCAGCAGCGCGGCCAGCCCGGCCTCGTCCAGCACGCTCACCCCCAGTTCCTGGGCCCGGGTGAGCTTGCTGCCGGCCTCCTCACCCGCAATCAGGTAACTGGTCTTGCCCGTCACCGAACCCGTCACGCGGCCCCCGGCGGCTTCCAGCTGCGCCTTGATGGCGTCGCGGGGGCGGCCCAGCGTGCCGGTGATGACAAAGTTCAGGCCCCGCAGCTGCTCGCCGCGCGCCTGGGTTTCGCCCTGGGGATTCAGGCCCGCCGCGCGCAGCTTGTTCAGCAGGCGCACCGTGCCCTCTTCTTTCAGGGTCACGGCCACGGCCGCGCCAATCACCTTGCCCAGACCCGGCACCGCCTCAATCTCTTCCGGGGTGGCGTTCATCAGGGCGTCCAGGCTGCCGAAGTGCCGCGCCAGCACCTGCGCGTTGCGCTCGCCCACGTGGGGCAGGCCCAGCGCGTTGACCACCCGCCACAGCGGCTGCGTCTTGCTGGCCGAGAGCTGCGAAAGGATGTTCTGCGCTTTTTTCTCGCCGCCGCGCTCCAGACCGGCCAGCTGTTCACTGGTCAGGCTGTACAGGTCGGCGGCGTCTTTCACCAGCCCGGTGTCCAGCAACTGGGCAATCAGCTTCTCGCCAATGCCCTGAATATCCATCGCCCCGCGCGAAACGAAATACTGAATCATGCGGTACTGCTGGGCCGGGCAGGCGGGGTTCTCGCAGTAGGTGTTCGCGTCGTCCTCGTGGCGCACGGCGGGGTGGCCGCACTCGGGGCAGTGGGTGGGAAATGCAAAGGCCGCCGCCCCCTGGGGGCGCTTGTCCAGCACCACGCGCATGATCTGCGGAATCACCCCGCCGGATTTGCGCACCACCACGGTGTCGCCAAGGCGCAGGTCCAGCCCTTTGATGTAATCCTCGTTGTGCAGCGTGGCCTTGCTGACGGTGCTGCCTTCAATCAGCCGGGGCTGCAGGTGGGCCAGCGGCGCCAGCTTGCCGGTGCGGCCCACGTTCACCGTGATCGCCTCCAGCACCGTCTCCACCTCTTCCACTGGGAACTTGTAGGCAATGGCCCAGCGCGGCGCGCGGCTGGTAAAGCCCGCTTCCTCCTGCAGCCGCAGGGGATCAAGTTTGATCACGGTGCCGTCGGCGTCAAATTCAAAGTCCTGGCGCCCGGCGATCATGCGGGCGTGGTAGTCGGCCGCCGCGCCAAGGCCCTGCAGGCGCTCCGCGTGGCGGCTGACGGGAAAGCCCCGCGCGGCCAGCCAGTCCAGCACCTCGCTCTGGGTGGTCGCTGGCACCCCGTCGCGCTTGCCCAGCGCATAGAAGATGGCCTTGAGGTTGCGGGTACGCGTGACCTCCGGGTCCTTCTGCCGCAGCGCCCCGGCGGCTCCGTTGCGAGGATTTTTCAGCATCGGCGTGCCCAGTTCTTCGGCCTGGGCATTGTACGCGGCAAAGTCCACGCGGCTCATATACACCTCGCCGCGCACCTCCAGTTCGCCGCGCAGGCCCGGCAGGCTCGCGGGAATGCCCGGCACGGTCTGCACCTGCGCGGTCACGATCTCGCCGGTCACGCCGTTGCCGCGCGTGGCGGCCCACTGCAGTTCACCGTCCACGTAGTAGAGGTTCACGCTCAGGCCGTCAATTTTCAGCTCGCCGGTAAAGCTGAAGTCGTCGTGCTCGGGGGGCAGGTTCAGGGCGCGGGCCAGCTTCTCTCGCCACTCGCTGAGTTCCTCGTCACTGAACACGTTGTCCAGGCTGGTCATGGGCGTGGGGTGGTTCACCGGCACAAAGGCGCTGCTGGGCGCCCCACCCACCGCCTGCGCCGGGCTGACCCCACCGGCCAGGGCCGCTGCCTGCGCCGCCCAGTCCGGATGCTGGGCTTCCAGGGCGCGCAGCTCACGCACCAACGCGTCGTACTCGGCGTCGGGAATCAGGGGGGCGTCCAGTTCGTGGTACGCGCGGTTATGACGGGCAACCTCGGCGCTCAGGGCGAGGTAGTGGTCGAACGCGGCCGGGTTCATGGGGGTCAGGATACGGTGCGTGTGGGTGAGCGCGGGAGAATCCGGGGCTGCACAAGCTAAGGAGCGGGTCAGGTGCGGGGCTCAGGCTGTCCGGGCGGCAGGGGCCCTGGTTTGAGAAAGGCCTGAACGCCCCGCGCTGTCAGACTCTGGTGAGAATTCAAGCGTGAAGATGCTCTGAACAGTGTTCATACCCAACCCCTCATGTCAGTCAGGCCAATGTGACCCCCCACAGGGTCTAGACACCTGGGGATTTCCGTATACTCTGTTCAAGCATCCACATCTCCCATTCCACTCTTCGGAGGAAGCTCAATGAAAAAAATGCTGACCATCGCCCTTGCCCTGACCGTCTCGGTCGCCTCTGCCCAGACCGTGCGCGTGGGTCTGGCCTACGACGCCGGCGGGAAGTTCGACAAGAGCTTTAACCAGAGCGCCTATGAAGGCAGCCAGCGCGCCGTCAAGGCCTTCGGCGTTCAGACCAAGGACTTCGAGCCCAGTGACCCCAGCCAGACGGTGCAGGGCATCCGCGAGTTCGCCAACCAGGGCTTTGACCTGACCATCGGCGTGGGCTTTGCCAACAACGCCAGCATTTCGCAGGTGGCCAAGGAAAACCCCGACCTGTACTTCGGTCTGGTGGACGACGTTTCGCAGCAGAAGAACGTGGCCAGCCTGATTTTCGCTGAAGAGCAGGGCAGCTACCTCGTGGGCTACATCGCTGGCATGAACTCCTCGACGGGCGTGGTGGGCTTCGTGGGCGGCATGGACATCCCCCTGATCCACAAGTTCGAAGCGGGCTTCAAAGCGGGCGTGCGGGCCGCCAACCCCAAGGCGCGCGTGATCGCGCAGTACGTGGGCACCACCCCTGAAGCCTGGAACAACCCCGCCAAGGCCAAGGAAATCGCGGGCAGCATGCGCGCTCGGGGAGTGGACATCATCTTCGCGGCGGCCGGCGGTAGCGGTAAGGGTGTGATTGACTACATTGGTCAGAACCAGTGCCTCAAGGCCAGCCAGCTGCCCGCTGGCGTGAAGTTCAACACCAATAACTTCGCCAGCATCCGCAAGAGCGCCAGCTACACCCGCGCCTGCGCCGGCAACACCCGCCCCATGTTCTTCATCGGCGTGGACAAGAACCAGAACGTAGAAGGTGACTACGACAAGAACCCCGCCACCATGAACCACGGCCTGACCAGTATGCTCAAGCGTGTGGACAACGCCGTGTACGCGCTGATCCGTGACGTCAAGGACGGCAAGTTCAAGGGTGGCGAGCGCCGCTTCGGCCTGCGTGAAGGCGGCGTGGGCTACGCCGTGGACCAGTACAACCGCGTTCTGATCACCAGCGCCCAGGTGGCCCGCGTGGAGGCCGTGAAGGCCAAGATCATCAGCGGCGCCATCAAGGTCCCCACCACCCGCTAAATCTCGCCTCTCTGTGCAGCGCGCTCCCTGTGGGCGCGCTGTTTGCATGGCGGGAGTGGATGGGCGGCGCCGCCCCATCCTCTCGCAGTCCCATGCTCTCCAGCGTGTCCCCTCTGCGGCGGGCCCCACAGACAGGTCATACGGATTCCGTCCATTTCCGTAACATCCGGAAAGAAGGGCGATGTTCCGCTCCTACGGAGCCTTTCAGGTCCAATTCCCGGAAATCCGCATTTGTTCCTGCTCCCTCCGGTCGAAAAAATTCCGTAACACATTACGGAATTTTTCGGAAGCCGTATCACACAACAAAGAAGCCGGGCCCCCAGGGCCCGGCTTCTTCTCTAAATGGCCTGTCTTTTTTAGCGGCTCTCGCTTCCGCCCTGAATGGGCTGGCCCTGCTCGTCCACCACATTCACCCGGGTGTAGGTGCCGGGCACGCGCACCAGGGTCCAGGGACTGGTGATGGCCTGGGTGGCAAAGCCGCTGGGGGCCGTGACCCGTACCGTCAGGGTCAGGGTGCTCCCGCTGGCCGCCACGTTCGTGACCTTCACGGTATAGCCGCCGGTGGGCCGCTGGCCCAGGAACACCCCCACCAGGGTGCTGCCGGTGATGCTGGGCGGCGTGGGTGCGCCGGTCTGGCGGCCATAGGCCTGGGCGTAGAGGTTCAGGGCCGCCGCGCTGGTGGTGGCCAGCTGGGCACTAAAGGCGGTGGCAGTCGCGTTGGTGCCGCTGGCCACTTCGGTAAAGGTCACGCGCGCGCCTCCTGTGGGGGTGCCCGGGGTGGGCGGGGTGGGGGTACTAGCCTGGGGCACGTTCGGCAGGATGTACAGCCCGGTGCGCAGGTATTCACTGGGGGCCGGTTCAATGGTCAGGGGCGCGTCGGGCAGGGTGCGCTCGTCCAGCACGGCCACCGCCAGCGGGCCCTGCCCCAGCAGTTCGCGGCCCAGGGCGCGGCCCTCGTCGGCGCTCAGGCGACCGGCGCCCTGCAGGCCGTCCACCGGGGTGCCGGAAACGGTGCCCTGCACGCCACCCAGCCTGGTCCAGGTGCGGCCGTCTGTGTAGTACACGGCGCTCAGGCTGGTGCCGGGCTGCGGAGTCACGGTGAACAGGCCACTGGTACTGCGCGTCACAGACAGCTTCTGGGCCATGGGCGTGGTGGGCAGGCGGTAGGTGGCGTTGCCGTTGACGCTCAGGGTGCCGCTCAGGGCCAGATTACCGCTCCCCTGGGCACGCAACTCTACCGGCGTGTTGCCCAGCTTGACGCTGCTCTGGCCGCCCTGGGCGGTGCCGTACACCCACACCACCCGCTCCTGGGTGCCGCCGTACAGCAGCGCCTCATGCACGCGCAGGTTGCCGGGCCCCGTCATGGTGCACGCACTCAGAAGTCCGGCCGTCAGGGGCAGGACCAGCCATGGGAATCGCTTCATGCCGCCCAGCTTAGGGAGCCGGTCTGACCGGGGACTGAAGGGTGCCTTGACCCAACCCAGAGGAACAGCCCCGCCGCGCCGCCTTCAGGCGGGGGCGCCCAGCAGTTCGCGGGCGTGCTCGAGCGCCGCTTCACTGGTGTTGCCGCTGAGCATCCGCGCAATTTCTTCGAGGCGTTCTTGAACGTCCAGCAGGCGCACGCGGCTGACAGTGCGCCCGGCCTCCACACTCTTTTCCACCTTGTAGTGGTGATGGGCCTGGGCGGCAATCTGCGCGAGGTGGGTGACCACCAGCACCTGCCGCGACCCTGCCAGGGTGCGCAACTGTGCGGCCACGGCGTGTGCGGCGCTGCCACCAATCCCGGCGTCCACCTCGTCGAACACCACGGCGGGGGTATCGGCCCCCAGCACCGTGCTGATGGCCAGCATCACGCGTGACAGCTCGCCCCCCGAGGCCACGTCTGCCAGCGGCGCCAGCGCCTCGCCGGGGTTGGCGGTGAAGTGCAGCGCCACGTCGCTCAGGCCGTAGGCCGCCGGCTCGGCCAGCGCCGAACACTGAAATTCCAGCCGGGCGTGCGGCATGCCCAGTTGCCGGATCACCGCCAGCAGCGCCTGGGCCAGCGGGGGGGCGTGCGCCCGGCGGGCGTGGTCCAGGGCTTCCCCGGCCCGGTCCAGAGCGGCGTGCAGGCGCGCCACCTCGTCGTCCAGGGTGCCGGCGTCCTGCTCGTCGCGCTGCAGGGCGGCCAGTTCCCCTTCCACCTGCGCCTGAAAGGCCACCACATCGTCCAGGGTGGGGCCGTACTTGGCGCGCAGCTTGCCCAGCACGCCCAGGCGCGTTTCCACGCGGGCCAGCTCCTCGGGATCGGGGGCCTGATCCTCGGCCACGCCGCGCAGTTCGCCCACCACGGCCTGAATGCTGTCCAGGGCTTCTTTCAGTTCACGCTGCAGCTGCGCGCTGGTGTCGTCGTAGCGCGCGCTGGTGTTCAGGGCGCGGGCGGCCTCATTCAAAAAGCCCAGGGCGTTCTCTTCACCGTCGCTGAGCAGGTTCAGGGCGGCGGCAGCACTCTGGGCAATGGTGTCCAGGTTCGCCAGCCGGGTCAGGTCGGCCTGCAGGGGCTCTTCCTCGCCGGGCTGCGGGGCCACCTCGGCAATTTCCCGGGCCTGAAAGCCCAGCAGGTCCAGCTGCCGAGCCCGCTCTCGCTCGCTGGCGCGCAGGGCGTCCAGGCGCGCGCGGGCCTCGGTCCAGGCACGCCACGCTCCGGCGTAGGCGGCCGTTTCCCCGGGCAGCTGCCGGTCCAGCAGGGCGCGCTGATTGGCCGGGGTCAGCAGGCTCACCGCGCTGTGCTGCCAGTGGATGGTCAGGCGCCGGGCGGCCCAGTCCTGCAACTCGCGCAGGCTGACCACCTCGCCGTCCAGCCGGGCGGTGCTGCGGCCCTGGGTGGTCACGCGGCGGCTGGCCACATCGTCGGCCCAGAAGCCGGTCACCAGCAGGTCGGTCTCGCCGCTGCGAATCAGGTCGGTGTTGGCGCGCGAGCCCAGCAGCAGGCCCAGGGCGTCCACGATGATGCTCTTGCCCGCGCCGGTTTCGCCGGTAAAGACACTCAGGCCTGCGCCGAAGTCCAGGCTCAGCGCCTCGATGGTTGCCAGGCGCCGGACCTCCAGTCGGGTCAGGGGTGGGCCGGCCGGGGGCGCGGGGGCCACGGCGGGTGAATCTGCTGCGCGGCGGGCCTTACGGGTCACGCCCCCGAGTCTACCCCGGGGACCGCTGCCCCGAATGCGACGCGGTTTCCACCTGGACCGGCCCAGGCGGGGCGCGGCCAAACATGAAATTGCCGTTACAGTCTCCCCACGTTCTGGGGTGCTCCGGTTGGCCACAATAACGGCCGTGGGTGGCGTGCCCCCGGCCCATCTGGGGTGCGGTGGGCCGCAGACGCCACCGTCCATAAGGAGAGAGCCATGACCAATGAATCCACGGGCGGCGTGAGCAAGCGCAGCCTGCTGCTGCTGGGGGGCCTGGCTGCCCTGGCCCTGAACAAAGACACCCGCCGCGCCCTGGTGCACGGCAGCCGCTCAGCCTGGAGCGGCACCCAGGAGACGGTGACAGGCACCTTGACCCCGGCCCTGCTGGGCGCCGCGCACTCGGCCAGGGAAGTGGCGGTGCACACCGCCTCCTCCCTGCGTGAAGAGGGTGTCCCCAGGGCCGGCGCCCTGCTGAGTCAGGTCGCGCATGTGGCCGGGGAGATCGTGGGCCAGGCCCAGGAACGCGCCCTGCACCTGGCGGGCGAGGCCGGACAGGCGACCGCCCATGTGGCCGCGCGGGGTGGCGAGCGCGCCAAGCAGGCGCTGCAGGTGGCGCAGGTGGGCGTGGGCCATACCGTGGCCGATGCCCAGGGCGCCGGCCGTGAACTGCTGGCCAGCGTACATGACCGCGTGGGCCACGTCCTGCATGAGGCCGCCGACGGCCATGAGGCCCGCAAGCGCCGTGCTGAGCGCACCCTGCGCCAGGCCCGCCGCGAAGCGACGCGCGAACTGCAGAGCGGCAAGAAGGTGCTGGGGGCTCACCAGCTGGAAAAGGCGGTCGCCAAGCGCGTGGCCCCACTGGAAAAACAGCTGACGCGCGAGCTGCGCCTGCTGGACAAGCAGCGCCAGCGTGCCCGCCGCGATGACAGACGCGGCGGTGGGGTGGGCGGCGGCGTGACGGCCCTGCTGTTGCTGGGCACCGGCGCGGTGGTGCTGGCCCGTGTGCCTGCCGCCCGTCAGGGCATTCTGAACGCCGTGGAGGGCCACAGCCCCGAGGCGGCGCAGTCACTGCGGCAGGCAGGCCGCAACGCCCGCAACCTGATCGGCACGATGTGGCTGGAGCGCATTGAGGAAGACAAGGCCACCCCGGCCCCCGGTGCGGCGCGCCCCACCCAGGCGGCCACCACGGGCGGCACCTGGGGCGGCGCCGTGGCCCCGGATTCGCCCGCTGCTGCCAGGACCACCGCCGAGACGGACAAGGCCGAGGCCAAAGCCAGCGAAGCCAAAGCCACTGACGCCAACGCCGAGGCCGCCAAAGCCAAGAGTGACACCCCCAAAGCGGATGCCAAGGGTGGCAAGCCCGCCACTCCGGCCCACTGAGGCCACAGCGCCCCCTAGCCTCCTGATTCGTCGGGAGGCTTTTTTGTGGCTGGCTGTAGCCCTCAGGCTTGCTCAGGGAGGCAGCGCCATCCCTGCTCGGTTCGTCATCTTTCCTCTCTGAGGCATCAGGACGACCAAATCCGTCGCCCGCACCCCGTTCACCGTCCCGTATCCCTGGCCGGCGACCTGTCATCTGTCGAACGAACGCTTGTTTGGCGTGGCGAACAGGCAAGATAGAGGCCACAGCCCATTCACATGGCAGGTTGTCTGCGGACCCCAGACGGGAGGGGCTGTTGTTTCCGGAGGCGTGACACCACTAAAGTTGGCGTGGAACCGTTTCCTGGGCGACAATTCTGGGGTCATTCCGTACACGAACCCTGTTCGTTCTTCCCGCTGCTACCCTGGCAGTGTTCCCACCTCCGGAGGTTTCCATGAGCCTGACCGCCCCCAATCCCCTGGCCGATCTCGGCATTAAAACCACCGTGCATCTGAACCCTGGCGTGGACGAGCTGTATGCCCACGCCATTCGTCTGGGCGAGGGCGTGCAGGCCGCCACTGGCCCGCTGACGGTGCGCACCAACAAGACCGGCCGCAGCCCCAAGGACCGCTTTATCGTGGAAGACGACCTGACCCGGGACACCGTGTGGTGGGGCGGCTTTAACACCCCGATTGGCGCTGGGGTCTTTGACCGCCTGCTGGAGAAGATGACCCGCTTTGCCGAAGGCACAGAGCTGTTTGTGCAGCAGGTGTACGCGGGCACGGACCCCCGCTACCGCATTGGCTGCCGCATGGTCACCGAGATGGCGTACCACTCGCTGTTTATCCGCAACATGTTCGTGCGCCCCACCGAGGCCGAACTGGCCGGCTTTCACGAGGACTGGACGGTGCTGAACATGCCGTCGTTCCGGGCCGACCCGGCCACCGACGGCACCCGCAGCGACACCTTCATCATCGTGAACTTCACGCGCAAGATGATTATTGCGGGCGGCACGCAGTACGCGGGCGAAAACAAGAAGGGCATTTTCGGGGTGCTGAACTACCTGCTGCCCGCCCAGGGCGTGATGCCCATGCACTGCTCGGCCAACGTGGGCGCGGACGGCGACGTGGCGCTGTTCTTTGGCCTCAGCGGCACCGGCAAGACCACTCTGTCGGCGGACCCCAGCCGCAAGCTGATCGGTGACGACGAGCACGGATGGACCGATACCGGCATCTTCAACTTCGAGGGCGGCTGCTACGCCAAGGTGATCAACCTGAACCCCGAAGCTGAGCCCGCCATCTATCAGACCACCCGCACCTACGGCACGGTGCTGGAAAACGTGGTGCTGAACGGTGACGGCACACCGGACCTGAACGACGGCAGCCTGACCGAAAACACCCGCAGCGCCTACCCCATTGACCAGATTGCCAACGTGCAGCCCGGTAGCCTTGCCGGCCACCCGAAAAACATCGTGTTCCTGACCGCCGACGCCTATGGGGTGCTGCCGCCCATCTCGCGTCTGAGCCCCGAACAGACGATGTACCAGTTCATCAGCGGCTTTACCGCCAAGATTCCCGGCACCGAAGACGGCGTGACCGAGCCCAGCCCCACCTTCAGCACCTGCTTCGGCGCGCCCTTTATGCCCCGCCACCCCGGCGAGTACGCCCGCCTGCTGGCCCAGAAGGTGCAGGAGAGCGGCGCCCGCGTATGGCTGGTGAACACCGGCTGGACCGGCGGCAAGTACGGCACCGGCAAGCGCATGAGTATTGCCCACACCCGCGCCATGCTCAGCGCCGCCCTGTCCGGGGCACTGGACGGGGTGGCCTTTGAAACCGAGCCTTTCTTTGGCCTGGAGATTCCCACTGAGGTGCCGGGCGTGCCCGCCGCTGTGCTCAATCCCCGCGACGCCTGGAGCGATCAGGCCGCCTACGACGAAACCGCCCGCAAGCTGGCCCGGATGTTCCGCGAGAACTTTGGACGCTTTGAAGATGGCGTGGAACTGGCCGTCACCGCCAGCATGCCCAACCCCGACGCGTAAGGACGAGAGAAGGAGGCGCCCGCAGAGCTGCTGCGGGCGCTTCTTTTGCCGGGCGCACACCAAGGAGCACATGCAGCCTGGGCGCGCCGTTTGGCCTGCTGTGGGCGGCCGTCCGTTCCTTTGGCGCCTTGTCCTGTTCCGGGTTGCGTCTCTTCACGCCCGGAAGCCCGGCTCTTCCTCGATTTGCCCGGCGTTCGTCGTGGATACAAGCGGTGGATTCCCTGAGCAAGCCACAGCAGGCCAATTCCGCCCCCTTGCTCGCCTCCTGTTTCAGCCAGAAGACATGGCGCGCGCTGGCGGTGGCCAGCGCGCGCCGTCCCGTATGCTTCTTTACTCTTTCACACCGCCGGCCACAGCGCCGCCCACGAAGAAATTCTGGAAGGCGTAGAACAGCGCGATGATCGGCAGGGCGCCCAGGGTGGCCGCCGCCGCGAACACGCCCCATTTGGTGCTGAACTGCCCGGTGGTAAAGGAGCGCAGCATCACGCCCACCGTCCACTGCTCCACGCCGGTGAGCAGCACATTGGCCAGAATGAACTCGGCATAGGTGCCGATGAACTGGTTCAGGAAGATGAACACCATCATCCCGCCCGAGAGGGGCAGGACCACGCGCAGGAAGGTCTGCCAGCGGGTGGCGCCGTCCACCATCGCGGCTTCTTCCAGCGATTCGGGCAGGCTTTCCACGTAGCCCTTGAAAATCCAGGTGTTAAAGGCGATGGCGCCGCCCGAGTACGCCAGGATCAGGCCGGTGAAGGTGTTGGCCAGCCCCAGGTCGGTGAGCATCTTGTACACCGCCACCAGCGCCAGGAACACGGGGAACATCTGGATAAAGATGAAAAACAGCAGCGTCTGGAAGCGGCCGGCGAAGCGCAGCCGGGCCATGGCGTAACCGGCAGTGGTGGACAGGATGATGGCCAGAAGGCCGGTAATCCCCGACACCAGCAGCGTGTTACGCACCGAGAGCACGAATTTGCTCTCGTTGGTCTCGCCCGTGAACTGCGCCGGGGTCATGAACACCACGATCAGGGCCAGGGCGCCCAGCAGCAGCCAGCCGGCCCAGCGCATGGGCGTGCGCAGGCCCTCGGGGCGGCCCGACAGCTTGCCCACACCTTTCATAAGCAGCAGCGCGGCCCCAGCAGCGCCGCCCAGGACCGCCAGCACCAGTTGCCACAGCGGCACGGTGAAGCCTTCAAACAGCTTGGCGAAGTTTTCGTAGCTCAGCACCTGCAGGTTGGGCAGCAGGCCGGAGCGGTACAGGATGTTGGGGTTGCTGAAGTCCGGGAAGGCAAACAGGCTGTTGCGCGGATCGAACGCCGCGATCAGCACGTACAGCAGCGGGTAGATGGCCACCAGCACCACCAGAATCAGAAACAGGTGGGTCAGCTGCGTGCCCAGCACCGCCCAGTAACTGATGCGCCGCCCGGTACGCACCATCCCCAGGCGCTGCCCCAGGAAGCTGGTCAGGGCCAGCAGACCAGCTGCGCCCAGCAGGAAGGCCAGGAAACGCACCCAGCCGTGTTCCACGAAATAAATAGAAAAGCTTTTCTGCTTGCCCTGCAGGCTGTCCACCAGCACAGAACCCAGGTAGCCCAGGCCCAGCACAATGGCGGCCAGCACCAGCCACGGCAGCGCGCGGCGCAGCGGCCCGGGTTCGCGGTGAACATAGCCGCCCGGGGGCAGCGAGGACGGACCAGGCACAGAGGTCATTTGCGGGCCTCCTCAAACACCCCGGCCGCCTTGAAGTTCACGACGCTGATGGCCAGGGTCAGGAAAAAGATGATCAGGGCGATGGCGCTGGCCAGGGCGAAGTTCTGGCCGCCGCTGGACACGAACGCCGTGTTGTAGCCCCACGACAGCAGGATGTCGGTGCTCTGCGCGGTGCTCTCGCGGCCTTCCTGGGCGGGGCCGCCCGCCGTGAGCAGATAAATAATGCCGAAGTTGTTGAAGTTAAAGGCGAAGCCCGAAAGCAGAATCGGGGTGAACGACGTGCGCAGCAGCGGCAGGGTAATGCCGGTGATCTGCTGCCAGCGGCTGGCACCGTCAATCTCGGCGGCCTCGTACAGGTCGTCGTTGATGGTGCTCAGGGCGCTGATGGTGGCGGTCATCATGTATGGAAAGCCCAGCCACAGGTTCACCAGCAGAATGCTGATCTTGGCCCACAGCGGATCGTTCAGCCAGGGAATCGCCACAATGCCCAAGAGTCCCAGCGACTTGTTCACGATGCCAAACTGCTGGTTGAACAGCGCCACCCACATCTGCACGCTGATGACGGCCGGAATGGCCCAGGGCAGGAACAGCAGCGTGCGGTAGATGTTGCGGCCCTTGAGGTTCTTGTTGTACAGCAGGATGCCCAGAATCAGGCCCGCCAGCGCGTTGATGACCACCGTGCTGAAGGCAAACACGACCGTCCACAGAAACACCGGCCACAGGGCGCGGCTGGCCTTGCTGAAAATTTCCTGGAAATTGGCCAGCCCCACGTAGCCGTAGCGGTTGATGCGGGTGGCCTGAACCACCGCCAGGGTTTCCGTGACCGGGGCGCTGAGGGTCACGCGGCTGCCGTCTACACTGGCAACCTTCTGCCGCACGGGAGTGGAGGCTTCCTCGTCATACAGCACGATGGTGTCCCCGGCGCAGGTGGGGGCCTTACATTTCAGGAACTGCGCTGCGGTTTCTTCGCCCAGCTCTGGCAGGGTCAGCACCCGGCGGTCGCCACTGAGGGTGGCCGCTGTGCGCGCCGCGCTGTCGGGGCTGCCGCTGTTCTGCCCGCTGTAGTTGGTAAAGGCGTAGTTGATGGTCAGAATGACCGGCACCACCGTAAAGGCCAGCACAAACACCAGCGCTGGCAGCAGGTAAAACCACGAGCCAATCCAGGGAAAGGTGTTATAGGTCAGTGGGGCCAGCACCGCCAGGGCCAGCAGCGACCACACCAGAATCAGATACGCGGGAGCGCCGGGCACCACCTGGGCGGTGACCAGCGAGAGCAGCCAGCCGAGCAGCACGCTGGCGCCCAGCAGGGCAGCCAGCACCAGCACAGCCAGCAGAAAACCGCGTGTGCCTTGCGGGGCCGGGGCGGGGCGCCGGGGGGCGCGAACAGGCAGCGGAGTTGTCATGAACGGTGGAGACCTCCCTGGCACATGGCCGGCAGAAAAGGCGCAGTGAACACAAAGGCAGCGGACGCTGAGAGAGAAGTGTGCTCTACCCTACCCCAATGGCTGTGGGGGCGGCGGACTTATCCAGATGCCCGCTGCTGAGGAGGCGCCGGCGCGGCTCTGGGGCATGAAGGAGCAGGGCCAATCAGGCCCCTGCAGGGGCGGAGCAGCACCCTCAAGCCGTCCAGGCCGGCACCCTCAGCAGTGGGCGGCAGCGGCCTGGGCCCACAGCAAAACGTCCAGAACCGGCGGAACTGCTGCCGCTTCTGGACGAACAGGGGAACGCGCCTGAACCTGCGCACGTTCCCCGAAGCCCTTACTTGATGGCGCCGTTGATTTCCTGCACAGCCTTGTCCAGGATCTGCGCGTAGTTCTGGTTGGCCTTCTGCACGCTCTGGGCAATGGCGCTGCTCCAGGGGCTCCACACCGCGCCCATCTGGGGCACGTTGGGCATAGGGGTGCCGGCGCTGATGGCGCGGCCAAAGCCCACCACCACGGGGTCGCTCTTGAGCTTGGTGCGGGCCGAGAGGCTCACGGGGATACGGCCGCCGGCCTTGTTAAAGGCCACCTGCGCGTCGCTGGACGAAATCTGCTTGGCAAACTGCGCGGCCACCGACTTCTGCTTGCTGTAAGCGTTCATCAGGGTGCCCTGCACGCCCACGAAGGGGCTCCACTTGCCGCTGGCGCCAGGAGGGGTGGGGAAGTTCATGATGCCGTAGTCAATGCCGGCCTTCTTGATGTCGCCCATGTCCCAGGGCCCGGTCAGCAGCATCGCCAGGCGGCCATCCACGAACGCGCTCTTGGCGGCGCCGCCGTCCACACCCTCGGGCACGAGGTTGTACTTGTAGCGCAGATCGTTCAGGAAAGCGCTGGCCTTGTCGGCGCCCGCGTTGCCCAGGCCCACGTCCTTGACGTTCAGGGTGCCGCCGTTGTTCTTGAACACGTAGCCGCCGTACGCACTGATGATGCCGTACTGCATGTAGGCGTTGCTCAGGTCCGCGAGGTAGCCGAAGCGGCCGCTGCCGGTGTTCTTCTGGGCGGTGGCCAGGAACTGCGCCCAGGTGGTGGGAGCGTTGGGCACCAGCTTCTTGTTGTAAATGACGGCCACGGCCTCGGCGAACATGGGAATGCCGAACAGCTTGCCCTGGTAAGTCATGGCGTTGATGGCGGTGCGGTCATAGTCCGTGCGGCTGGTCACGTACTTGTCCATGGGCTCAATCACGCCCGCCGCCGCCAGCTGGCCCAGACGGTCCTGGGGCAGGGTGGTCACAAGGTCCGGACCCTGGCCCTTGGGCGCACTCTGAATCAGCTTGTCGGGAATCTGATCAAAGGGCACCGACACCAGGTTGACGGTGTGGCCCGTCTTGGCCTTGAACTGCGCGGCCTGGGCACGCAGCCAGGTCAGTTCGCCCTCGCCAAAGTGCGTCCACACCGTGATGGTGGCGGCGCCGGCTTGGCCCAGCAGGGCAAGAGACAGAAGAGTCAGGGCTTTTTTCATAAGGCTCCTTGGATGGTGGGCGATTCGTATGAACCGCTTCCACTCGGGGTTGTGGGTCCACTGGCGTTCTGCAGCGGGCGGGGGTGCCCGGCCGAAGGCCAAGGCGAGCACCTCGGCAAGCTTGAATTCCGGTTGCTCATGAACAGTATAGGCCGCGCGCCCCCACTTGACAATGACCTGAACTCTCCTATTTTTCACGTGTCAGTCAGTCTGCAGTCACCTTCACTCAATGTGGAACGGCTGCCCGGGTGGGGCAGATAGGGGCCAGCGCTGCACTGGCAGGATGGAAGCGGTTCAGCCTACTGTAGCCGATGAACGCGGGCGCCCGCCACCTGCCGCTCTAGGCACCTTCTGGCCGCCCGGTGGTGGGGCCACAGGGCCGCCGCTGGGGGGCGCAGGACACCTGCCCACGGGGCCCGCGTACACTGCCCGGATGACCCAGACGCCTCCCCGTTCCCTTCGTGATCGCCCCGGCCCCCACAACCCGGCCCGCGAACTGGCGGTGCGCGTGCTGGTGCGGGTGCTGGGCGGCGAGACTTTCGCGGCGCCTGCGCTGGACGCCGCGCTTAACCAGGCCCGGCTGCCGGGGCGGGACGCCGGGCTGGCCACCCACATCGTGTACGGCAGCCTGCGGCGCGTGCTGAGCCTGCAAGCCGCCCTCTCACCCCTGCTGCGCGGCCCCACCCACCCCAAAACGCGCGCCCTGCTGCTGGCCGGCGCCTTTGAAAAGCTGTATCTGGGCACCCCGGTGCACGCGGTGGTCAGCGACTACGTGAATCTGGCGCGCGCGGCCCGGCTGGCCCCCCCGGGGCTGGTGAACGCCGTGCTGCGCCGCGTGACCCTGGAGGGCGTGGACGTGACTCCCCCGGCCGAGCTGCCCGCGTGGCTGGCCGAACTGTACCGCCGCGCCTACGGCGAGGCCGCCGAGCGGGTGATGGCCGACCTGCTGACGCCGCAGCCCCTGTGGCTGAGTCTGTCGGATGAGGGCGTGCGGGCCCTGGAGCAGGAAGGCAGCGTGGTGGAGGCTGGCCCCCAGGGCGTGGACCGGGTGGGCCTGGAGCGCCCACTGCGCCAGACAGCGGCCTATGCGCGCGGGCAGGCCCAGCCCATCAACCCGGCCAGCATGGCGTGTGTGGACGCCCTGGGCGACGTTGCCGGCGCGCGGGTGCTGGACCTGGCCGGGGGTGCGGGCGTGAAGGCCGCCATGCTGGCGACACGCGGCGCGAAGGTGACCAGCGTGGACCTCGTGGGCGCCAAGCACGAGGCCGCACGCGCCAACCTGCGCCGGCTGGGCCTGAAGGCCGACTTTCTGACCCACGACCTGACCGGGCCGCTGGCCGCAGAGCCCGCGCCCTTTGTGCTGCTGGACGCTCCCTGCACCGGCAGCGGCACCCTGCGCAGCCACCCGGAAATCAAGCTGCGCCTGACCCCGGAGGCGGTGGAAGCTATGGCGCAGTTGCAGGGCCAGATGCTGCCGCACGCTGCCGCGCTGGTGGCGCCCGGCGGCACCCTGGTCTATTCGGTGTGTAGCGTGACCCCGCACGAGGGGCCAGAGGTGGTGGCACGCTTTCTGGAGGCCCAGCCGGACTTTGTGGCCGAGGCGGTGCCCGGCCTGGAGGTGCCCAGCGTGCCTGCCGGCCCCGGCGTGCTGACGGTGCCCGAAGGCGGCATAGACGGCTTCTTTATTGCCCGGCTGCAGCGGCAGGCGTAAGCACGACGGCCGGGCGGCCTTGTGGAGTGGTGGGCCCATTCGGCGCGGCCCTGCACGCCCAGGGGCAAAGGGCTCGGCTACCCCTCCTGCCAGCGCGGTTCCGGGGCGCCTGGCTCGTGCGCCTGCCCGGCCAGGGTGTCCAGCCAGCCCCGGTCCAGGGTCACCGCCCAGCACTCGCCCCAGGGCAGGGTGAACAGGCTGGCGCTCAGGGTGGCGCGGCGCCCGGGCTGGTCCAGGGTGGTCAGGGCCTGCCGCGCGCCGAACAGGGGCGGCTGCGCGCTCCAGCCCTGCTCAGCCGCCTGGGCCAGCCAGTGGGCGAAGGCGGCCCGCAGATCGCTGCCCGGGGCCAGCAGCAGCAGGACAGAACCTGGATCGCCCGACCAGCGCTGCCCCGGCGGAGGCGAGAGCCACAGGGTGCCGGGGACCTCGGGGTCCGGGTAGGGCACCCAGCGCAGGGGATGGGGGCCGTGTGGCCACAGCGCGTCAGGGAGCAGCGCGCGGTCTGCTTCTGCCCGGAACGCCTGGGCCCAGGGCGCAAAGCCCACCCCGCCCAGGCGCAGCGGGGGCAGGGCAGCCGCCAGGGCTGCCATCGTCGCGCGGTGGGCCAACCCGCGCGCGGTTTCGTCGGCTGGCAGCTCCAGCAGCACCGCCTCTTCCCCACCCCACCCGGCGCGGTACAGCCCCAGTGGGTTCACGCTGGGCGGCCACGCCACGCCCGACAGCCCCGCCGGCACATCCCCCACCCGTTTCATCCGCTGAGGATTGGGGGGAAAACTGGCCGGACGCCGCAGCACCGACAGGGCAAAGCGCAGACGGCCCAGCCACGACCAGTGCAGGGGCCGACCCACAACGACCTCGCCCAGCGTGCTCCGCGCCGGGTCGCCGGGATACACGAACGTCCACTCTCCCTTCTGGCCCATACGCCCCAGCATAAAACCGGGCCCCAGCTGCACGTGGGGCCCGGCGGCAGCGCGCTGTGTGGCTTATCCGCCCAGCGCGGCGTCCAGCGCGACTTCAATCATGGCGTTGAAGGTAAGCTGGCGTTCCTCGGCGGTGGTTTCCTCGTGGGTCACGAGGTGGTCGCTGATGGTCAGCACCGTCAGGGCCTTGACGCCGTGCTTGGCGGCCAGGGTGTACAGGCCTGCCGCTTCCATCTCCACGGCCAGCACGCCAAACTGCGCCCACTGCTGGAACTGCTCGAACTGGTCCTGGTAGAAGGTGTCACTGCTCATGATGTTGCCCACGTGGGTGGTGTGGCCACGTTCGCGGGCAATCTGATAGGCGCGCAGCAGCAACTCGAAATCGGCAATGGGCGCAAAGTTCTTGTGCCCGAAGCGGACATTGTTGATGTTGCTGTCGGTGCAGGCCGCCTGCGCCAGCACGATGTCGCGCACATGCACATGCGCCTGGTAGCTGCCCGCCGTGCCCACGCGGATCAGCTGCTTGCAGCCGTAGCCGGTGATGAGCTCGTGCACGTAGATCATGCTGGACGCAATGCCCATGCCGGTGCCCTGCACAGAAACGCGCTGCCCCTTGTACGTGCCGGTGTAGCCGTGCATACCGCGCACGGTGTTGTGCAGCACAGGGTTCTCAAAGAAGGTTTCGGCAATGTGCTTGGCGCGCAGGGGGTCGCCCGGCAGCAGGACGGTTTCGGCAATCTGACCGGGTTCGGCGTTCAGGTGAAGACTCATGGCCCCCAGGCTAGCAGGGGCTGCGCGGCCCATGGTCCCCCGGCGGCGGGGTTGGGGTGGCCCACCGGGCACAGAGCCAGAACGCGGCGGCCCGCTGCCAGATCAGCCCGGCAGCAGCGTACGCGCCGCCTCCAGAAAGGCCGCCGGGTCAGGCGTGCTGCCCTGGGCCAGATCAGCGCGGCCACCCCCCTTGCCCCCGGCCACCGCCAGCGCCGCCCGCAGCAGCGCCGAGGCGTCCACAGCCGGCGCCGCGCTGCCCACACCGCAGCGGCCTTCCGGGGTGGTCGCCAGGACCACATGGCCAGGGGGCAGATCGCCCAGAGCGGCGGGCAGACCGGCCGGGCTGGGCAGCGTGAGCGCCTTCAAGCTCAGGGCGCCGCATGCCTGGGCCGGGGCGTGGTCGCGCAGGGTGCGGGCGTGGGCCGCGTGCAGGGCGTCCAGCTCGGCCTGCAGCGCGCCGGCCTGTTCGCGCAGGGCCTGCACGCGCTCTGGCAGCCGCTCCACAGGCACACTGAACCCCTGCGCCAGCGCGCGGGCCTGGGCGTACACGCCCCCCAGGTGCGCGCCCGCTTCCTCGCCCGCCGTGAAGGTGACCCGGGTCACGCCCCCCTTGATGCGCTCGTGGCGCAGCACGGCCACGGGCGCGGCCATGCTGGCGCGGGGCACATGGGTGCCGCCGCAGGCACTCACATCGAACGGCTGGCCCTGGGCGTCACGGAAGATCACCAGCCGCACGTCGCCGCGCACCGCCGTCTCGCGGCGCAGGGGGTAGCGGCTCAGCTCGTGCTGGGGCACCACGGGCGTATCCAGGGTCAGCTCTGTGCGGCCCAGGGTTTCGCGCAGCAGGGTTTCGGCGGCGCGCAGGTCGGCCTCAGTGGGGTCGCCGTGCAGGTCCAGGGTGCATTCGGGGCCCGCCATGTTCACGGCGGCCACCGTGAAGGCCGGGTTCACGCGCACGAACGCCTGGGCCAGCAGGTGCTCGCCGCTGTGGCGCTGCATGTGCCGCCAGCGCCGCGCCGGGTCCACCTCGCCCTGCACCGCCGCACTCACGGGCGGCACGTCCCCTTCCAGCGGGTGCCAGATCAGGCCTGTGTCCTTTTCCTTACGGCCCCCCAGCACCCGGGCCTTTCCCCCGGCCCAGCGCAGGGTGCCGGTGTCGGCAGCCTGTCCCCCAGCTTCGGGGTAGAGGGCGGTGGCGTCCAGGGCCACCTCTGAGCCCTGCACCTGCGCCACCTGGGCAGCGAAGGTCAGGCGGGTGCTGTCGTGATAGAGCGGGCGGGTCATGGGCGCCAGGGTAGCGCCCCGGGGAACGGGCCGGCGCCGGGCTTTTCTCGGTACCGGGCAGCGCGGTGGCCGCTGGCCAGAGGATTCGAGGAGTGGGCTGGAGCAGACCAGCGCCCCTGTTCCAGGCTGAACCGTCCCTCAGCTCAGTGGTGCAGAGAAGCCGTGAGTGGCCTGCGCCCCCCGTTCGTCTCAAAGCTCCAGGCTCTCGGGGGTGTGGCCCGGGGGCAACAGCCACAGGCACAGTTCTATGGGGCAGTCCCGGTCGGCCTGCTGCAGGCCCAGCGAAACCGTGCGGTCGGCCAGCAGCCAGTGCACCCGCCCGCCCGGGGCAGACGCCGTGCGGGCCGGCTCGCCCAGCACCGGCGCGGCCTGGGCCAACGCCGTGGCCAGCGCCGCCTGCGCCGTGACCCAGCGCTCCTCCATGACCGCGTCGGGATCGTCCAGCTCCTCTTCGGTGTAATCGCCGCGACCGTCCAGCAGCTCCGCGAAGTCCTCGGAGGCGTGCAAGGTGGCCCGCAGGTAGGGCGTGCCGTCCGGCGCGTCCCCGGCCACCAGCCGAAGGCCCCCGGGCAACGGAACACCCCCCCCAGGCAGGGCAGCCCAGTGAACGGGCAGGGTGGGCAGGGCCGGCCACAGGGCCGCGCGGTCAGAAGCAGAAAGGGGCATGGCCCCCAGCCTAGAGCCTGCCGCGCCAGCAGCGGCCAGAGCAGCAGGTGACCTAGGCGTTGGGCTTGAGCAGATGGGTCAGGCAGTGACCGTAACTCACGCCCTGGCGGGCGTCAGTGACCAGGTCAGCCACGCTGAACTCCTGCAGCACACCCAGCATGGCGTCACGCATGCGGGTGTACACCGTGTTGCGGGCGTGGCAGCGCGCCTCTTCCACGCAGGGTTCATGCCAGTTGAGGCTGATGCACGACAGCGGCGCCACCGGCCCGTCAATGGCGCGCACCACCTCACACAGGCTGATGAGCTGGGGCCTGCGCGCCAGGGCGTAGCCGCCGCCAATGCCCTTTTTGCTTCTCACCACGCCCTTGGCGCTCAGGGCCGCCAGAATGCGCACCAGATAGGGCCGGTGCACGCCCGTGGCCTCGCTGATCTCCTCGCTGGACACCCAGCGCTCGGAGGGCTGGGCGCCCAGGAACCCCAGCGCCTGAAAGGCGTAGACATCGGTGGCGGACAGCCGCATGCGGCGCAGTCTACCCCGGGTGGCGCGCCTGCAGGTACGCCAGCGCCACCGGGTCCACCTCGCCGCCCGGCACCCAGCGCTCTTCCAGGTTCTCGGTGCCGTACATCGCCCAGGCCGCCGCCTCGGTCTGCTCGTCCCAGTTGCCCTCTGGCAGCGCCGGCGCGTAGCCCCCGCGCACCAGCAGGGCGCGCAGCCAGCCCAGCTCGGCGGGCGTGAGGGGCCGGGTGCTTTCGGGGCGGGTAAACAGCAGGTCGTGCAGGTCCAGCAGGCGGCTCAACTCGGCGCAGGGCGATTCGTGGTCGTCGGCGCGCAGGTTCACCCAGTCGTCGGTCAGGCCGCCGTAACCGCGCCCGGGGCCCGCGCACAGCAGGGCCGCCGACTGCCGCCCGCGCCGGTCGCCCCCGGCACGGTCCCCGGCCACCAGCGCCGAGAGCAGCCGCCGGGGCAGGGGCAGCCCGGCGCCCGCCTCCCAGGCTTCGCGCATGGCCGCCACCACCCCGGGCCCGGTCAGGATGTTGCCCTGAATGGCCACGTCCGGCGCGGCGTGGCCCCCCGCCCAGGCATGGCACCCGGGCCCGGTGAAGGTGGCGCTGTGCCCGGAGGCCGACACCAGCCCGAACTGGCGCTGCGCGATGCCCGGATCTTCGGCCTGAAACTGCGCGGCGATCTCCTGGGGGCGCTGGCCCGCCGCGAGGCGCTGCAGCCCCAGGGGGCCAAAGGTGGGGTTCACGTAACTCTGCGTGGCCACCGCGCCCACACCGCCCTGCACGAACGGCACCAGCGCGCCCACCGCCAGGAATTTGCTGGCCACTGCCACCCCCAGGTCACCCGTGCGCGGGTCGCGCCCCACGATGGAAAAGGTCATGGGCGCAGTCTAAGGCGGCGTGGGCGGCGCGGTGGATGTCGCCGGGGCTGGCCCGGGACTGGGCCGCCGCACTTCCCTTCCCCGGCGTTCAGGCCCGGACCTGCAGAAAGGCTGCTGCCTGCTCCGGCGGCACCGGGCGGCCCAGGGCGTAGCCCTGCACGGCGTCGCAGCCCAGGTCGCGCACCCACGCCACCTGCTGCGGGGTCTCGGCGCCCTCAGCCAGCACCGAGATGCCCAGGGCGTGCCCTAGGGCCACCACGCCGCGCACGACGCTGCGTTCAGGCGGGCAACCCTGCAGGGCCTGCACAAAGGAACGGTCGATTTTCAGGGTGTTCACCGGAAACACGTTCAGGTGGCTGAGGCTGGAATAGCCGGTGCCAAAGTCGTCCAGCGCCATGCGCACGCCCAGCGCCCCGATGTCGGCCAGTACCCCGGCCGCCCGGGCCGGATCCGTGAGCAGCGCGCTTTCGGTGAGTTCCAGTTCCAGCTGGCCCGGGGCGGCCCCGCTGGCCTCCAGCGCCGCGCGCACCTCGGCCACCAGCGGCGGGTGCAGCTGCGCGGCCGAGACATTCACTGCCATGCGCAGGGGCCGCCCGGTCTGCAGGCTCCAGCGCTGCAACTGCGTGCAGGCCGCCCGCAGCACCCAGCTGCCCAGCGGCACAATCAGGCCCGTGCGCTCCGCCACCGGCAGGAAGGCGCCGGGCGGAATCAGGCCCTGTTCGGGGTGGCGCCAGCGCACCAGCGCCTCGAAGCCGATCACCTCCATGGACCCCAGGTCAACCTGCGGCTGATAGTGCAGTTCCAGCTGCCCGCCCTGCGCCAGCGCCTGACGCAGATCGTGTTCGTACTGCAGCGCGGTGTAGTGGCCATCAGGGATGGCCGGCACGAAGTGGTGCAGCCCCTGTCCGGTGCGCTTGGCGTGGTACATCGCTTCATCGGCGCGTTGCAGCACCGCCTCCACATCGGCGCCGTCGCGCGGGGCGCTGCTGGCCCCCACACTCACGGCCGGCGCAATCTCGTAGCCCGCCACCTGCAGGGGCCCCTGCACACCAGCCAGCACCCCCTGGGCCCACTGCACCTCCTCGGCCTGGGTCTGCACCGGCAGGGCCAGGGCAAACTCGTCGCCGCCCAGCCGGGCCGCCAGCCCCTGGGGCGGCAGGGCGCGCGCCAGGCGCCCGGCCATGGCCCGCAGGTAGGCGTCGCCAGCGGCGTGACCCAGCGTGTCGTTCACCCATTTCAGGCGGTCAATGTCCACAAACAGCACCAGCACGGACCCGCCGCCCGCGCCCCGGCGGCGTAGCATGTGGCCCAGCCCTTCCAGAAAGGCGCGGCGGTTGGGCAGCCCGGTCAGGGCGTCGTGCAGCGCGAGGTGCGCCAGCCGCTGGCGCTGGCGCCGCCGCTCGGTGCTCAGGGTGGCCAGCACCATTGTGGTCAGGGCCAGGGTGGTCATGAGCAGCTGCATGTCCAGCCGCTGCGGCGCGGAGGCGCCCGTGGCCCAGGCCAGCAGGGTGATGCCCGCACTCATCAGAAGGCTGCCCAGGGTGGCCAGCGGCAGCCCCTGCTGCAGGGCCAGCCACAGCAGCGGCAGAAAACACAGGTACAGCACCTGCAGTCCGTGCGCCGCACCCAGGCCAAACACCAGCAGCAGGGTGGCGGGAATGGCCAGCAGCTGCAGCGCCAGCAGCCCGAACCGGCGCCGCGAGCGGCGGTCTGCCTCCCCGGGCCCTGTGGCCCCAGGCCGCTCACGGCGCCGCAACAGCAGCAGCGGTGGGGTCAGCGCCACGATGCCCACCAGATCGCCCACCCACCAGTTCAGGATGGCGGTGGACCACGGCAGGCCGGGCAGTCCGCCCGCCAGCTTCAGAACCGACACTGTGCCCAGGGCCGCCAGCCCCGAGGTCAGCACCGCCGCCGTGGCAAAGCGGGGCACGTCGCGCAGGCCCACCGCCCCCGAACGCCAGCCCGCGCTGCGCCGCAGCAGGGCGGCCCCCAGCGTGTAGGCGGTTACGTTCACCAAAGACGCCAGCAGGTCTGGTGCGTGCGGCGAGAGCAGGGCGCCCCCCAGCGCCACCGTCAGCAGCGCCCACGGCGCAAACCGCAGTCCATAGGCGGTCAGAAACGCCAGAATCAGGCCGGCGGGCAGATACCACGCAGACAGGCCGGGCGCGCCCTGAAAGCGCAGCGCCGTGGCCTGCAACCCCAGGTACAGCGCGGCAAACAGCGCCGCAGGCAGCGCAGCGGACAGCAGAGCAGAACGGCGCGGCGGCATCTGGAACCTCCTGTGGACTGGGCACGCTGCGAGCCCCATTCTCCCCGGCGGGCCCTGACCCTGGGGTCATTGTAGTGAGGCGGGGGCCGCTGCGCCGCCGGGCTTCTAGCGGCGCAGCGGCCTGGGCCCGTGTTAGCCTCGGGCCCGATGACCTTTGCGCAGGCTGTGACCGACCGCACCCGCCGCCTCGACACCCGCCTGTGCGTGGGCCTGGACCCCCGCCTGGAGACCTACCGCGACCTGGACCACCTGCGCGCCCACACGCTGGACGTGCTGGAGGCCACCGCGCCCTACGCCGCGTGTCTCAAACCGCAGTTGGCCTTTTACGAGGCTGCCGGGCTGGCCGGGCTGACGGTGCTGCACGAGGTCTGCGCCGCTGCCCGCACGCTGGGGCTGCCGGTGCTGCTGGACGGCAAGCGGGGCGATATCGGTTCTACGGCGCAGGCATACGCCCAGGGCTGGCTGGCGGGCGACCACGCCGGCTCGGCGCTGACGGTCAACCCCTTTCTGGGCTTCGAGACCCTGACCCCCTTTGTGCAGACCGCCCGGGCCAACGGCGGCGCCGTGTTCGTGCTGGTCAAGACCAGCAACCCCGGCCAGGCCGACTTGCAGGGCCACGGGATCAGCGAGCGCGTGGCCGGTGAGGTGACGCGCCTGAACACGCAGGAGGAAGGCGAGTACGCCAGCGTGGGCGCGGTGGTGGGGGCCACGCACCCACAGGACCTCGCGGCCTTCCGGGCGCGGCTGCCCCGGGCGCTGCTGCTGCTGCCGGGGCTGGGGGCGCAGGGCGCGGGGGCCGCGCAATTGGCGCCGGCGTTTGATGCCGGGGGCACCGGGGCGCTGGCCAGTGCCAGCCGGGGCGTGCAATATGCCCGGGGGCTGGATGTCGGGGCGAGTGTGGCGGCAGCGCGGGGCTTCCGGGACGAACTCAACCGCGCCCTGGCCTGAGTGACTGGCCCCTCCCCTGCCTGCATCCGGGCCAGCAGGAGCGGAGGTGGGCTCAGCCAGCTTCCGAACCGGGCCGTGACGCATAACGGAAGTTTTCCGACCGGAGGGACCCGCAGAGCGGCGGCGCAGCGCAGGCAAGCGGGCGAATGGCCGGGCAATGGGCTGGACCAGCGCTGAAGGCGGGAAACACCCTCCTTCTTCCTGGATGGTCCGGAACTGGACGGCCGGCCGTCTCATACGGACTGCCGTCCATTTCCGGAGATCCGTATTTTTCCTTCTCTGCTGCGCAGCTCTTCGAGTCCCTCTGGTCGAAAAAATTCCGTAACACATGACGGAATTTTTCGGAAGCCGTCTCAGCCCACGTCCAGATTGACGGTGAACAGCCCCTGGCTGGAGCGCTGCGCGGCGGCGGGTGGCGTGAGGCGCATGGCCAGGTCCCGCAGGGCGCGCAGCGTGCCAGATTCCAGTTGCCCGGCCTGCCCCAGCAGCCACGACTGGCGCTGCACCGCTCTCACCCGGGGCCGCCGCTGGGCCTCGTACCGGTCCAGGGCCGCCGGCACGTCAGGGGCAGCCAGGAGGTGCTGGCCCAGCACCCAGGCGTCTTCCAGTGCCAGGGCCGCCCCCTGGCCCAGATTGGGGGTCAGGGCGTGGGCCGCGTCGCCCAGCAGCGTCACGTGGCCCTGTCCCCAGCGGCGCAGCTGCACCTCGTGAATGTCGGTGCGGATCACGGGGGTCCCCGCGTCCAGCCCCGCCAGCAGGGCCGGGGCAGGACCGCCGAAGGGGGCGCCGTGGGCCAGCACCTCGGCCACGTCGCCGGGCCGCTTGGCCTGTCCCGGGGGCTGTTCGGGGGCGTTGGCAGTCAGGTAGCCGTAGGTCTGCTGTGGCCCAATCGGCACCAGGCCCAGGCGGCAGCCCCGGCCCCACAGTTCGGTGGCCTGGGCCGGACCCGGCAGCGGCACCACGAAGCGCCAGCTGGTGTAGCCCGCGTAACGCGGCGCGGTTCCCCCGAACAGCAGCCGCCGCACCGAGGAGTGCAGGCCGTCGGCCCCAATGACCGCGCGGCACCTATGCACCGTACCGTCGCTGAGCACAGCGTCCACGCCCGCCGGCTGCGGCTGCAGGGCGCGCAGGGTGGTCCCAAACAGGATCTGCCCGGCCAGCCCCTGGCTGAGAATGCCCTGCAGCGCGGCGCGGTGCACACCCACTGCCCCGCCCCAGGCCGCGTAAGACAGGGTGTGCAGCGGCTGCCCCGCAGCGGTGGTCAGCTGCGCGGCGCTCAGGGGGTACCCAGCGGCGCGCGCCGCCTGGGCCAGCCCCAGCCGCTCCAGCACCTGCAGGGCGTTGCCGCCCAGAATCAGGCCTGCGCCTACGGGTCGCAGGGCCGCCGCCTTCTCGATGACCCGCACGGGCACACCATGGGCGGTCAGCACCTGGGCCAGCGCCAGCCCGCCAATGCCCGCCCCCACGATCAGCACTGAAGCGGTCATGCCGGGCCCCTGGCCGCCGCGCTGGCCTGCAGGGCCCGCGACTGCAGCCCCAGCAGGGCCGCCAGCTGCTCGCGTGCGTGCGCCAGCGTGCCGCCCCCCGACAGCCACCCCACCAAGCACGCCTGATACAGCGAGAAGATGGCGAAGGCGGCAGTGGCGGGGTCGAGATCGGTGGCCACCTCGCCGGCCTGCTGGCGGGCCCGCAACAGGCCGGCCAATTGCTCCACAAAAGCGTGGCCCTGCTCCAGTTCACGCGTGCGCTGCGGACTGTCGTGAAACAGCACCAGCCGCAGAAAATCGCTGGCCAGCGCCGGCCTCGCCTCGTAAAAGGCGAAGAAGGGGTCAAACAGGCCCGGCAGCACCTGAAAGAGCGGCCCCGACAGCCGCTCCGGGGCCAGGGCCTCCTCTATGGCCTGGGCGATCACGTCGTGAAACACCATCAGCAGCAGATCGGCCTTGTCGGTGGCGTAGCGAAAGACGGTGCCGGGGGCCACATCGGCCTCGGCGGCAATCTGCCGGATGGTGGTGGCCTCGTAGCCCTGCTGGGTGAACAGGGAAAGGGCGGCGGCCTGGATGCGCGCCCGCTTGTCCTGCTTGTGGCGCTCGCGGCGGCTGGGGGCGCCTGGCAGCGGGCGCGTCATGACACGGCCTCTGGGGGCGTCACGGGGGCCTGGGCCTCGGCGGCCATCAGGAGCAGCGCCGGCACCAGATTCAGCCAGAAGCCACTCACGGGCGCCAGGGTGAGTTGCAGGACCGTCAGCGCCAGCAGGCCCAGGCCAGTGCCCCGCGGCGGCCGTCTGCCCTCGCGGGCGGCGGCCAGCACCCACAGGCCCCAGAGCGCCTGTGCGCCCGCAAAGCTGCCCAGCGAACTCCAGAACGCGGCGTGCCGCTCTGGTTGTGGCGGGCCCCACGGCGCACCGATCATGCCCGGCAGGCCGCCTGGCGCCAGCGTCTCCAACCCGGGCAGCACGCTGCCCAGTGCCAGCGCCATGTGGCCCAGCGCCACCCCAATCAACAGTCGTCCGGCCCAGCGTTGCATAGTCTCTCCTTTGGTGAACATGATCAAAACTGAACATGTTCATTTTTGAAGAGAGGGCTGATCCAGAGCCAGGAAGAATGTCCCCTCTGCCGGTTGACGGCAGATGCGAGAGCCCCGCCCTTCAGCAAGGTCGCGGCTGAGAGACAGGGCCAGGAAGAACCCCCCGCGCTGTTAAGGACGTCGCCCCTTACGTTGCGAATTTTCAGGAGAGCACCGAACAGTCTCCACTCCCGGTGCAACGTCCTTTTTTCGAGACTCGCTCTGCTGCGCCGCTGTTCCGGCCCACTCGGTTGATCGGGGGCTTGGCAGCGAGCGACTTAAGGGCCTCGCCCCTTCCCCGGGCTAACGGTTCAGAACCGCGCAGCAACGTGTCCATTCCCGGTGTGAGGCACTGTGTTCGCCACTCGCGCTGCGGCGCCGCTGTCCCAGCTCGCTCGGTTGATCGGGGGCTTGGCAGCGAGTGATACGGGTTCCGAAAAATTCCGTAACGTGTTCCGGAATTTTTTCGACCAGAGGGAGAGGGAAAAGAGACGGATTTCCGGGAATTGGAGGAACATCCGGCGCTGTCCCGGATGTGACGGAAATGGACGGCAGTCCGTATGACTGGGCCAAAGGGCCCGAAAGCGGCCCTTCGACGTCGCCAGCGCTCCTGTTCTTGACACAGACGCCGTGTGGTTGCTTCAGCGCCAGTCTGCCAACCGCAACGCGACATGTCTCATCAGCGCCAGGCTCAATCCAGCGCGGCCAGCAGGCGCTCGATCTCGGCCTCGGTCGTGTAGTGCGCGATGCTCGCGCGCACCACGCCCTCGGGGTACAGGCCCAGGTCTTTCAGGGGCTGCGCGGCATAGAAGTGCCCGGCGGCCACGTCCACGCCGCGTTCACTCAGGCGCCACGCGGTCTGTTCGGGTACCTCGCCGCGCACCCGGAAGGCTACGGTGCCCACGCGGCCCGCCGTGCCCTGAGGCCCATATACCGTCACGCGCTCCTGGGCCAGCAGGCCCTGCACCAGCCGGGCCATGACCGGGGCTTCCAGGGCCTGAATGCGGGCCGACGCCGCGTCCAGGGCGGCGCGGGTCAGCTCGGGGTGGCCACCCAGTTCGCGCAGGTAATCCAGGGTGCCCAGCCAGCCGGCCAGCAGTTCAAACTGCGGCGTGCCGTGTTCCAGGCCCGTGACGTCGCCGGCCGGCACAAAGTCCAGACGGGACCAGGGCAGTCCGGCGCGCAGGTCCGGGCGAAGCCACAGCGCGCCCAGGTGCGGCGCCCACACCTTGTAGGGACTGAAGGTCAGGAAGTCAGCCCCCAGGGTCTGCACGTCGGGAAAGGCGTGGGGCGCGGCGTGAACCGCGTCCACCACCGTCCAGGCCCCGGCGGCGCGGGCCAGGGCCGTAATGGCGCTCAGGTCCGGGGTCACGCCCAGGGCGTTGCTGGCCGCCGTGACCGCCACCAGCCGGGTGCGCGGCGAGAGCAGCGCCGCGAGGTCGTCGACCTGCAGGGTCATGTCTGGCTGACGGGCGTGCCACACGCGCACGGTCACGCCCACCCGCGCCAGTTCGCGCCAGGGGCTGGCGTTGGCTTCGTGCTCCAGGCCGCTCAGGATCACCTCGTCGCCGGGGCCCCACAGGCGGGCAAAGGCGGCGGCCAGCCGGAAGGTCAGCGCCGTGGCGCTCTGGGCCAGGGCCACGTCCTCGGGCGCGGCGTTCAGGAACAGGGCGGTGGCCTCGCGGGCGCGGTGCTTGAGGGCCAGAATCTCGCGCCCCGGGCGGTGGCCGGGCATGGCGTTGGTGGCCCCGTACCGGGTGAGGTGCGCGGTGACAGCGGCGATGGCACGGGTGGGAATCAGGCCGCCCGCCGCGTTGTCCAGGTAGGCGCGGCCCTGCTCCAGCGGCGGAAACTGGGCACGCAGGTCGTCACGGGTGGGCAGCGGCGCAGTGGAGGCAGTCATGGCCCCGAGTCTAGGGGGTGCGGGCCCTGACCAGCGCGCCCCCAGCAGGCCCCCTCAGCGCATCACGCCGAACTGCTTGTTCTGCCGGGTCCTGGCCACGAAATGGCCCAGGCGTTTCTCGAACTCGGCGGGGCGGCCCCGCATCTCCTCGATATAGCCAATGCGAATGCGGCGGTAGGCCTCAGGCAACGCCTGGTAGTGGCGCCACACCACCGGGTCGGCTTCCAGCGCGGCCCGGAGATCCGGGGCCAGTTCGACCGGGCGCAGGGTCAGGTCGGGCAACGCGGCCCGCCCGGCGTCGGTCATGCGGCCCTCCTCAATCAGGCGGCGGGCGCGGGCCTTGTTCAGTTCGGTCCAGTGGCTGCCCGGGCGGCGCGGGGTAAAACGCTGGGCCAGCCACTCCTCGTCCAGGCGTTTGGCCAGGCCGTCTATCCAGCCAAAACACAGCGCCTCTTCCACCGCGTCCAGGTAGGGCACCGCGCGCGCCCTGCCCTGGCGGGCCGTCACCAGCCAGATCTCCGCAGCGCTGGCGTGCTGGACCTGCAGCCAGCGCCGCCACGCGGCCCGGTCTGCCGGGCGTACCTGCTCTCCAATCTCCACAGTGGCACCTCCTGCGCCCCAGGGTAGGCGCGGCCCGGGGGTCGGGCCGTCAGCTGGCGCACACCGGAGGGGGCCGCCTTGCCTTTTCACGCCCGTTTCATCCTCCCAAGGTGGGATGCAGCCCTCATGGCGTCCCTCTATGCTGCCCCCATGAGCTTCGTGCGCAAACCCCGGCCCTACTCGTCGGGTCTGCCCCCGGCCCCGCTGCCGCCCATGCCCCGGCCCCGCCCCGAACGCGCCCCCCGGCGACCACGTGTGGGCCGGCCCCAGCTGGGGCGGTCCTCGTGGGCGGGGGCGGTGTCGGCCCTGGCAGGGCTGGGAGCGCTGCTGGTGCTGCTGGTGGGCCTCTCGGGGCTGTGGAATCAGGTGGCGCGCGACTGGCAGTTTCGCTCGGCGGCGGCGGGCGTGCTGGACGTGGTGCGCTGAGTGACTGGCACACTGTGGCGCCGCTGGCGCAATCCCTGGCCGCGCACCCCATTTGTGCGGCGCCCCGAACCCTGGACCCTGGCCCGGGCGGCGCGCGCCGGGCTGGCCGGGGTGGGCGTGCTGACCCTGGGCACCCTGGCCCTGGGGGTGGCGGGCGCGGTGGGTACCGGCGCCCTGGCGCGGGTGTGGAACCTGCGCGCCGAGTTGCAGCCCATTGAGGTGCAAGACCGCCGGGGCGCTCCGCTGGGCGTAATTGACCACTGCCAGGAAGGCAACCTGACCAACGCCGTGCCCTGCCGCGAATCGCTGAGCGTGCCCCTGAGCGGTGTCTCGCCCGCCTTTTTGCTGGCCTACGTGGCCAAGGAGGACGTGCGCTTCTTTTCGCACGCGGGGGTGGACCTGGGGCGGCTGCCGCGCGCCGTGCTGACCGGCGCGGGTGGCAGCACCATTCCCATGCAGCTGCTGAAAAACAGCGTGCTGGCCGGGCACTTCGATTACGACACCGGGCGGCGCGGGCCCTGGCTGACCCTGCGGCGCAAGGCCACCGAGTTCGTGCTGGCCCCGCTGGTCACGTGGCGTTACGGGCGGCGCGAGGTGCTGGCCATGAGCGTGAACAGCCTGCCCTGGATTGGCATTGGGCAGCGCAAGGGCATCTACGACGCGGCGCAGGCGGTGTTCGGGGTGGACCCGGCAGACCTGACCCTGGCCCAGAGCGCCTTTCTGGTGGGGCTGCTGCCTGCCCCGGGCCGCTATCTGGTGGCCGGGGACACCCCGCCCGAGACGGCCACGGCCCGCTTCCGCTGGATGCGCCGCCAGCAACTGCTGACCCTGAACCTGCTGCGCGCGCGCGGCCTGATTGGCGAGGACGCCCACCGCGCCGCCGTGGGCACACCGCTGGCGCCCCGGCTATGGCAGGTGGTTTACGCCGGCAGTGGCCCGGACCTGCGGGTGGTCTCGGCGCGGCGCAACCCCGGGTACGACCAGACCCCCGAGCCGGTGTGGGCGCTGCAGGAACTCGTGCGGCGCGAACTGCGCGCGGGCGGGCTGGACCCGCGCCGGGTGGGCCGCGTGGTGCTGACCCTGGACGCCCGGGCCCAGGCCGCGCTGGTCTCGCGCCTGACCGCGGAGGGGCGCCAGGGCGGCGTGGCCGAGGGCGCGGCCGTGGTGGATGTGCGCGGCGGCGGCATTGTGGCGCTGGCCAGCAGCACGGGCGGCCTGCAAAGCAGTGACCCCGGGCGGCAGTGGGCGGTCTCGGCGCGGCGCCCGGTGGCCAGCACCGTCAAGCCGCTGCTGTACGCCCACGCCTTTGGCGACGGCCTGACCCAGCTGAGCACCTTCCCGGACGCGCCCACCCGCTACGCCGGGCAGGCGGTGCGCAACAGCAGCGGGGCTTTTCTGGGGCGCGCGGTCACGGTGCGCGAGGCCAATGCCCGCTCGCTGAACACGGTGGCCGTGCAGGTGGGCACCCCGCGTGAGGAAGGGCTGCGCCGCGTGCTGCTGGGCCTGGATTACCGCCCGGACCCCGAAAACCGCTCCAGCCCGGCCCTGGGCACCTTCCGGGCCGCGCCGCTGGCCGTGGCCGCCGCCTACGCCAGCTTTGCCGGCGGCGGGCAGCGGTGTGCGCCGCACCTGTTGGCCGAGGTCTATGACCGCGCCGGGCGCCCGCTGCCGCTGCCGCGCGCCGGGTGCGCCCCGCTGTGGGACGAGGTGGTGGCCTACCAGACCTTCGACCTGCTGACGGGCGCCGTGAACGACCGCGCGTCTCACGTGCCGTTTCTGCGCCCCACGCTGGCTCAGCGCCTGAGTGGCCGGGCCATACCGCTGGGCGCCAAGAGCGGCACCACGGACGACGTGAACGACACGTGGTGCGCCGCCGTGACCCCGCAGTACGCCATGGCCGTGTGGATCGGGGACCCGGCGGGGGTGCGCAGCGTGCCCGTCACCCTGTACCGCGAGCAGACCGCCTGCCGCGAGGTGGCCCTGCTGCGCGAGTTGCCCCACGACCGCCTCTCGCTGAGCCCGCCGCCCGGCATCACCCGGGTGGGCGGCGCCGCCGTGCCGCTCTCCGGCCTTAGGCCCCGCAACCCCGCGCCCCCCGGCGCACCCTGAGGTTCTCCTGTCATGTTTTCACTTGCCTTTCTTCCACTGCTGCTTCCTGCGCCTGCCAGCGCCTCCAGCCTGCTGGGCCTCTCCACGCCGCCGCTGCACCTGACGGTGGCGGTGGACATGACGGGCAGTTCCAAGAATCCCGCCTACAAGTACGCCGAACAGGCGCGGCTGCTCTCGCAGAGCGTGCTGCTCAACCAGCTGCGCTCCGGCGACACCCTGACGCTGCTGCGCATCTGCGAAGGCGTGCAGACGGTGGCAGATTTTCAGTTCAGCTCCAGAAACGGCGCCCGCATGGCCCGCGCGGACATCCTGCGCTATACAGCGGCGCTCACCAAACCCTGCACCGGCAAGGGCAGCGCCATCACGGCGGGGCTGGCCCAGGCCGCGCGGCGCAGCGCCCAGACGGCCGGTGTGGGCGACGTGGTGGTGCTGTTCACCGACGGCGCCCTGCTGGACGACCCGAAGCGCGCCGCTGTGGGCAGCACAGTCAGCGGTCTGCTGCAACGCCCAGACACCCGCGCCCTGTTCGTGGCGGGCCTGAGCCCCGAGCCGGGCACGGGCGGCGCTTCCATCCGCGACACCTTTGTAAAGGCGCTGGGCAACGCGGCGCGGGACAGGCGGGTGCTGCTGGCCGGCGCCTATGACCTGACCAACGTGTACCCCACCTTTGCCAGCGTGGTGAAGGGGGCGCGGCGGTGAGCGGGCGCCCGGACGACCACGCCCCGGACCTGCGGCCCCTGTCGCGCGTGACCCTCAGCGGTCCCGATCTGGGCGACGTGAACCTGGAATTTGCCGAGGAGGACCCGGCGCCCCTGACGGAGTCGGCGCCCCCGCCCCCGGCCCCCACCGACCCCGGCGACTTCGACCCGCGCACCTACGAACCCGCCCTGCCCCGGCCCGAACCCCTGGCCGCCGAGGGCTTCATGCCGGTGCTGACCCCAGCCCACTTTCACGACCTGCTGCAGGACTTGCGCGGCGAACTGCAGCTGATTCCCGATGAGGCCCCGCGCGCCGCGCTGCATTCCCGGGCGCGGCTGCTGGCCCTGAACGTGGAACAGTACCGGGTGAACTTCGAGCTGGCCCGCACCACCCTCAACCGGGTACTGGCCGAAACGGGCGTGGGCGTGCGCACCAGCTGGGCGCGGCAGCAGGAACACCTCGCCTTTATGAATGCCGCCAGCAGCGGCGTGGAGCGCGCCTACGAGCAGGCCACCGCCGCCATTGAACAGGCCCGCGCCGAACGCTTCGAGGCCCTCAGCCGCGCCGGGGTGCGCCCCGACACCGCCACCGCCGAGGACTTCTATACCCAGCAGGCGGTGAGTGGACTGGCCGCCGAGGGCCACGCCGTGCGGCCCCCGGAACAGAAAAGTGCCTCCAAGCGCGTGTTCAACGGCTTTGCGGTGTTCAGCAAGTTCTTTGTGGGCGTGATCAGCGGGGTGTCGATCAACCTGCTGTTCAACCCCGAGTCGCGGCTGTACCTGACCCTGATTGCGTTGACGGCGGGCGTGATGTTCAGCGTGCTGCTGCTGTGGCTGGTGGACGAACTGGCCTACCGCGCCAAGCTGGCCGCCACCACGCCCGGCATGGCGCGGCCCGGGGCGTATATCGGCGGGATTGCGCTGGTCACCGCGCTGTACCTGGGCGTGGAGGGGTACCTGAACTGGGACGGCATTCTGCGCACCACCCAGGAAATTGCCGCCAACGCCGCGCAGCAGGGCCAGCTGACTGACCTGAGTGCAGCGCCCGAGGGCCCCCAGACCCCGCAGCACTGGTCGCTGCTGGTGTTCACCCTGGCGCTGGTGGGCATGGCTGCCGGCGCGGCCCTGATTCAGGGGCGCGAACGGGCCCGAACGGTGCTGGAACGCGAACGGCTGGCCGCCCGTGTGGCGGCCCTGAAGGCCCAGGGTGGCTGGCACGAGGCCGCCCGCGCCGCCGACCGCGTGGCGTACCTGGAAGCGGCGCGCGACCGCCTGGGCCCCCCGCGTGACGTGACCAGTCCCGACCACGCCCGGCTGAACGAGCGCGTGCTGGGCCACTGGGAACAGGAGCGCGACGGCCAGGTGCAGGGCGTGGCCGCCGCCCTGCTGCGCGAGGCCCGCGCGCTGCAGGACACCCTGGAAGAGTTCGCCGCCCAGGTGCAGGCGGCCCGTTTTCCCGCGCCCCGGCGGGGCCTGCGCCGGCTGCTGGGCTAAGCGATGAAACTGGCGACCTGGAATGTCAATTCGCTGAGGGTGCGGCTGCCGCAGGTGCTGGCGTGGCTGCAGACCCAGCAGCCCGATGTCCTGGCCCTGCAGGAGACGAAGCTCGAAGACCACCTGTTTCCGGTGGCCGAGCTGGCGGCGCTGGGCTACCACGCCGCTTTTTCCGGGCAGAAAACGTACAACGGGGTGGCGCTGCTCTCGCGCCAGCCGCTGCAGGACGTGCAACTGGGCGTGCCGGGCCTGGCCGATGACCAGCGCCGGGTGCTGGCCGCCACCACAGGCGGGGTGCGGGTGGTGTGTCTGTACGTGCCCAACGGGCAGGCCCTGGATTCACCCAAATACGCCTACAAGCTGAACTGGCTGGCCGCCGTGCGGAACTGGCTGCAGGCGGAAGTGACGGTCCACGGGCGCGTGGCGGTGATGGGCGACTTCAATGTGGCCCCTGAAGACCGCGACGTGTACAGCCCGGCGCGCTGGGCCGGGCAGGTGCTGGTGAGCGACCCCGAGCGCGCGGCCTTCCGGGCCCTGCTGGACATCGGCCTGCACGACGCCTTGCGCCTGCACGACCAGCCGGAGCGGGTGTTCAGCTGGTGGAACTACGGCCGCCTTGCCCTGGCGCGGAACTGGGGCCTGCGTATTGACCACATTCTGGTGTCGGCCACGCTGGCCGGCGAATGCCAGGGGTGCACGGTGGACACCGGCCCCCGCCACCACGAGCGGCCCTCGGATCACGCGCCGGTGCTCGCCACCTTCGCGGCCCCGGCCTGAGCTGAGCCCGGTGGCCAGGAAAAGGCGCAGCCACCCCCTCCCCTACAGTTTCAGCCGCTGCCAGCGGCCCGAGGCAAACCGCCAGGCATAGGCCACCGCCGCAAAGGTGATAAACAGCAGCGCCGAGCCCCACGCGCCCGCCACGCCGTAGCGTGGGGCCAGCACAAAGGCGCCCAGCACCATGACCAGCCACGCGCCAGTCAGGGTGACCAGCAGGCGAAAGCGGGTGTCGCCCGCGCCGCCCAGCGCCCCGCCTAGCACAATCGCCACGCCGTCCAGCACCTGATAGGCCGCCATAACCGCCAGCACGGTGGTGCCCAGGGCCAGCACCTGCGGGCTCTGGTTGAACAGTCCGATGAGGAGCCCGGGCACCAGCAGAAACAGGGCCGCCAGCACGCCCATCAGGGCCGCCGCCACCCCTGCCCCCCGCCAGCCGATGCGGGCAGCGATGTCGGGTCGGCCAGCCCCCAGCGCCCGCGACAGCAGGCTGCCCGTGGCCGAGGCCAACGCAAAGGCTGGCAGAAAGCCCAGGCTGGCCAGCTGGTTGGCAATCTGCGAGGCCGCCAGTTCGGTGGGCCCCAGGCGCGAGATCACGCCCTGAAAGACGGTAAAGGCACTTACCTCGGCCAGTTCAGTCACGCCCACCGGCAGGCTAACGCGGCCCAGGCGCGCCAGCTCTGTGCGTGTGGGGCGCACCAGCCGGAAGGGGCCGTGGGCCGGGCCATGCAGGCGCCGCAGCAGCACCAGGGCCAGGGCATTTTGCAGGCCCACCGCCAGCACGGCTGCCCAGGCGGCCCCCGCCGCGCCCCAGCCAAAGCCGAACACAAACAGCGCGGCCAGTGCCCCGTTCACCGCCACCACCAGCCACGCCAGCAGCATGGGCGTGCGGGTGTTGCCCAGCCCCACCATGACCGACAGGGCGGCGCTGCCCAGCATGACCAGCGGAATCTCCCAGGCGCGGATGTGCGCGTAGGTGCGCGCCACCGCTCCGATGTCCGCATCCGGGCGCAGCAGGGCGAACAGGGCGTCCAGCAGCCACGGCGCCAGCAGCGCCAGCGGCACCCCCAGCAACCCGCACGACAGAAACACGCTGCCCCAGCGGCGCACCCCGGCCGGGTCCCCGGCCCCCAGCGCGCGGGCCACAAAGGTGGCGGCGGTGTTCAGGCTGCCGCGCAGCAGCAGCACCAGCGTCAGCAGGCACAGGCTGGCAAAGCCCACCGCCCCCACCTCGGTCACACCCAGGCGGCCCATCAGCAGGGTGTCGGTAAAGCCTACGGCCGTGTAGGCGAGGTTCGAGAGCATCAGTGGCCACGCGAGGCGCAGCAGTTCGCGGGTGCGGCCCTGGGGCGCCGCAGACCGTTCGGGAACAGCAGGAACAGACACGCCCGGCACGGTAGTGCATCCGGGGCGCCTCAGGGGGCGCTGCGGCGCGCTCCTCCGTGGCCTGGCCGCGCCCCGCTTCAGGCCGGGCGGGTCACCGCCAGCACCTTGAAGCCGCCTTCACGCCGCAGCTGCTGCACCGGGCCCAGGCGCGCCAGTTCCTCTTCATAGGGCAGCGGGTCGTTGGCCACCAGAACAACCCGGCCCCCGGGCCGCACCCGGCGCCCAGCCGCCGCGATGAATTCGCGGGCCACGTCCAGCACCACCCCGCGCCCCACGTGAAAGGGCGGGTTGGTCAGCAGCAGGTCAAAGGTGCGCTCACCCAGTTCGGCGTCCACGTCAGAGTGCAGCGCCTCGCCGCTCAGGCCGCTGGCCTGCAGGGTGGCCTGGGCGCTGCGCACGCTCTGCAGGTCGCCGTCGACCAGCACGGCCCGGGCGCCGCGCCGGGCGGCCCAGGCGCCTATCAGGCCCGCGCCGCAGCCCAGGTCCAGCACGTCCTGGCCCCGGGGGTCCAGGCCCTCCAGACTGTCCAGCAGCAGCGCGGTGGCCTTGTCCGGCTTGGCGGCGCTGAACACGCCGGGCAGGCCCACCACAGTCACGCCGTAAGCCTCGTAGCCCTCGGGTTCAGGCAGGGGGGGCGTGGGGCCGGGGCGGCGCACCAGCCTCGCCACACGCATGCCGCCGTCGCGCGCCACGGTTTCGCCACTGCCAAAAGCGGCGCCCGCCATGCGCACGTAGCGGTCAAAGCCCTTGTCGCGGTCCCCGGCCAGATACAGCGTGCCGCCGGGGGGCGTGCAGGCGTGGGCCCAGGCCACCTGGGCGGCGGCGTAGGCGTTGCCCCGGTCCCCGGCCAGCACCAGGGCCACGGTGCGGGCGCGCTCCGGCCAGCGGGTCAGCACGTCGCCGGGCGCGGCGGGTTCCGGGTCCAGCCCCGCCTCGCGCAGCACGCGCAGGGCCGCCGCGCTGCCTTCCACGGCCCGGAGCGTCACGCCGGTCAGGGCGCCCAGCAGCCCACCCATGGCCGAGAGGTCCAGCACCTCGCCCCGCACGCGGTCCTTGCGCATCGTCTCCATCAGGAGGGCCTGGGCCGCGTCCACCCCCGGAAAGCCGCGCACCCCGGGCTTGGTCAGCACGTGCAGCCGGTCCAACCGGGGGCCCAGCACCGCCGGCCGTACCCCGGAGTAGGGCACCTCTTCCGGCGCGGGCCGCTGCCCACCCGGGCGCTCCGCCGGTGGTCTGCTCAGTCGAATCTTCTGCCTGCCCCTGCCTGTCTTGCCCTTGCCAGTCACGCCCCCAGAGTGGCACACGGGGGCGGGGGTGCGCCGTTTGACCTTACCCGGAGTGCGCCAAAACCGGTATGCCACCCCCGGAGGCACGTCTTTAGAATGCCCCGCATGGAACACGCCTTCAAAGTTGATCTGCGGGGCATCATTGACCTGCTGTCCAACCACCTGTATTCGGACCCCAGCGTGTTCGTGCGCGAACTGCTGCAAAACGGGGTGGACGCCATCACGGCGCGGCGGGCCCGCTCCGGCGAGTTTGCGCCGCTCATTGAGGCCCGGCTCCTGCGCGGGGAGGGCGAGCTGCCCGTGCTGGAGTTCCGCGACAACGGGGTGGGGCTGACGGAGGGCGAGGTCCACGAGTTTCTCGCCACCATCGGGCGCTCGTCCAAGCGCCTTGACGAGGCGCGCGACACCTTCCTGGGGCAGTTCGGCATCGGCCTGCTGTCGTGCTTCATGGTGAGCGGCGAGATTGAACTTGTCACCCGGAGCGCGTCGGGCGGCCCCGCCGTGCGCTGGCTGGCCCAGGCCGACGGAACGTACACCCTGGAAGTGCTGGAAGAAAGCAGCCCGGTCGAGATTGGCACCACTGTTCGCCTGCGGGCCCGCGAGGACACCGACTTTTATTTCGAGTACGACGAACTGCGCGGGGCGCTGGAAAATTACGGGCGCATCCTGCCCTACCCGGTTCACGTGTTCGGCGGCGAACAGTACGCCCACGTCAACGCGGCTATGCCCCCGTGGCTGGCCTACGCTGCGGGAGATACAGGCAAGCGCGACGAGGTGCTGGCCTACGCCCGCGAGGAACTGGGGGTGCAGGCGCTGGACGCCGTGCCCCTGCGCAGCGAGGCGGGCGGGCTGCTGGGGGTGGCCCTGGTGCTGCCCCACGCCACCCAGCGCTCCGCGCGGCAGTGGCATTCGGTGTACCTCAAGCGGATGCTGCTGGGCCACGACCTGAGCAATCTGCTGCCCGAGTGGGCCTTTTTCGTGCGCTGCCTGCTGAATGTGGACGGGCTGCACCCCACCGCCTCGCGCGAATCGTTTTACGAGGACGACGCCCTGAAGGCCGCCCGCGAGGCCCTGAACGCCGGCCTGCGCGGATACATTGAGGAACTGGCGGCCCACGATCCGAAGCGGCTGGACGCCCTGATCTCGCTGCACCACCTGCCCCTCAAGGCCCTGGCCACCGAGGACGACGACTTTTTCCGGCTGCTGGCCCCCCAGTTCAGCCTGGAGACCTCCACCGGGCGGATGAAACTGGGCGAATACGCGCGCCGCTCCCCCACCCTGCGGATGGTCACCGACCTTGACCAGTTCCGCCAGATCGCGCAGGTGGCCAGTGCCTACGGGCACAGCGTTGTGAACGCGGTGTACACCTACGACGTGCCGCTGCTGCGCGCGTACGCCCGCCTGTTCGGGCACGAGCTGGAGGAGGTGGACGCCCAGACCTACGCCCTGTCGCTGGAAGACGTGGCCACGGGCGGCCTGGAGGGCGTTCTGGCGCGGGCAAACGCGGCCCTGGAGGGCCTGGGCTGTGAAGTCAGCGTGAAGCGCTTCGAGCCTGCCGAGCTGCCGGCCCTGCTTATCGTGACGAGCGAGCGCCGACTGCTGGACGACATCGAGGCCGCCAAGGACGTCTCGGACGACCTGTTCTCCGAGTTTCTGGACGACTACGCCGCCGAGTACGAGGAGGTGCGTGTCTCGCGGCTGCACCTCAACCTGGGCCACGGCCTTGTTCAGGACCTGCTGCATGTGGAAGACGGAGCCGTCTTCGCCCGGCTCGTCCAGATGATGTATGTCCAGGCCCACCTGCTGGGCCACCACCCCCTGCGCGCCGAGGAACTCGCGCTGCTGACCGGTGGCCTGTCGGACATGATGCGCTGGGGCCTGCGGGCGACGCGGCTGGACACCCTGAACTGAGGCAGAGGGCACAGAGCAGCGAGGCCGACGGCCTGAAAGCCCGCTGCCGGCCGGAGGAACACCATGAACACCGTAGACGAACTGATGGCACTGGCCGGAGCGCAGGATTCGCAGGAAGGCGCGCTGGGCTTTCTGACGCAGGCCGCGCGGCTGGCCGACAGCCAGCGGGACCGCGAGGCGGGGTTTCGTGCCCGGACGGCGCTGGTGCGCGCCGCGACCTTCAGCGGCTTTCCCGACCGGGCCCTGATTCATTTCGCGTGGCTGCTGGGCACCTTTGATCGTCACCCCGCCGAATTCGGCCACCACGGCTACCAGATGATGTGGATGTACAAGTGGATTCTGAACGGCAGCCTGGAGAACCCGGAGTTTGCGCTGTCGCGGCTGGCCAAGCTGCAGGCCGACTTCGAGCGCCGCGCGCAGGCCTTCGGTTCGGGGGCGCACTACGCCGCCTATCACCGCCTGAACGTGGCAACCCATGTGGGCGACCGGGCAGGGGCGCAGCGGGCCTTTCTGGCGTGGCGGGCCCTGCCCCGCGACCCCCTGAGCGACTGCCCCGCCTGCGAGCAGAACAAGCTGATGGACTACTACACAGAGCGCGGCAACCCCGCTGCCGCCGTGAAGCTGGGGCGCGAGATCACCGAGCAGGGTATGAGCTGCCACGACGTGCCCACCGTGACGCACGCCAACCTCCTGCGGCCCCTGCTGCAGCTTGGTCAGCAGGAGGACGCCCGGGCCGCCCATGAGGAGGGCCTGCGGCTGGCCCGCCTGGACCGCAACTTCATCCAGACCATTGCCAATCACATCACCTACCTCGTCGCCGTGGGCGAACTGGACCGCGCCCTGACGGTCTGGGCCGAACACCTCGACCTGGCGCTGGGCATCCGCTCGCCGCTGGACCTCCTGGGCTTTCTGGGCGCAAGCGCGGCGCTGTGGCGGGCGCTGGAAGGCCACGGCCACCAGACCCTCCGGCTGCCGCGCACCTTCGCCCTCTTCCGCCAGGATCAGACCTACGGCCCCGGGGTGCTGGCCAGCCACTTCACCCGCGAGGCCGGCGCGCTGGCGGCCCGTTTCGACACGAGAAACGGAACAGACCGCTTTGCGCGGCGGCTGGAGGAACAGATGCGGCTGGTGGGGTAAGGAACAGGGAGGGGCCCCAGTGGCCCCCTTTCTGTCGGCGGCGCAAGCCCCTCTGGGCGCCGCCCCACGATGCCCGGCGCTCCAATCCTCCCCCGCCCAACCGCTACCCTACGCCCATGCCCCCTTCCGTCACCCCCGACTGGACCTTCGAGCGCGAGCACTGGCGGCGCGGCTATTTCCGGGTGGCGGGCGTGGATGAGGCCGGGCGCGGCGCCTGGGCGGGCCCGGTGACGGTGGCGGCCGTGCTGCTGCCCGGGCTGGCCACCGAGTACCCCTTCCGCGACAGCAAGCAGCTGAGCGCCGCGCAGCGCGAAACCCTGGCCGCGCAGGTGCGCGAGGTGGCGCTGAGCTGGGCTGTGGAACACGCCTGGCCCGAGGAAATTGACCGGCTGAATATCCTGGGCGCCACCCACGCCGCCGCCCTGCGCGCGCTGGCCCGCCTGGACCCGGCGCCGCAGGCCCTGGTGACCGATTACCTGAAACTGCGCACGGCGCTGCCGCTGAGCGCGCCACCCCGCGCCGACGCCCTGAGCTATTCGGTGGCCGCCGCCAGCCTGCTGGCCAAGACCGGGCGCGACCGCCTGATGACCGAGCTGGACGACCAGTTCCCTGGCTACGGTTTTGCTGCCCACAAGGGCTACGGCGCCCCTGCCCACCGCGCGGCGCTGCGCGAACTGGGTGTCAGCCCAGTTCACCGCCGCTCGTTCGCACCGATCCGGGCGCTGCTGGCGCCGGCCACATCTCTGTTTGAAGCAGAATGAACCCATGACAGGCTCAGTGGTCTGTGTGGCCCGGGACGACACGCACCGCTTCAGCAAGGTGCCCCAGGCAGCGGTGACCCTGCTGGCCGGGCTGGGGGTACAGGGCGACGCCCACGCCGGCAAAACGGTGCGGCACCGCTCGCGGGTGCGGGCCGACCCCACGCAGCCCAACCTGCGTCAGGTGCACCTCATTCACGCCGAACTGCTGGAGGACATAGCAGCGCGGGGCTTTGTGCTCCGGCCGGCCGAGCTGGGCGAGAACATCACCACGCGGGGGGTGGACCTGCTGGCGCTGCCGCGCGGCGCCCGGCTGAGCCTGGGGCCCCAGGCGGTGGTGCAGGTCACGGGGCTGCGCAACCCATGCGCGCAGATCGAAGCCTTTCAGTCCGGCCTGCTGAAGGAACTGGTGGGCCAGGACGAGGCGGGGCACTCGGTGTTCCGTGCAGGCATCATGGCCGTGGTCCTGCAGAGCGGTGAGGTGCGCCCCGGCGACAGGGTGGTGGTGACCCTGCCCCCGGAACCGCATGAACGGCTGGTGCGGGTGTAGGGGGCATTCCCGGCGCAGCGTCCGGCACCAGGGGTGGCCCCAGGGCGAACCAGAGCCCCGGCGCAAAGCACGGCCCCCGCTCCCCCACCCCACCTTCTCCTCATGGTCCATGGCTCAGAGCCCATAGCTTATGGCCCAGTCCCTATGCCCCCGGCGACCGCTGAATCGCCAGCTGCCGTTCGGTGGCCCGGAACCCCACGCGCTCGTACAGGGCCTGGGCGTGATAGCCGGGGTCGGCCACAATCACCAGGGTGCGGGTGCCCAGCGTCTGGCGGGCCCACGCGCCGGCGGTATGGACCAGGGTGCCGGCCAGCCCGCGCGACCGGGCCTGCGGGTGCGTTTCGACTGTCTGGTAGCGGGCCACACCCTCGCCAGCATCGAAAAGACCCAGGCCGCTCAGCATCTGCCCCTGGTCATCAAAGGCCCCGAACACGGCGCCCTGCCCGGCCGCCTGCATGGCCCGCGCCGAGGCCAGCTTGCGCGCCGCGAAGGTGCGGTAGCCCCCAGGCTCATGGGGGTGCGGCTCGGCGGCATTCACCGCCAGGCGCAGGGCCAGGGCCGCGGCCCAGTCGGCCTCGTCCCGTAGGGGGCGCACCTGCGTGTCGCGGTTCAGGCGCGCCGGGGCTACGGTGTGGCTGGTGGTCAGCACGGTGTCCAGCAGCACCTCGTACCCGGCCGCGCGGAATTCGTCCGCAGCGCCCTCATCGTCACCGGGGCTGTCCACGCCAAAGGTGCGGTGCGCGGCCTGCGGGTGAGCCGCGCCAAATGCCGCCTCCCAGCGCACGCGGTCACCCGGGCGCGGCGGGGCCGCCATCAGCAGAAAATTGCCCCACCAGAAGGTGGGATTGTGCGGCGAGCGCACCACCACGGCCTCGGGACCGCGGTCAATTCGGCTGCCTTCCTGGCGGCGCAGGGCCAGATCGGTGAAATACGCCAGTGAACGGGACATGGAAGCAGAGTATGGGCCGCCCAAGCCCGCCCACATCCGCCGCATGGCCTGGGGCCTTACCGGGGCAGCGGCAGGTACTGCCAGTCCACGCCGCGCAGGGCCGCGCTGGCGCTGAGGGTCACAGCGGTGCCCGCGTCGGTCTGTTCGGTGCGGGTCACCAGGGTGTTCCAGCCGCGCGCCAGGGTCAGGGTGCCGCGCACGGTGCCCGGCTGCACCTGCCCGCCTGCCAGTGTGAAGGTGCAGCCCTGCGCCGCACTGAAGCTGGCTGCCCGGTCGGCATACACGAACAGGCGCACGGTCAGCACCACGTTCAGCGGCCGGGCCTGCAGGGTCACGGCGGACGTGGCCGGGCTCAGGCGGCCCGTGACCTGCTGGCCCAGCAGAAACCGGCCGCTGCGCACCAGCAGCAGCCGCGTCCCTGCGGGACTCAGGGTCAGGGGCCCCTCGCACTGCACGCCCCCCACGCTGGCCGGGTACTGCTGGGCCAGCCGCGCGGCCGGCGTGCCCAGGTGCGGCGGTGGGCTGGGCAGCGTCAGGCGGTAGAGGCCGCTGTCGGCCACGGTGGCGCGCGCAATCTCCTGGTCGGTGCTGCCCACTTCGGCTGTCAGGACGGCCACACCCGCCGCTGGGGGGTAAATCACGGTGCCGTCGGCCTCGGCCGGGGGAAGCGGTGGGGGCGCCGCGCAGCCCACCAGCCCCACCAGCAGGGCCGCCCGCAGGCCCCAGAGCAGCGACACGGCACATGGCATATGCCAGAAAGTTAACACTTCCAGCCCGGCCCTGGGCGCCCAGGGGCCGTGACCCATGCAGACTGGCGCCAGCACTGAGGTTGATTAAGTCCCTCGCCCCTCCCCCAGGCCAACGGTTCAGAAGGGCGCAGCAACGTGTCCATTCCCGGTGCGAGGCACTTTGCTTCGCTACTCGCGCTGCGGCGCCGCTGTCCCCGCCCGCTCGGTTGATCTAAAGATCAACAGCGAACGACTTAAGTACGTTGCACCTCACGTTACGACTTTGCAGGAGAGCACCGCAAAGTCTCCACTCCCGGTGCAACGTACTTTTTTCGATACTCGCTCTGCGGCGCAGCTGTTCCAGCCCGCTCGGTTGATCTAAAGATCAACAGCGAGCTACTTAACAGTGCAGACCGTTTCAGAGTCCGGAATGACAAGGGGCGATGGGCACGGCATTTCTGCGCCTTCATCTCGCAGGGACTCGCAGAGCGGCGCCGAGGGGGTGGGCGGGGCCGGCACCCCAGGCGACGTTGCGGTCATCGCCTGCTCTACAAACCTGAAAACTGTCCACACTCTTGATGAGGGGCGCCCTCCTCTCTCAGAAACACCTGCTCGCCCTCAGCGGCAGTCGCGCCCGGTGATACCGCAGGGTTCACGGGGGGTCCAGGGGGCGGCCAGCACTGCCCGCGCCAGTCCCTCGGCCAGGTCGGCGGCGCCACTCACCAGCCGGGGGTCCAGCACCGTATCGCCGGCGCGGTGATAGTTCGGGTCCAGGCCCCGGTGCAGAAACAGGGTGCGCACCCCCAGCGGCTTGAAGGCGGCGTGGTCACTGCGGCCCGTCACGTTCAGGGTGCGGCCAAACGTTTCCCGGGTGCTCGGCGCCTCTTCAAACAGGCGCGTGGCCGGGCTCACGCGGCGCACCAGGGCGCGCAGTTCCTCGTGGGCTGCCACCCCCAGGGGCTCGGCGGCCACCCCCACCATGTCTAGGTTGAGCATGGCGCGGGTGTGGCGCAGCGGATAGCTGTACGCACGCACAAACAGGCGGCTGCCGTTTAAGCCCGCTTCCTCGTCGTCGAACAGCACGAACCACGCGCGCTCGGCCAGTGGGGTGCCGGCGGCGCGCCGGGCCAGTTCCAGCACCGCTAGCACGCCACTGGCGTTGTCGTTGGCCCCGGGGCTGAGCGGCACGCTGTCCAGGTGAGCCCCGAACAGTACGTCGGGGGTGCTGCCGACCCGCGCGGCAATCAGGTTGGCGGCGGTGGCCGGGCGCTCCCGGGTGGTGGCCCGGAAGGTCACGCGCTGCCCTGCGCGGGCCAGCAGCGCTGCGCCGTCCCGGGCGGGCACCGTCAGCAGTGGCAGGGCCGTGCCGTCTATGCGGCTCAGGGGAGGCGGGCGCGCGCAGTCGTTCACGATGGCCAGCCCCAGGCCTCCGGCCTCCACCACCGCGTCGGCCAGCCGGGCCCAGGGGCCGGGAGGACAGGTGGTCACCGCCAGCCGGCCCAGCAGGTTCTGGGCTTGCAGTTGCTCGGCGCCAGCGCCGGGTGCAATGCGCACCAGTTCGCCCTCCTGCTCGCCGCCCTGGGCCCCGTCGAGGGTCTGGCCCCGCAGGGTCAGGCCCGGGGCGCGCACCTCGGCACCCAGGTCCTCGCGCACGGTGGCCGCAAAGGACTGGCGGGTCACGCGGTAGCCCAGGGCGGTCAGGTGCGCCTGGGCCCAGTCCAGGGTGCGCCTGTGGCCGCTCTGGCCGGGGGCGCGGGGGCCGAACACCTGCAGCGTCGTCCAGTCCCCGGCCACCGTGCCCTGCCGGGCGGCCGGCTGCAGCGGCGGATTGACCGGCCGGGTCACCCAGCGGTAGGCCCACCCGCCCAGGCCCAGCACCAGCAGCGCGGGCAGCAGGAGTTTCCAGAGCGCAATGGCCGGGCGGGTGGGCAGCGCGCGGGTGCGGGGGTACATGCGGGCAGCATAGGCGTGCGCCTGGGCCTGCGGCGAGCGAAGATGCGGCTGTCGCGGCCCGGGTACACCGCCCCGCGACCCCGCACACTGCGCCCTGGCCCGGCGCCCGCTAGACTGGCCTGTGTGAACGTCAGGAACTTTTCGATTATCGCCCATGTGGACCACGGGAAATCCACCCTTGCGGACCGCATTCTGGAGCGGCTGGGCGCCATGTCCGAGCGGGACAAGCGCGACCAGACCCTCGACACGCTGGAACTGGAACGCGAGCGTGGCATCACCATCAAGTCCACCCCGGTGCGCCTGACCTACACCCGCCCCCTGCAGGAGGACGGCACGGGCGGCGAGACCTACACCTTCAACCTCATTGACACGCCGGGGCACGTGGATTTCAACTACGAGGTTTCACGCAGCCTGGCCGCCTGCGAGGGCGTGCTGCTGCTGGTGGACGCCTCGCAGGGCGTGGAAGCGCAGACCATCGTGAACGCCTACCTGGCCATTGACAACAACCTGGAAATCGTGCCGGTGGTGAACAAGATTGACCTGCCCGCCGCCGACCCCGAGGGCGCCGCGCAGGAACTTGAAGACGTGATCGGCATTCCCGCCGAGGACGCCGTGTTTGCCTCGGGCAAGGCCGGGATTGGCATTCCCGAGATTCTGGAAGCCATCGTGGCGCGCATTCCCGCGCCCAGTGGCGACCCCCAGGCCCCGCTGAAGGCCCTGATTTTCGATTCCTTCTACGACGCCTACCAGGGCGTGATTCTGTTCGTGCGGGTGCTGGAAGGCACCCTGAAGCCCAAAGACCAGATTCTGCTGATGAACGCGGGCAAGACCTTTGAGGTGGACAAGGTGGGCACCTTCAGCCCCGGGCTGGTCGTGGGCCAGGAACTGGCGGCCGGGGCCGTGGGCTGGGTGGCCGCCGGCATCAAGGACATTCACGACGCGCAGGTGGGCGACACCCTGACCGGCAAGGACGTGCAGACCGCCGAGCCGTTTCCCGGCTTCAAGCCCGCGCAGCCGGTGGTGTTCTCGGGCCTGTACCCCACCGACACCGAGGACTACCGCAAGCTGCGCGACGCCCTGGACAAACTCAAGCTCAACGACGCGGCCTTTTCCTTTGAGCCCGAAACCTCCGAGGCGCTGGGCTTTGGTTTTCGCTGCGGCTTTCTGGGCCTGCTGCACGCCGAGATCATTCAGGAGAGATTGGAGCGCGAATACGACCTGGACCTGATCGCCACCGCCCCCGCCGTGGTGTACCGCGTCACGCTGACCAACGGCGAGATCTTCGAGACCCAGAACCCGGCCGAATTTCCCACCCGCGACCGCATCACGAGCGTGGAAGAGCCGTACATCAAGCTGTCCATCATGCTGCCCGAGGACTACGTGGGCACCGTAATGCAGCTGCTGCAGGAGCGCCGGGGCTCCATGATCACCATGAACTACGTAGGCAAGCGCGTGGAGCTGCTGTACGAGGTGCCGTTCGGGGAAATCCTGTATGACTTCCACGACCGCCTCAAATCCATCTCGCGCGGCTACGCCAGCATGGACTACGAGCAGATCGGCTACCGCGAGGGCGACCTGCGCAAGGTGGACATCATGGTGAACAACGAGGTCATTGACGCGCTGGCCGTCATTGTTCACGAAACCAAGACCTACAGCCTGGGCCGCAAGATCGTGGACAAGATGGCCGAGGTGATTCCGCGCCAGATGTTCCCGGTGCCCGTGCAGGCGGTGATTGGCGCAAAGATCATTGCGCGCGCCACCGTCAAGGCGTTCCGCAAGGACGTGCTGGCCAAGTGTTACGGCGGCGATATTTCCCGCAAGAAGAAGTTGCTGGAAAAGCAGAAGAAGGGCCGCGCCCGCATGAAGCAGTTCGGCACCGTGGAGGTGCCCCAGGAAGCGTTCCTGGCGGTGCTCAGCACCGAGGAGTAAGACGAACGCCGATTGAAGCGCCTCCAACAGCGATGCAATCCGAGCGAACGGGCAAAGCGGGGGGGCCAGCGGCCAGGGACGATGCACCCTGGCCGCTTCTGTTCAGCCGGGTGTGGCCTGGGCACGCGGCCCTGTCCAGCTCTGGCTGGTCAATCTGGGCAGCGCAGGGCGCCGCCGCCCTCTACCCTCTTCCAGTGTGATCTCTTGCACAAAACGGGCAGGGCATGTTACGCTCTAAACGTAAAACAAGATCATTTTCTGAGGAGGAAAGATGACGGAACACGACTCACAGGGCCTTCAACGGGCCTTCAGACAGCTTCGCCAGGAACAGACCGCCGCGCAGGGCCGGTTTCAGAGCCGGGCCGAGGTGCAGCAGCAGCGCCGCAACCGCGAGATCCTGACCCAGGCGGCCGACTACACCGTGGACCGGATCGTGCGCGAGTCGGCGGATGTGCAGCTGGCGGTAGGCGCACTGATGGCGCAGCTGGAAGAGCGGCTGTCGGGCGAGGCGACCAAGCTGAGTGAACTGGTGACCGCCACGGAGGTCGCCCAGAAGGAACTGGCCGAACTGCGCCGCGTGCGCATTGCAGCCGACGCGCTGGCCGCCCTGCAGCAGGAGAGCCGCGACCGGCTGGCCGCCCTGCAGGGCGAGCACCAGGCGCGGCTGGACACCCTGGCCCGCGAGCAGGCCGCTGCCCGCCGCGCCTGGGACCGCGAGGACGCCGGATTTGCCGCCGAGGAGCGCCGCGAGCGCGAGGACACCGCCCGCGAGCGCCAGCAGGAAGAAGCCGACCATGCCTACGCCCGCCAGCGCGAGCGCCAGCACGACGCCGACGCCCAGCACGCCGCTGACCGCGCCCAGGAGCGCGAGCTGGCCGAGCGCCGCCTGACCCTGGAACGCGACTGGCGCGAGCGTGAGGCTGCCCTGGAGAAAGGCGCCGAGCAGTTTGCGACAGACCTTGCCCGGGTTGACGCCTTTCCGAAGGAGCTGGAAGAGGACGTCCGCAAGGCCCGCGAAGACGGCATCCGGCAGGCCACCGCCGACGCCAAGGTGCGCTCGGACCTGCTGGAGCGAGAGTGGGAGGCCAGCAAACAGAGCTACGAACTGCATCTGGAAGCCCTGCAGGCCTCCGTCATGGCGGCCGAAGCCCAGGTGGCCGAGTTGCAGGCCCAGCAGCAGCGCGTGAGCGAGCAGACCCAGGGCCTCGCCGCCCGCGCCTTCCGAGGTGAAGCATGACCCCCAAACGGCCCGCCGAAACCGCCACCAAGGCCAAGATTCTCGAAGCCTTCGATGACCTGAGCACCGAGTACGGCCAGCTTGAAGGCCAGCTGAGCGCCCTGAGGGCCCAGCTGAACCAGAAGGACAAAGAGGTCCGCGAGGCTCAGAAGGAAGCCCAGAAAGAAGCGCAGCCGGCCGCCCAGGGGCCTATGGCCGCGGCCAGCCGCGAACTGCCCACCACGCCCGGGGACAGGCCGGGGCGGATGGAAGTGGCGCTGGGCCTGCTGGCCCAGTTGCAGGCCGGGGCCTCGGGCACGCTGGCGGAACTGTCTGAACAGCTCAGTGCCCAGGCGGCCGGGCTGCAGGGCGTGCTGAAGCTGGCCCAGACCGAGCGTGAAGCCCTGAAAGACCTTTATGGCCTGGAGGTGACCGAGGACTCGCTGCGCGAGCTGCTGGCGCAGTACGACGCAGCGGCCGAGGGGGCCCGCACCGAGTACGAAACCCGTCAGGCCGAGACGGCCGAGGACTGGGACGCCCGGCAGCGCGAGTGGCTGGCGGAACAGGACGCCCGCGAACGCGCCGTGCAGGAGCGCGACCTGACGGCCGCAACCACCCGCGAGCGCGAAGAGGCCGACTACCGCTATGGCCGCGACCTTGCCCGCCGCCTGGACGATGAAACCTACCGCGCCGAGCAGGCCGAACTGACCCGTGCGCGCGCCGAGCGTCTGGATACCCAGGAGCGCGAGTGGAACACCCACGAGGCCGAACTGGCCCAGCGCGAGCAGCGTGCCCGCGAGATCACCGCCCGCGCCGCCGCCCTGGGTGCCGAGCGCGAGGCTGCCCTGAAGCGCGCCGAGGCCGAGGGCACCGGCATTGGCAGCCGACAGGCGCGCGTGCGCACTGACCTGCAGGAGAAGGAAATCGAGGGCCAGCGCCGCATCTACGAGCAGCGCCTCCAGAACCTGCAGACCCGGCTGGACCTGCTGGACACCCGCGCGGCGGGGCTGGCTGAGCAACTGGGCGTCGCCAGCCGTCAGATGCAGGACCTCGCGGTCAAGGCCATTGAGGGGCAGGCCAATGCCAGCAGCCTGAGTGCCTTCAAGGAGCTGGCGATGGAACAGGCCAAGGCCCAGGGCAAGGGCAAGAACTAAGGACGTTGCACCTCACGTTGCGACTGTTCAGAAGAGCACCGCAAAGTCTCTACGCCCGGTGCAACGTCCTTTTTTCGAGACTCGCTTCGCTCGGTTGATCGGGGGCTCGGCAGCGAGTGACCGAACACGAGCAGCGCGAGTAGGAAAAACACGGGTCCCGGGCGTGGGGGGGGGGGGGGGGGGGGGGGGCGGGTGGGGGGGGGGGGGGGGCCCGGCAGCGGGCGCCCG